>NZ_CP146022.1:1223738-1529672 GCF_036967205.1 Streptomyces sp. Q6
ACGTCGCGCTCGCTCATCGGCCCGCTCCCTGGATCCAGCCCGGCGCGCGCCGGTTCGGGGTCGCGTCGCGCTCCGGCAGCGTGACGCGCTCATGAATGGTGGCGGCGCGTTCGAGCAGCGTGTCGGCGTACGCGCGGCGCACCGCGTCCGGGTCGTCGAACCCGGGCTCGTCGACGAGCCACACGTCGGGCACGTCGGCGGCCGCCTCGGCGAGCAGCTCCGGGGTCACGCGCGGGGCGAGCTCGGCGGCAGCCGCGGCGATGTCGGGCCCGTACGGGGCGAGGGCGTGGTCGGTGGCGTCGTACGCCTTGCCCGCCCAGGCAGGGGCACCGCGCCAGTTGTGGTGCCAGATCATGGAGGCACCGTGGTCGATGAGCCACAGCTCGCCGTGCCAGACCAGCATGTTGGGGTTGCGCCAGGACCGGTCGACGTTGTTGATCAGCGCGTCGAACCAGACGATCCGGCCCGCCTCCAGCGGATCGACGGTGTACGCGAGCGGGTCGAAGCCGAGGGCGCGCGGCAGGAACCGCGTCCCGAGGTTGGTGCCGCCGCTCGCCTTGAGCAGTTCCTGGACCTCCGGGTCGGGTTCGCCGAGGCCGATGACCGGGTCGAGGTCGAGGGCGACGAGGTCCGGCACGCGCAACCCGAGGCGCCGGGCGAGCCGCCCGCAGATCACCTCGGCGACGAGCGTCTTGCGGCCCTGTCCGGCGCCGGTGAACTTCATGACGTACGAGGTGAGATCGTCGGCCTCGACCAGGCCGGGCAGCGATCCGCCCTCCCTCATTGGGGTGACATAACGGGTCGCCGTGACTTCGGTGAGCATGGGCCCAGGTTATGAGATCGCAGAGTTGTTGAACGTCACCGGATCACGGCACGTACGTAGAAGAAGCCCCCCACGGATCCAGGCACGGCCCATCGAAGGGAACGCACAGCATGACTGCTTCACAGGAGACCGCACCGCTCGGCCCCACGCCGTCCCGGCGCAGCGTCGTCGCGGCGGTCGGCGCCGTCGGGATCGCCGCGGCGCTCACCGCGTGCGGCAGCGGATCGGACGACGACACGTCGACGCCCGCGGGCGACGCTTCGTCGGGCGGCGGCGAGAAGGGACAGGAGCTCGCCAAGACCGCGGACATCCCGGAGGGCGGCGGAAAGATCTTCGCCGACGCGGGGGTCGTGGTCACGCAGCCGACGAAGGGGCAGTTCAAGGGCTTCACCAACATCTGCACGCACAAGCAGTGCCCGGTGACCAAGGTCGAGGACGGCACCATCAACTGCCCCTGTCACGGCAGCAAGTTCTCGATCGAGGACGGCAGCGTGAAGCACGGGCCGGCCACCCAGGGACTGGGCGAGAAGAAGATCACGACGAGCGGCGACTCGATCAGCCTCGCCTAGCCGCCGTCCGACGCGGCCGCTTCCACGCGGCCAGGACGTCCTGCGTCGTCGTGATCGTGGCGACCAGGGCGAGCGTGTTGCGGATCATCGCCGGGGTGTAGTCGGAGGGCACCCCGGCGATCGCGTCCCGCGGGACGGCGACGGTGTACCCCAGGTTCACGGCGTCGAACACCGCGTTCGGGATGGCCACGTTGGCGGAGACGCCGGTGACGAGCAGCGTGCGGCACCCGAGGTTGCGCAGCAGCGGGTCGACGTCGGTGCCCGCGATCGGGGACAGTCCGTGCAACCGCCGCACGACGAGGTCCTCGTCCGCGACCTCGATCGGCGGCGCGATCCGGACCGCCTTCGATCCGGACAACTGCTGTACGGGGAGGCGCTCGGCGGCACGGAAGAGGCGGCCGTTGCGATTGGCACCGCGTCCGTCGGGGCGGCGTTCGGCGACGGCGTGCATCACCTGCACCCCGCTCTCGTGGGCGGCGGTGACGAGCCGGGCCACCTGGGCGAGGGCACCCGACGACCGCGCCTCCTTGGCGAGTTCGGGGAGCGCGCTGTCGGTGCCGACGACGCCCTGCTGGCACTCGACGGTCAGCAGCACCGTGCGCGCCGGGTCGAGCAGCTCGGCCAGTTCCTCGTGCGACGGCATGACTCCCCCTGGGTGTCCGCGACTTCGGGGTGCTGGACACTAGCCACCATTGCGCGCGGACGGAAGAGGCCGCATGCTGCCTTTCTGACGCATCGTCACATCACGTACGAGGGAGCGCACATGGCCGACAGCCAGCGCCGGGGCCGGAAGATCATGATGTCGCCGCAGGAGCTGGACGCGTTCCTGGCCGAGCAACGCACCTGCCGCGTCGCCACGGTGTCACCGGACGGCACGCCGCACGTCACGCCGCTGTGGTTCCTGTGGGACGGGGAGTCACTGTGGCTCTACTCCCTCACCCGCAGCCGCCGCCTGGCCGACCTGCGGGCCGACGGGCGGGTGGCGGTGGTGGTCGACGCGGGCGAGGAGTACGGGGAGCTGCGCGGTGTCGAGCTGACCGGGCGCGTGGAGTTCGTCGGGGAGTCCCCGCGCACGGGCGCGCCGTGCCCCGAACTCGACGGCCCCGAGAAGCAGTTCGCGCGGAAGAACTTCGGGATGTCCGAGATGGTGTACGACGGCCGGCACGCGTGGGCGCGGCTGACGCCGGACAAGATCGCGTCGTGGGACTTCAGGAAGCTCGCGGGGCTGTAGGTCGGCGTCGAGCCCCGAAAGCGGACCCGAGGAAGGTCTCAGGCGGGCCCCGCCACCCGCCCCAGGTCCGCCCCCACCTTCTGCAACGCCTCGACCGCGGCCCTGATCGACGGCCGCCGGTCGGCGTCCGCGCGCCAGACGACGTACACATGCCGCCGCACCTGCTGCCGGACGGGGACGGTCACCACACCTTCCGGCACCGGGTCGCGGCCGAGCAGCGGCGCCACGCACACGCCCAGTCCGGCCGCCACCAGGCCGAGTTGGGTGTGGGTCTCGGCGGCACGGTGGCCGACCTGCGGTTCGACGCCCTTGGCACGCAGGGTGAACAGCAGCCACTCGTGGCAGAACTCGCCCTCGCCCCAGGTGATCCACTCGTCGTCCGCGAAGTCCTCCAGGCCGACCTCGGCGCGACCCGCGAGCGGGTGGCCGACGGACATGGCGACGTCGGCGGGGTCGTCCATGATGCTCGCCTTGGCCAGGCCGTCGGGCAGCGGCATCGGCTTGTTGTACCAGTCCAGGACCACCGCCAGGTCGAGGTCGCCGCGCATCACCCCGGCGACGCCGGCCTCCGGCTCCAACTCCTGCGAGCGCACGCGCAGCTGGGGATGCGCGCGGCGCAGCGCGGCCAGCGCTTCGGGGAACAGTCCGCGCGCGGCCGTCGGGAACGCGGAGAGCCGCAGCTCCCCCACGACCTGCCCGCGCTGGGCCTCCAGGTCGGCCTGGGCCAGCTCGACCTGCGACAGGATCCGCGCGGAGTGCTCGGCGAGCAGCCGTCCCGCGTCGGTGAGCCGTACGCCGCGCCCGTGTTTGGCGAGCAGCTGCTGGCCCGCCTCGCGCTCCAGCTTGGACATCTGCTGCGAGACGGCGGACGTCGTGACGTGCAGCGCCTCGGCGGCGCCGCTGACCGATCCGTACCGGGCGAGCGCGTCGAGGACGCGCAGCCGCTCCAGATTCAACATGTAAGCGATACTAAGCGATACCGCACAAGAAATCTCGCTTGTGCTACGAGGAGGGCGGGCCGCACGCTGACCCCATGAGCACCGTCATCGCGCCCCGCGGCAGCACACCGACCCCCACCGACACCACGACCGGCACACTCCCCCGCCGCACGCTCGACTGGCGGCTGCGCTTCGGCGTGCTCGCCCTCATCTGGGGCTTCAGCTTTCTGCTCATCAAGGTGGGCACGGACGGCTACGCGCCGCTCCAGGTGACGTTCGGGCGGCTGCTGTTCGGCACGATGGTGGTCGCGGCGGCGATGGCCGTGAAGCGCGAGCGCCTCCCGCGCGGAGCCCGCACCTGGGGGCACCTGACGGTCGCGGCACTGCTGCTCAACGCCCTCCCGTTCTCGCTGTTCGCCTTCGCCGAGGAGTCGATCCCCTCGACGCTGGCCGGCATCTGCAACGCGACCTCCCCGCTGTGGGGCATGGCGCTCTCCCTGGTCGCCCTCTCGGAGGACCGGCCGACCCGGCGCAGGGTCGCGGGTCTGGGCCTCGGCTTCCTGGGTGTCCTGACGGTCCTGGGCGTCTGGCAGGGCTTCCACGGACTGGACGTGACGGGCACGGCGCTGGCTCTGCTCGCCTCGTTCTGCTACCCGGTCGGCTGGATCTACGTCCGGCGCACGCTGGCGGGCACCGGCAACGCGCACCTGTCGATGATCGGCGCCCAGCTCCTGCTCGCGACGGCCCAACTGGCCTTCGTCACACCGCTGTTCACGCCCTGGCCGCACCACTTCGCCGCCGTCCCGCTGCTGGCGATCGCCGCCCTGGGCACGCTCGGCACCGGCCTGGCGTTCCTCATCCAGTACGGACTGGTGGCCGAGGTCGGTCCGACGACGGCGCAGATGGTCACGTACTTCGTCCCGGTCATCGCGACCGGCGCGGGCGTCGCCGTGCTCGGTGAGTCGCTGAGCTGGTCGACACCGATCGGCGCGGTGATCATCCTGGCGGGCGCGGCGCTCACCCAGTCCCGGCCGCGCGCCCGCAGGACCTCGGGAACGGCACCTCAGGCGTAGTGCCGCACCGGCGCCGGGCCGGTGGCGGACGCGACGGCGTCGGCCACCGGCCCGATGTCGTCCATCCCCAGACGTGACACGGTGACGCGCACACCGGGCCCCGCGTTCATCCGGAACCGGGCCCCCGGCGCGACCGCCCACCCCGCGTGCAGCAGCCGCGCCACCGCGCCGGTCTCGTCCGGCACCGGGATCCACACGTTCATACCGCTGCGCCCGTGCGCCTCGACGCCCCGCTCGGCCAGCGCCGCGACAAGGGCGTCGCGCCGCTTCCCGTACGAGGCCGCGACCGCCGGGGCGTGCACGGCGCCGCTCGCCCACAGCCCGGCGACCGCCCGCTGCACGATGCGGCTGATCCAGCCGGGCCCGAGCCGCTGCCGGCCGCGCACCCGGTCGACGGTGTCGGCGTCGCCGGTGAGCACGGCGAGCCGCAGATCGGGCCCGTACGCCTTGGCCACGGAGCGCACGAACGCCCAGTGCCGCGTGACCCCGCCCAGC
This sequence comes from Streptomyces sp. Q6, assembly GCF_036967205.1. Lineage (NCBI taxonomy): Bacteria > Bacillati > Actinomycetota > Actinomycetes > Kitasatosporales > Streptomycetaceae > Streptomyces > Streptomyces citrinus. The sequence continues at coordinate 1,228,868 of NZ_CP146022.1, forward strand.
GGACACAGCGGCAGATCGACGATGCCGTGCCCGTGGTCGTCCTCGACGAGCAGGACGTCCGGGTGCGCGGCGAGGACCGTGCGCAGGGCCTTCGCCCGTGCCGCGCTCACCGCGGCGCCGGTCGGGTTCTGCGCCCGGTCGGTCACCACCAGCGCCCGCGCCCCTCGCGCAGCGCCCGCTCCACGTCGTCCGGCAGCGGCCCGTCGTCGTCCACGCCGACCGGCACGAGCCGCAGGCCGAGCGCGGGCACGAGGTCGAGCATGCTGCCCCACCCCGGGTCCTCGACGGCGACCGCGTCGCCCGCCTTGAGATGCACCGCGAGCACCCGCTCGATCGCGTCGAGCGATCCGGACGCCACGGCGACCGGCCCCGCGGGCACCCCGTCGGCGTCGAACCCGGCCCGCGCGCGGCGCACCAGCTCCGGCTCCAGGGAGTCGTGCCCGTACAGCACCGGCTCCCGGTCGGCGACGGTCGCGGCGGCCGTGAACGCCTCCACGAGCGAGGGCAGCAGCGCGATGTCGGGGTTCCCGTCGGACACGTCCCGTACGCCCGGCGGGACATCCACCCGGATGTGCTCGCGCGCCGTCGTCGCCGGTTTCGGACGGACGCGACTGCCGCGCCGCCCGGCCGTCTCGATGACCCCGCGCTCCCGCAGGGTCCGGTACGCGGCCGCGACAGTGTTGGGATTCACCCCCAGGCGCTCGGCCAACTCCCGCATCGGCGGCAGCAGTTGTCCCGGCTCCAGGCCACCGTCGGCCACCGCACGCTCGACGCTCGCGGAAATCTCTGCTGCGCGACGCCCATTGATCGGATACTCTCCTAGCACAAAGCAGAGTTTGCACTAATACAATGGAGTTCGCAACATGAGTGTCGCCCCGGAGCCGACGACCACCGCCGCCGAAGCCGCGCCGACGAGCGGCAGCACCTCGTACGCGCCCACCGAGCGCACGGTGCCGACCCGCTCCAAGGAACGCGCCGCGTACGACAAGGACCTGGTGCACGCGATACTCGACGAGGCGTACGTCTGCCATCTCGGGTTCGTGCGCGACGGCGCCCCGGTCGTGCTGCCGACGCTGTACGGGCGGGTGGGCGAGCGGCTCTACGTGCACGGCTCGACGGGCTCGCGGCCGCTGCGGATGGCCGGGCAGCGGGACCCGGGCCTCGCGGTCTGCCTCACGGTGACGCACGTGGACGGCCTGGTCCTCGCCCGGTCGGCGTTCCACCACTCCATCAACTACCGCTCCGTCGTGATCCACGGGACGGCGCACCAGGTCACCGACCCGCAGGAGAAGCGGCTCGCCCTGGACGCGCTGGTCGACCACGTGGTGCCGGGCCGGTCCGCCGACTCCCGGCCCGCCAACGCGAAGGAGCTCGCGGCGACGGCCGTGCTCAGCCTCGACCTCGCGGAGGTCTCGGCGAAGCTGCGCACCGGCGGCGTGAACGACGAGCCCGAGGACCTCGACCTGCCGCACTGGGCCGGTGTGGTCCCGCTCCAGCGCGGCCACGGCCCGCTGATCCCGGACGCCGACCTGGCCGACGGCATCGAGGTCCCCGCCTACCTGCGGAACCTGTGATGCTGATCCACCCCTGGGACGCCGCGCGCGACGCCGCCGAGTGGCAACAGTGGCTCGCCGCGCACGACTTCGGGCAGCTCGCGGTGAACGGCCTGCCGGGCGAGCCGCCCTTCGTCCAGCCCCTGCACTTCGCGTACGACCCGTCGGCGGGCGGCGGCCCCGGGGCGGATGCCGGGTCCGCTCCCAGGTCGGGGTCCGATCCCGGCTCCGGCTCCGGTCTCGGCGAGGTCGTCGCGCACCTGGCCCGCCCCAACCCGCTGTGGCCCGCGCTCGCCGCGAACCCCGAGGTCCTGCTCAGCGTCGTCGACGACTACGCGTTCGTGCCGGGCCCCTGGCAGGCGCCGCCCGGCATCCCTGCCGAGCACGGGACGCCGACCAGCGTCTACGCCGCGGTCCAACTCCGGTGCACCGCCCAGGTGGTGGACGACCCGGAGCTGAAGGCCGAGCTCCTGAACCGCCAGGTCCGCCACTTCCAGGAGCCGGGCGTCTCGGCCCAGGCCGCCCCCGGCGAAGCCCCGTACGGCCGCCTGCTCCCGGGCATCCGCGTCCTGCGCCTCCAGGTGACCGACGTACGGGCCAAGTTCAAGTACGCGGGCCACAAGCCGGACGAGGTCCAGGACCGCATCGCGCAGGGTCTCGCCGAGCGCGGTGACCCGCGCGACGCCGGCGCCCTGGCGATGCAGCGGCGGCGCCGGACCGCATAGCACCGGCCGTCACCCTCCCGGCTGCCCCACGACGCCCTGCCGTCCTTCGGAGGACGGCGGGGCGGGTGACGACGGCCGGCGGGTCAGCCGGTGGACCGGGCCTCCGCCACGGCGAGGCCCGCCACCGCGGCCAGCATCAGGAGCGTGCCCACCACGGTCGCCACCGTGAGCCGCTCGCCCAGCAGCGTGACGGCGATGGCGGCCGCGCCGACCGGTTCGAGCAGCATGATCACGGACACGGTGGCGGAGCGCACGACAGCCGCGCCCGCGAAGTACAGGGCGTAGGCGAGGGCGGTCGGCACGGACGTGACGTACACGAGCAGCGTCAGCGTCTCCAGGACCTGGTCCGTGTGGGCCACCAGCCCCTCCGCCGCTCCGAACGGCAACAGCGCGAGGGAGGCGACCGCGAACGTGCCCACGGTCGTGCCGAGTCGGTCGCCGGACCGCCCGTGACGCCCGAACCAGCGGGTGAGCAGGGTCATCACGGCGTATCCGGCCGCGGACACGGCGGCCCACGCGATCCCCACCGGCTCGACGGTCGCGCCTCCGCCGCCGAGGACGAGCACGGCGAGCCCGGCGAGCGCGCCGCCGACGGCGACCAGGCCGCCGGCACCGAGCCGCTCCCCATCAGGAACCGGGCGCCGACCGCGATGAGGACCGGTCCCGCGCCCAGCGTGACCACGGTGGCGACAGCGAGCCCGGTCGCGCCGACCGCGGCGAAGTAAGCGGTCTGGAACACGGCGAGCGCGAGCCCGAGCACGCTCAGCCGAACGGCCGCGCGCCCCCGGTTCCCCGTCCCGCGGTCCGGGGTGACCTGGGGTGCCGCGGTGAACGGACGCCGCAGAAGCCGCGCCACGAGAAGGAGCACGAGCCCGCCCGCGCACCGCCAGAACGACAGGGCGGCGGGCCCGAGGTCGCTCACGCGGAACACCAGCGAGGCGGCGGCGCCCGCGGTGCCCCAGGCGAGACCGGCGACGATCAGGTACGACAGGCCGCGCGCGACGGGCAGTTCGGGCGCGGCGGGAAGAGTGACAGCGGGCACGGCGGAGCCGGCCGAGACAGCATTCGACACGTGGTTCTCCACGGAGTGGGCCCCGCGCGGACGGCGGGGGCCGGGGACACGGACGGTCGTCGGCGGACAGCCGCGTCCCACCCGGGGAGATCGCACTCACTCCACCGGGGCACCGACGGCCCGCGGCGGGCCCCGGCGGGCCGGTCGTCAGAGGACGACCGGCACCCGTCCGGGTCCGCTCAGCGGACCGGCGGGGAAAGGATCAGCCGACACGCATGCATGATCGGCACCCTAGACCGCGCCGCCGGAACGCGACAACGCGGTTTCGGGCGAGGCATCGACCGGCCCGCCGGGCGGCTGCGCGGACTTCGACGTCTTCGACGACTGCGCGATGAACGCCCCGACCAGCACGACCGCTCCGCCGAACAACTGCGGCGCCGACAGGTGCTCCCCCAGCAGGACCCAGGCGAGCACGGTCGCGATGACCGCCTCCAGACAGGCCACGACCCCGGCCACCTGCGGCGACAGCTTCCGCACCGACACCACTCCGGTGATGTACGCGACGACCGTGGCGAGCAGGACGATCCAGCACAGCAGCAGCCAGGCCGGCACCGACGTGCCGTTCATCGAGGCGCTGCCCGCGAGCACCGACCACTCCATGCCCCAGGGCCGTGCGATGACGGTGAGCACGACGGCGCCGATCAGCAGCCCGTACGCGATGACGCCGAGCGGGTCCGGCACCTCGCCCCCACGGGACCCGGCGTCGCTGCCCTGGTCGGACAGGACGAAGTAGCCGACCTGGCAGCAGGCGGCGCCGAGCGCGAGCAGCAGTCCGAGCACGTCGAAGCTGAGCCCGGACCACACCTCGACCACGCAGGCGAGACCGCCGACGGCGAGGACGACCCCGAGCGCGGCGGCCCGCGTCACCGGCTTGCGCTGCACGAACCGGACCCAGCCGAGGACGAGCGCGGGCGCCAGGTACTCGATGAGCAGGGCGACGCCGACGGGGATGCGGGAGATCGCCGCGAAGTAGCAGGCCTGCACACCGGCGACGGCGAGCAGTCCGAACCCGGCGAGCAGCAGCGGCCTGCGGCGCACCAGGGCGCGGTGCCGCCAGGCGACGGGCAGCATGACGAGCGCGGCGCCCGCGACCCGCAGCCACACCACGTAGAGGGAGTCGAGCCCCGCTTCGATCAGCGGTTTCGCGGCCACCCCCGAACCGCCGAAGGCGAGGGCGGAGACCAGGGCGAGCCCCAGTCCGAAGCCGCGACCGCCGGTTTCCTGATTCTCCTGAGACCCCTTTGACCCCTGCACCGGCACATCATGACAGGGCGAGTCAGGAGCGTCACCCCCGATGACCCCTGTCTCACCAGATGGAACCGCATCCGTCGTGGGACGGGTCGAGCCGCTGCCGCAATTGCCCCACATCGACCCCGGCCCGGCCGAGCACCTCGACGGCCCGGCACTCCACGTCGTCCGCGAGCGCCGCCAGCACGTCCACGCCGCGGGCAGGCCCGTCGCCGCGGAGCACGGCCCGCTCGGCGCCCGCCTCCATCGCCGCGGCGGCGACGGGCGACCAGCCCGGGGCGCCCCGCACGACGGGAACGGCGCCGGAGTCCTCGACAGCGCCCTGCCACTGCAACCCGTAGCCGATGCTGCGCTGCACGAGATAGCCGAGCAGCTTGGCGACCTGCCCGCCGTCGGCGAAGGCGTCGCGCACCTCGGGATCGGTCTCCAGGAGGGAGTGCAGCAGGTGGGCGGTGTCGATCTGCCGGTCCCCGTCGCGCACCGCTCGGCGCCGGGCCCCCGCGACCACCAGCGCCAGCTCGTCGGTCAGCGGCACGCCGAGTGGCTCTTCTTCGCGGGTACGGCCGTGCGCGGACGCGTCCGACGGGGTAGGGCTTTGCACGTACCCCACCTCATCAGGTCGGATCCACCCGAACATCCCCGCGGGGAAGCATCTTCGCGTCCGACACAGGGTGGGCACGGGTGGACGGTTCCTCCTCCTTACGGATGAGATCACGCCGATCTTCCCCGGTGGGCGCGCGCCGACTTGTCCTGCGCCCCGCACGCAACCGCGACCCCCGCACCGATCGTCCGTCACAGACATGGAGAGCAGGTGCTGGCTCGTGGCCCTGCCCGCGATCGACGGCCGGTGTTACGTGTACCGCGTGTACGCCCCGGACGACGCGTTGCCCGCCGACCTGTTCTGGGAGGCCTGGCACTGCCACGACGAGGGGCCGTACCCGCGCGCGTACGACCTCTTCGACGCCGCGGAGATCGAGCGCGTGGGCTGAGGCCGGGCACCCGCCATTCCTGACGGTTCATCAGTATTGAATGTTCGAGGTTCTACGGCTACGTTCCGCGACGAAGTGACACCGGGCTTTCGATACAGGTCCCGACACGGGTCTCGATACGGGTCTCGACACGGCTCTCGACACAAAGGGGTGGCCGCATGGCCGAAGTCAGCGCGGAAGCACGCATCGACGCGCCCACCGAGAAGGTCTGGGCGACGCTCACCGACTTCTCCCGGTACGGGGAGTGGAACGCCACCCACACGAACTTCCCCCAGGGCGCCCCGACCTCGCTCGAAGCCGGCGGCCGGTTCGAGGAGAACATGAAGCTGATGGGCTTTCCGGCCGAGGTCACCTGGACCGTCGAGGACCTGGAAGCCGCCCGCACCCTCGCGATCAGGGGCAAGGGCCCGATGGGTGTGAACGTCGGCACCCGCTACACACTCACACCGGACGGCGAGGCCACGACGGTCCGCATCGACGGCGAGTTCACCGGCGCGGCGGTCTCCCTGATGGCGGGCAAGCTCAAGGACTCGGCGACAGCGGCGCTCAACGAGTCACTGCGCAAACTGAACGGCCTGGTCACCTGACCCACCGCGCGGAGCGACCCACCGCCGTACGCACACGAAGAGGCGCCCCGCACCTGTCGTGCGGGGCGCCTCTTCCGCGCTCTGTGACCTGGTCGAGCCCCCACGGGCTCAGTCCTCGTCGGCGAGGATCAGGTACAGCTTCTTGCGCGCGTCGGTGATGACGGAGAGCGCCTTCTCGCGCTGCTCCTTGCTCCCGGTCTTCCAGACCTGCCCGAACGCCTCCATCAGACCGAAGCCGGCCTGCCGGATCTCGTTCATGGCGTCCCAGTCGACGCCGCGCCCGGCCTCCTCCCAAGGAGCCTCGGGCCCCTCTTCGGCGGCGGTGCGCCCGGCGTCGGTGAGCGAGAAGAGCTTCTTGCCGCCCTCGCTGGCACTGACGATCAGGCCCTCGTCCTCGAGCAGCTGGAGCGTCGGGTAGACCGAGCCGGGGCTCGGCTTCCACGCGCCGCTGCTGCGCTCGGCGATCTCCTGGATCATTTCGTAGCCGTGCATCGAGCGGTCCTTCAGCAGGGCCAGGATCGAGGCACGCACGTCACCGCGCCGCGCCCGACCGCGAGGCCCACCGCCGCCGCGGCCGCGCCCGCCCCAGGGGCCACCGCCGGGCCCGAAGCCGCCCGGTCCGAACGGTCCGAACGCGGCGCGCCGTCCCTCCGGCCCAGGTCCGTGGTGTCCATGTCCATGTCCGTGGTCGTATCCATGGGTACGCATAGGAATCAGTCCTTTCATGACTGTCCGCGGCGATCCACAACGGATCGCCAACATCGTTGACCGCGATCATTGACCGATCGCGATGCCTCAACGATATATCGGGACAGCTCGCCTGACAACCCCCTTCCGACCTGCCCTGATGCCCCGCCCCACACCATCGCGTCGCTCCTCGACGACTCGAGTCGCCCGAGCCCGCCCGGCCGACACGCGCGATCACACGGCGAGGACACCGCCGACGAAGGTGCGCTCCGGCGGCGACGCCACGAGTTCGACCGTGACCCCGGCACGGAGGTCGTCGCCGACGACGCGCGTGATCGCGTCGGTGAGCCCGGCACCGAGACGCGCGGTGATCCGGGCGGCGTCGGGGCGGTCGAAGACGCCGGCGCGGAGGCCCAGGACCACCGAGACGGTCGTGTCCACGACCTTGCCGCCCTGCGCGAAGCGGCCTGCGGGGACTCCGGACAGGCGGACGTTGACGAGGTCGCGGGCCCATGCGCCGTAGACCTCGACCACGGCGTCGGTCAGTGCGGCGACGAGCGCGGGTTCGTTCCCGGCCAGCCTGCCTTCTGGAAGGTGAACGGTCAGATGCGGCATAGTGGACCTCGCTCCCTTTGAATGCAAAGCCTTTGTTATTAAAGGTATCCGGAAGAGGTCCCCATGTCCACGGAATCGGACGGCCCAGCCGTCGATGAGGCCGTCCGCACCCTGCTGTTGCTGATGCCACGGCTCGTGGGCCGCGCCAAGCGCCTGCCCCTACCTCCCGCGCTCCAGGGCCTGGACCTGGCACCGCGGCACCTCTCGCTCCTGGCCCACCTGGAGTACGACGGCCCCACCAGCGTCAACGAACTGGCCGCTCGGCTGGAGGTGGCCCCCACGACCGTCAGTCTCATGGTCAGCGATCTGTCACGGCCGGGCGTGCTGCACCGCACCGCCGATCCCGACGACCGCCGCCGCCGCATCATCGCCATCGCCCCCGCCTACGCCGCACCGATCGCCGAATGGCTTTCCGGCAGCGCCTCTGCCTGGGAACGCGTCATGCGCGGCCTCGGTCCCGCGCAACGCGCCACAGTCGTCAACGCCCTGCACGCCTACGAGGCGGCCTTGGAGCAGACGGGCGACGAGCATCGGAACGCGCAGCCGCGTTAGCGGGCCGAGACCGGTGCCCCTCGAACCGGGATCGGCGCCACGGTTCTCGGTCCCGCAGCCGCACCCGCGGGGCAGTCGGCGCCGCGAGACGGCAGCGTCGGACGCCACGGCGACGGCAGCGGCCACGTTCGCCGCGACCTGACGGCCGCGGCTACCGCTCGAACGAAAAGCGGTACACCTTCGAATCCCGGCTCCGGAACCCGAGACGCTCGTACAGTCGGTTCGCCGCGGCCCGTTCCGGCCGTGAGGTGAGATCGACCGTGCGGGCACCCGCCTCCCGCGCGATCCGCAACGCCTCCTGGGTGAGCAGTCCCGCGACGCCCTGGCCGCGCGCCGCGCCGTCGACGACCACGTCCTCGACACGCGCCCGCGTCCCCGACGCCAGCGGCAGCAGCACCAGAGTCAGCGTCCCGACGATGCCGTCCGGCGTCCGGGCGACGAGCAGCGTATGGGCCTCGTACGACACCAGGCGCGCGACGGCCTCGTGATCGAGCGGCTTCGCCGACGAGGACAACTGCGGCAGCAACCTGCCGAGGGCGTCGACGAGTTCCTGGTGGACTTCCCTGACGATCTCCACATGTACGGTCATCCAGGGACCCTATCCACGGGGCGCGACCGGGCCCGGCACCGGTGACGCGAGCAGGGGGCCGGCGACACCGAATTGGCCTTGGCGCGCGCTCGGCGCTCTCAACTACCGTCTCCGACATGCGCATTCGTATCGTCGACGCCTTCAGTGACCGTCCCTTCGCCGGCAACCCCGCGGGCGTCCTGCTCTTCGACGCCCCGCCCGCTTTCCCCGACGACGCCTGGCTGCTCGACGTCGCCATGGAGGTCCATCACGCCGAGACGGCCTTCGCCCACCCGCTGCCCGAAGGCGGCGACGCCGACTGGGCGCTGCGCTGGTTCACGCCCGCCACCGAGGTCGACATGTGCGGCCACGGCACGCTCGCCGCCGCGCACGTGCTCCACTCCACGGGGACGACGAAGGGCCCCGTCCGGTTCGCCACCCGCAGCGGCGTCCTCGTGTCCACCCCGAACGAGGACGGTTCGCTCACCCTCGACTTCCCCACGGCCCCGCTGACCGAGGAGCCGGTGCCGGACGGCCTCGCGGACGTGCTCGGCGCGCGGCCGCTCTCCGTCCACGACACCGGCCGCTCGGTCGGTGACCTGCTGGTCGAGCTGCCCGACGAGCGGACGGTGCGGGCGCTGGCCCCGGACCTCAAGGCCCTGGCCGCGCGCTTCGAACGCGGCATCATCGCCACGGCCCCCGCCGAGGACCCCGGCCGGGGCTACGACTTCGTCTCCCGCTGCTTCTTCCCGCGCATCGGCATCGACGAGGACCCGGTGACCGGCAGCGCGCACACCGCCCTCGCCCCCTTCTGGGCCGGCCGCCTGGGCCGCACCGACCTCACGGGCCTACAGGCATCGGCCCGCACCGGCCTGGTCCGCGTGGCGCTGCGCGGCGACCGCACCCAGCTCACCGGCAGCGCCGTCACGGTCATCGAGGGCGAGCTGAACGCCTAACCCCCGCCAGATCAGAACGCGCAGCACGCTCAGGGCGCCTCCCCCTACGCGGTGGGCAGCCAGTCCACCTTCCCGGCGAGCAGCGCGTATCCGACGAACGCCCCGATGTCCAAGAGAGAATGGGCCACCACCAGTGGCCCGACCCGCCCCCACCGCCGGTACAGGTAGGCGAAGACGACGCCCATCGCGAGGTTCCCGAAGAACCCGCCGATGCCCTGGTACAGGTGGTACGAGCCGCGCAGCACGGACGACGCGACGAGCGCGGAGCCCGGCGTCCACCCCAACTGCCCCAGCCGGCGCAGCAGATACGCGACGACGATGACCTCTTCCAGTACGGCGTTCTGCACCGCCGAGAGGATGAGCACCGGGTACTTCCACCACACGTCGGGGAGCGCTTCCGGCACCACGGTCAGATTGAAGCCCAGGCCCCGGGCCGCCAGGTAGAACGCGATCCCGGTACTGCCGATGACGGCCGCGACCGCGGCGCCGCGCGCCCCGTCGAACCAGGGCCGCGTCCGGTCGAAGCCGATCGTGCGCAGGCTCTCGCCCTCCCGCAGCAGGAAGTGCGCGACGAGCGCGACGGGCACGAGCGCGCTCGCGATCCCGAACAGTTGCCATGCGAGATCCAGCCAGGGACGCCCGGGCGCCGCCGACGCGTTGAGGGTCGCGGCCTGGTCCTTCAGACCCCCCGGTTTGGTGACCGATCCGACAAAGCTGATCAGCGCGGACACTCCGCTCGCACCGAGCGACAGCCCCAGTACGAGCAGCGTCTCGTCCCGCAGAAATCGTCGTGAGAGCCGCTCATGGGGATAAGAACCGGCCACCGACCCCGCCTCCACCTGCACACCTGACTCCAGTTCAGTAATCCCGTCTCATCCCTCACGCCGCCCCGCTAGGGTCTCGAATGCAGGTACGAAGATCGCGCGCGACAGGCCGAGGGGGACGGCGCGCCGCAGTCCGGCGCACCGCACTCCCTCCCATGCTTCACCGCTTATATCGCAACTGCCTTTATGGCTCAGGGAGGGCACCACCGCCATGGGACGTCACAGCAGCATGCCCGACGAGTACGGAGCGGCCGCGGCCGACCCCCGTCCCCGGTCCCGGGGACGCGCCGTGGCCATCGCGACGGCCCTCGTCCTCGTCATCGCGGCGGGCACGGCCCTGGCGGTGCGCAGCGATCTGCTCGACCTCGGCAGCTCCTGCGAGGACGACGTCGAGATCGATCTCGTCGCCTCGCCCGACATCGCACCCGCCCTGCGCGACGCCGCCACCCAGGCCCGCCGCGAGCAGATCACCTCGGACGGCGGCTGCCTCGACGTGAACGTCGTCGCGCGCGACGCGTACAAGGTCGCCGACACCTTGCGCGCGGGCAAGGGCCACCCGGACTTCCAGGCGTGGGTACCGGATTCGAGCATCTGGCTCCAGCGGGTGACGCAGAACGCCAAGGCCACCGAGGTCACCACGGCCGGGAACGTCGCCTCGTCGCCGATCGGCGTCGGCATGGTGCCGTCGGCCGCCAAGTCCTTCGGCTGGCCCGACAAGACGTACGGCTGGACCCAGCTGACCGGCGCGACCATGCGGGAGGACCAGCTGCGGCTCGGTGCCGCCGACCCGGCCCGCAGCGCCACCGGCCTGCTCGCGCTGACCAAACTGGCGACGGCCGCGCAGAAGTCGGGCGACAAGGACGGCACCCAGGCCGCCGCCCTCGCGAAGGTCCTCTCGCAGCGGACGTCCGACAGCGACAGCCAGTTGATGGACACGGTGGCCCGCGACTCGTCCGGCACCGAGGAGGGCAACCCCCGGCGCAACGAGGCGCTGATCCTCTCCGAGCAGGCCGCGTTCACGCACAACGCCGACGTCGGCGACGCCGGCGAGCTCGACCTCTTCTATCCGAAGGACGGCTCTCCCGCCCTCGACTACCCGCTCACGCTGGTCGACGAGCCCGGCCTGAGCACCGACGAGAGCCGGGCGGTCGTCCGCTTCATGACGCTGCTCACCGCGCGCGAGGGCCGCTCGATCCTGGAGAAGCACGGCTTCCGCACCGACGGCGGCGCCTCGCCCGAGGCGGTCGCCGCGCAGGCCGGCGGCCGCACCCCGCAGCCGTACGCGGACCCCACCTCGGAACCGGCCGCCGACGAGCAGATCGAGCAGACCCTCGGTATGTGGACGATCACGGTGCAGAGCGCCCGGATCACCACGGTCGTGGACGCCTCGGCGTCCATGTCCAATCCGGTGCCGGGGAGCGGCGAGTCCCGGATGGAGGTGACCAAGGCCTCGATGCTGGCGGCCCTGTCGACGTTCACGCCGGAGGACGAGATCGGCCTGTGGGAGTTCTCGACGCTCCTCGACGGCAGCCGCGACTACAAGAAGCTCGTGCCGACCCAGCGCCTCGGCGACCGCAAGGGCTCCGGCACCGTACGCGACCGCCTCTCCGCGGCGTTCACCGGACTCCAGCCGGTGCCGGGCGGCGCGACGGGCCTGTACGACACGACGCTCGCCGCCTACAAGGAGGCCACGTCGTCGTACCGGGGCGGCAAGTTCAACGCGGTCGTGGTGGTCACCGACGGTGTCAACGAGGACCCCGGGTCGGTCTCCCGCTCCAGCCTCCTCTCCCAGCTGGCCGCGCTCTCCGACGCGGAGCACCCGGTGCCGCTCATCGCGATCGCCGTCGGCCCGGACACCGACAAGGACGAGATCGAGCAGATCGCCGAGGCCACCGGCGGGTCGGGGCACCAGGTCACCGACCCCGCCGACATCCAGAAGGTGATCCTGAAGGCGATCATCGAGGCCGGCGCCAAGTCCAACTGACCCCGCTCAGCCCAGCGGCACCGCCGGCGCCGGCAGCCCCACGGGCCAGGTGTGCACAGGCTCGCCGACATGCATCAGCTCGCAGTACCGGCGCGTGGTCGCCGCGAGCGCCGCGTCGCGCGCCAGTCCGCTGTCCAGGGCCCGGTGGTACGTCGCCGCCTGCCACGCCGCGCCGTTGGTGCGCAGCCGGCAGCGCTCCTCGATCACGCCCAAGTAGTGGTCGCGGTCGGCGGGTTCGACGCCCCAGGCGTCCAGGCCCGCCGCCGCGAGCGGCAGCAGCTCGTCCCGTACGAGGGCGACGGCCTGCACCTGCTCGGTCCCGCCGAACCGGCCCCGGCGCGGCCACTCCAGGCGCGCGTCGATGCCGTACCGGCAGGCCGCGTCGAAGTTGCGGGCGGCCGCGTCGAAGGAGAGTCGTGACCACACGGGCCGCGCGTCCTCCGCGAGCGCCCGTACGAGCCCGTAGTAGAAGGCGGTGTTGGCGATGACGTCGGTGACGGTGGGGCCCGCGGGCAGCACGCGGTTCTCCACGCGCAGGTGCGGGACGCCGTCGGCGATGCCGTAGACGGGCCGGTTCCAGCGGTACACCGTGCCGTTGTGCAGCACGAGTTCGGCGAGGCTGGGAATGCCGCCCGCGTCCAGGACGTCGAGCGGCTGCTCCTCGTCGAGGATCGGGAGCAGCGGCGGGAAGTACCGCAGATTCTCCTCGAAGAGGTCGTACGCCGACTCGATCCACCGCTCTCCGAACCAGGTGCGTGGCCGCACGCCCTGCGCCTGCAATTCGGGCGGCCGGGTGTCCGTGGACTGCTGGAACAGCGGCGGCCTCGACTCGCGCCACAGCTCGCGTCCGAACAGGAACGGGGCGTTGGCGCCCACCGCTATCTGCACCGCGGCCACGGCCTGCGCAGCGTTCCACACATCCGCGAACCGGCCCGGCGTCACCTGGAGATGCAACTGCACCGACGTGCACGCCGCTTCGGGCGCGATCGACGAGGACGTGCAGGTCAGCCGCTCCACACCGTCGATGTCGAGCAGGAAGTCCTCGCCGCGCGCGGCGACGATCTGATCGTTGAGCAGGGTGTAGCGGTCGACGGCCGACAGGTTCGCCGAGACGAGGTCGTCCTTGCCGAGCGTCGGCAGAATGCCGATCATCACGATTCCCGCATCGACCTCATTGGCCTTGCGGTGCGCATAGCCGAGCCCGGTGCGCAACTCCTCGGCGAGCTGGTCGAGAACACGGCCGCCGAGCCGGTGCGGGGCGATATTCACTTCGAGATTGAACATCGCGAGTTCCGTCTGGAAATCCCGGCTCGCGATGCGCTCGAGAACTTCGGCATTCATCATTCTCGGCATCCCGTCGGGCCCGGCGAGATTCAGCTCGATCTCCAGGCCCATGAGATTCTGGGGCCGGTCGAAGCGCTTCTCGTCCAACAGCCGCTCCAGCCCCGTCAGACACTCCTTCAGCTTCTTCCGGTAGCTCCGGCGGTCGGCCAGGTCCACCGCGCCCGCAACGACCTTCTCCCCCATGGAAGCGTCCCTCCTCGCACGGGCAGCCCGCTGATCCGGCCGCATGTCACGGTGGATGATGCCCAGGCAATGTGATCGATAACGCCCCGCACGGGCCGACGGGGCAGTACGCTCAAGGCAGTTACCCTGCGGCACATTCCTTAGGCATGCGGCAGCTCGCAGATTCACGGCACACACATCTGGTGAAAAACGCCGACAAGTATCGGCCGACCGCTCGATCGAAAGACTCCGAGGTCACGAGCGGGACGTCCACAGGAAATCCGCACAATGCCTGCATACCGTCACGCGAACGACGGCCGAATAGCACCTTGCCGAAACAGCTGAGCCTGCTAGACGAAACACTGTGTGAACAGGTGTCGTATAAACTCCGCGGACGAGACAGAGAGTTGGCGCCCGCGGCCGAGGCCCCCGCCCCCTCTGGCCCGCGTACCCCATGTGCATTGCGCAGCTGACAGCGCCGTCCGCTCGTCCCGCACCGCCCTCGCACCACGTGCCTGTCGAATGAGAGAGGCGACCCACCATGCCGCTGCATGTCCCTCCGGCTCCCGCGCCTGCCCTCCGCACGGTCCTCACGGCCCTCGGTTCCCCCACCGCCGTCCGCGAGGCACGCACCCCGTCCCTGCGCTCCGCGCAGGGCCCCGCAAGCCCCGAACTCCCGCTTCCCGTCCATGTGTTGGACCGGATCACCGAGAGCACCGGCCCCTCGCGCGCCCGCCTCACCGGCTGGCGTTTCCTGATCCGCTGCGGGGACCGTGCCGTGGCCGCGGCCGACACCATGCTCACGCCCGACGGCTGGGCCTTCTCGCACTTCTTCGAAGGCCCTTACGTCACGTCCACCGAGCGGGCGCTCCGGCAGGCGGAGTCCCTCACGAAGCCGTACCAGCCCCGGCTGCTCTCGGTGCCCGAGCTCTACATGCTCACCCTGTGGCTGCACGGCGACATCACGGCCGACGCCGCCGGCGGCCATCCGGCGGCCGACGACATCCTGGTCCCGCTCGCTCCCGCGCCACCCGGCATCGCCGCCCACCGTCCGCACCGGGTGTCCGAGCTGCTCCCGGTCCTCACGCACCGACTGACGCCCGCCCGGGCCACTCTGCTGGCCTGACGCGACCGGAGGATGAGGCCCGGGGGGATCCGGGCGATCCAGACCTGTGCCCCGCGCCGTCCGCCGTCCGGTCGCGGGGCACAGCCGTGCCCATCCGGACTAGCCCGGTCCGGCCACCCCGAACCACCCGAAGGGGCAGTGCAGTTCGGCTGAACCGTCCGCACGGGTGACGCGTCTCCATCCTGTGAGGACCGCTGCAACGAAATCCCTGCGGATTGACGCCCACAGGGCAACACTGGGTTCCGGACCGACTGAAAACGGGGGGCGGCCATGAACACCACACCGAGCCGCAGCACAGACGCCATCGCATCCATCACCGGCATCACTTCACAGCGAAAGAACCTCTCCATGTGCCAGCACCAGCCGCCGTGTCCGACAGCCGATTCCGCGGACAGGGAAGCCGCCTTGCCTGTGGCTCATCACCCGGAGCAGGGCTGGAGCCTCCTGTGCAACGGGGTCCTGCTCTTCGAGGACACCGGCGAGCTGCTGCCCAACGGCACGATCATCGCGCCGCACCGCCCACTGAGCCCCGTGGTCACGGCGGCCTAGAGGCACCTGCGAAGGCGTGAGCCGGTATCGACGTACGGCTCCGCCGCGGCTGCGCGACCAGCCATGACGCTCGGCCGGTCGCGCACCCACCTCGAACCTCAGCCCTCGTACGCGTCCATGGGCGGGCACGAGCAGACCAGGTTGCGGTCACCGAAGGCCTGGTCGATGCGGCGCACCGGCGGCCAGTACTTGTCGGACGCAGCCACACCCGCCGGGAAGACAGCCTCTTCCCGGCTGTACGCGTGCTCCCAGTCACCGCCGAGCATCCCGGCCGTGTGCGGAGCGTTGCGCAGCGGGTTGTCGTCCGCCGGCCACTGACCCGCGGCGACCTTCTCGATCTCCCCGCGGATGGCGATCATCGCCTCGCAGAACCGGTCGAGCTCGCCGATGTCCTCGCTCTCGGTCGGCTCGATCATCAGCGTCCCCGCCACCGGGAACGACATGGTCGGCGCGTGGAACCCGTAGTCGATGAGCCGCTTGGCGATGTCGTCGACGCTGACCCCGGTCGCCTTGCTGATCGGCCGCAGATCGATGATGCACTCGTGCGCGACGAGACCGCCGGGACCGGTGTACAGCACCGGGAAGTGCGGCTCGAGCCGCTTGGCGATGTAGTTGGCGGAGAGCACGGCGACCTGCGTCGCCCGCTTCAGGCCCTCGCCGCCCATGAGACGTACGTACGCCCAGGAGATCGGCAGGATGCCGGCGGAGCCCCACGGCGCCGCGGAGATCGGGCCGACACCCGTCTCGGGTCCCGCGGCCGGCTGGAGCGGGTGGTTCGGCAGGTACGGCGCCAGGTGCTCGCGCACACCGACCGGACCGACGCCGGGACCGCCGCCGCCGTGCGGGATGCAGAACGTCTTGTGCAGGTTCAGGTGCGAGACGTCGCCACCGAAGTGTCCCGGCTTGGCGAGGCCCACCAGGGCGTTCAGGTTCGCGCCGTCCACGTAGACCTGACCGCCGGCGTCGTGCACGGCAGCGCAGATGTCGGCGACGTGCTCCTCGAACACACCGTGCGTCGACGGGTACGTGATCATGAGGACGGCCAGCTGGTCGGCGTACTGCTCGATCTTGGCGCGCAGGTCCTCGACGTCGATCTCGCCGTCGTCGGCCGTCTTCACCACGACGACCTTCATCCCGGCCATCACGGCACTGGCGGCGTTGGTGCCGTGCGCCGAGGACGGGATGAGGCACACGGTCCGCTGCTCGTCGCCGTTGGCCCGGTGGTAGCCGCGCACCGCGAGCAGACCGGCCAGTTCGCCCTGCGACCCGGCGTTCGGCTGGAGCGACACCTTGTCGTAGCCGGTGACCTCGGCGAGCCGCTCCTCCAGCTCCTTGATGAGCGTGAGGTAGCCCTGCGCCTGCTCGGCCGGCACGAAGGGGTGCAGCTGACCGAACTCGGGCCAGGTGACCGGCTCCATCTCCGTCGTCGCGTTGAGCTTCATCGTGCACGAGCCCAGCGGGATCATGCCGCGGTCGAGCGCGTAGTCGCGGTCCGCGAGACGGCGCAGGTAGCGCAGCATCGCCGTCTCGGAGCGGTACTGATGGAAGACCGGGTGGGCCAGGTACTCGTCCGTGCGCAGCAGTCCGTCCGGCAGCGCCTCGGCGACCTCGGCGTCCAGCGTCTCGATGTCCGCCTCGACACCGAACGCGTCCCAGACGACGGCCAGTTGGGCCCGCGTGGTCGTCTCGTCGCAGGCGACCGACACCTGGTCGGCGTCGACCAGGTGCAGGTTGACGCCGGCCTCGCGGGCGGCGCTCACGACCGCCGCGGCCCTGCCGGGCACCCGCACGGTGAGCGTGTCGAAGTACGCGCCGTGCACGACCTCGACACCGCCCGCGGTCAGACCGGCGGCGAGCAGGTTGGCGTACCGGTGCGTGCGCCGCGCGATGGACTTCAGACCCTCGGGCCCGTGGTACACGGCGTACATGCCGGCCATGACGGCGAGCAGCACCTGGGCCGTACAGATGTTGCTGGTCGCCTTCTCGCGACGGATGTGCTGCTCACGGGTCTGGAGGGCGAGGCGGTACGCCTTGTTCCCGTCCGCGTCCACGGAGACACCCACGAGCCGCCCGGGCAGCGACCGCGCGAACTTCTCGCGCACCGCCATGTAACCGGCGTGCGGTCCGCCGAAGCCCATCGGCACACCGAAGCGCTGCGTCGTACCGACGGCGATGTCCGCGCCGAGTTCGCCGGGAGAGGTCAGCAACGTGAGAGCGAGAAGGTCAGCGGCGACGGTGACCACGGCGCCCAGCTCGTGCGCCTGGTCGATGACGGGCTTGATGTCCCGCACGGCACCCGAGGCACCCGGGTACTGCACGAGCACACCCACGACACCGCGCTCGGCGACCTCGGCCGGGATGCCGTCGCTCAGGTCGGCGACGACGATCTCGACACCGGTCGGCTCGGCGCGCGTCTCGATCACGGCGATGGTCTGCGGCAGGGCATCGGCGTCGACGACGTAGACACCGTTCTTGACCTTGCCGATGCGCCGGGACAGGGCCATGGCCTCGGCGGCGGCCGTGCCCTCGTCGAGCAGGGAGGCACCGGAGGTCGGCAGGCCGGTCAGCTCGGCGACCATCGTCTGGAAGTTCAGCAGCGCCTCGAGACGGCCCTGCGAGATCTCCGGCTGGTACGGCGTGTAGGCCGTGTACCAGGACGGGTTCTCCATCACGTTGCGCAGGATGACGGGCGGCGTGAACGTGCCGTAGTAGCCGAGCCCGATCATGGACCCGAGCACCTGGTTGCGATCGGCGAGGGACCGCAGCTCGGCCAGGACCTCGGCCTCGCTGCGCGCACCGGGAAGCCGCAGGGCCTCGGCGCTCTTGATCACGTCCGGCACCGCGGCGGCCGTCAGCTCGTCGAGCGAGCCGTAGCCGACCTGCGCGAGCATCTTGGCCTGCGCGGCATCATCCGGACCGATATGGCGCTGCTCGAAGGGGATTCCCTGCTCCAACTGGGAGAGCGGAATACGGTTGGCGGTCATGACGGAGGCCTCCTGGTCATTGCGACCTGCGAGGGGCACCACGGCGCGGGTACCCGGACGGCCTCCCCCTCTGTCATCTCAACCTGAGAGCTTCACCGGCCCGCCCGCGCAGCTGCACGAGGGCACGCCGGTTTTCACCGTCGGTGAGAGCGGGAAACGCACACCCCGCCCTGCTTTCCAGAGTGACCTCGTCCGTGCGGTACAGGGGCCTGAGAGATTCCGGGGAGGATTTGCTCCTTCGGCGCCTCCGACGACTGCTCGGAGGACTCTCCCGCACGGGGTCAGCAGCCGTCTGCCAGCCTACCAGCGGCTACTTGGCCGGAACCCTCGAGTGGCCGCCTTCCTCAATGTGCTCTTTCGTAGTGCTTACAGACGAGTTGCGATCAGCTGGAGGCACCGTGCAGACCGATGTCGATCCGCGCAATCTGATCGGCCGCAAGGCGTTCGACCGCAACGGAACCAAGATCGGCACCATCGACGAGGTCTACCTCGACGACGCCACCGGCGTTCCGGAGTGGGCTGCCATACGTACCGGCCTCTTCAGCCGCGACGCCTTCGTCCCCCTGGAGCCCAGCGAACTCGTGGACGGGACCCTGCGCGTCCCCTTCGAGCGCTCCCTGATCAAGGACGCCCCCGACTTCGGCGTCGGCCGCCACCTCTCCCCCGAGCAGGAGCTCCAGCTGTACCACCACTACGGCCTGGACATCACGGCTCCCCCGGGCCCGGACGCCACCTTCGGCCACATCGCGGGCGCGGAAGAAGACCCGACCTGACGCCTCCGCGCCCCTGAGGCGCCGCCCCTCCCCGGCCGCCGCCCGGCCGATCACCGGACGGGCCCTAAGCCCCCGCCGCGACATCCACCCCCGTCTCCACCGCGTCAGCCACGCCGACCCGCCCCACCGGCTCCACCAGCGGCAGCGGCTCGGCCGGCTCCAGCTCGGGATCGTCCACCCGGAACGTCCGCACGCGCCCGGGCACCTGCGAGTACGGCGTCTCGAACCGGACGGTGACCCGCCCGAGCCCGCTGCCCTGCACCCACCCCGCCCCGAACTCGGCATGCCGCACATCGTGCCCGGCCATCCAGCGCCGCTCGACGACCGGCTCGACCGGGGCCGCTTCCCCGACGACCTCGTCCGCCGCCGCCTCGGCGTCCTCGACCACCTCACCGGCCCGCTCGGCGGCGGCCGCCTGTGCGAACAGATCCTCCTGCGTGAAGTCGGCGAGCCCGCTGACCCCGACCCCCAGGAGCCGCACGCCCCCGGTCGTGTCCACGCCCTCCAGCAAGCGCGCGGCAGACTCCCGCACGACCGCCGGATCGTCCGTGGGCCCGCGCAGCGTCTCGGACCGCGTCAAGGTCGAGAAGTCGTAGCGCCGCACCTTGAGCACCACGGTCCGCCCCGATCTGTCGGCGGCCCGCAGCCGCTCCACACACCGGTCAGCGAGGCGCTGCACCTCCATACGCACCCGCACCCGGTCATGGATGTCCACGTCGTACGTGTCCTCGACCGACACCGACTTGGAGTCCCGCTCGGCGACGACGGGCCGGTCGTCGTGCGCCAGCGCCATCGCGTACAGATGGCTCCCGTGCGCCTTCCCGAGCAGCCGCACCAACTCGTCCTCGCCCGCCTCGGCGATCTCCTCCACGGTGACGATCCCGGCCCGCCGCAGATGATCCCCGGTGGCCGGCCCGACCCCGGGCAGGATCCGCACGGACTTCGGCCCGAGCAGCGCCCGCTCGGTCCCGGGCCGTATCAGCACGAGCCCGTCCGGCTTGGCCTCCTCGGACCCGATCTTGGCGAGCATCTTGGAGGCGGCGATCCCCACGGACCCGGTCAGCCCGGTCACCCGCCGGATGTCCGTCCGCAGCCGCACCCCCACGGCGTGCGCGGACGCCTCGTCCCAGGCCGTCTCACCGGCCTCCAGATCGACGAACGCCTCGTCCAGGCTCAATGGCTCCACCAGCGGCGAGAGCTCCCGCAGCAGCCCCATCACCTGCTCGCTGATCTCCCGGTACAGCCGGAACCTCGGCACCAGATACGCCGCGTTCGGCGCGAGCCGCCGCGCCTGCCCCATCGGCATCGCCGAGTGCACCCCGAACTTGCGTGCTTCGTACGACGCCGTGGCGACGACACCGCGCGGCCCGAGACCGCCCACGACGACCGCTTTCCCGCGCAGGCTCGGCTTCGCCGCCTGCTCGGCAGAGGCGTAGAAGGCATCCATGTCGAGATGCAGAATCGTCGGCGCGGTTCTCACATCTCCGATGCTGCCCTACGCCACTGACAACGCGGCCGTACGAGGTCACACGGCCCGGTTGCGTCGCCTCGCGAGCTCGTCCGCCGGGTTCGGCCGCACCAGGGTCTCCCCGGTGTCCACGCGCTCCCCGTGCAGCTGCGACAGGGCCGCGTCCACGTCCCGCCAGACCACACCCACCGCGATGCCGAAGATCCCCTGCCCGCCCTGGAGCAGGTCGTGCACCTCGGCCGGTGACGTGCACTCGTAGACCGTCGCGCCGTCGCTCATGAGCGTCATGCGCTCCAGATCCCGAAAGCCCCGCTCCCGCAGATGCTGTACCGCCGTGCGGATGTTCTGGAGGGAGACCCCGGTGTCCAGGAAGCGCTTGACGACCTTCAGGACGACGACGTCCCGGAAGCTGTAGAGGCGCTGCGTCCCCGACCCGTACGCGGGCCGCACACTGGGCTCGACAAGGCCGGTCCTGGCCCAGTAGTCGAGCTGCCGATAGGTGATGCCCGCCGCCGCGCAAGCGGTCGGCCCCCGGTATCCGACCTGCTCGGAAGCCGCGTCACCGTTCTCCCCCGCCACCACAGGAACCGCCTGTGGGCGCTGCGAAGTGTGATCGGCCGCGCTGCCGTGAAACGAGTACGGACCGCCCGTCGCCGTACCGTCGCCGCTGCTTCTCACGCCGACCTCCTCTTTGACCTGCCCTCTCGACGGTAGGCAGTCTCAGGGGGTGCGTCAACGAACGCCACACTCGCCACGCCGAGTGATAATCACCCTAGGAGTGGTTTCCCGTATCCCACCGCGGGGAAAGGCTTGTCGAATGCGCTGAGGCGGCCGCCGCTCGGCGACCGCCTCCTGATCACTGACTGTTGGTCCCGAAATCCTCGGGCGAAATCTGGTCCAGGAACTCGCGGAACTTCTCCACCTCGTCCTCCTGCTCGTCCGGGATCGCGATCCCGGCGTCGTCGAGGACACCGTCACTGCCGAAGATCGGCGTCCCGGTGCGCAGCGCGAGCGCTATGGCGTCGGACGGGCGGGCACTGACCTCGACACCGCTCGCGAACACCAGTTCCGCATAGAAGACGCCTTCCCGCAGGTCCGTGATGCGTACTTCCGTCAGCTCCTGACCGACCGCCTCCAGCACGTCCTTGAAAAGGTCGTGCGTCAGCGGCCGCGCGGGGGCCATGCCCTGCTGAGCGAAGGCGATCGCCGTCGCCTCCCCCGGTCCGATCCAGATGGGGAGGTAACGGTCGCCTCCCACTTCACGCAGGAGCACGATCGGTTGGTTGGAGGGCATTTCGACCCGGACACCTACGACGTCGAGCTCGTTCACACAGCAACCCTAGGACGTGCCCGGCCGGTTTGGGTAGTCGGGCATGCTCCGAGGGCCGGGCCCACGGCACTCGCCCGCCCTTTCCATCAGGGCAGACGCACCCCGAGAGCGGTCTGCACAAGTGCCGCGTGCAACTTCACGGTCAGCCCCGCCATCTCCGTGGCACGGGCCTGCGCGAGCGCTCTGGTCTGCGGATTGCGGTGCACCTTGAGCGGCGCGACGACGGAGTCGACCAGACCCGCCTCACGGTCCGCGGCCGCCCGCATGACGCGCAGATGCCGCGGCTCGATCCCGAACCCGCCCAGTTCGCCGACGAGCTCGGCGACCAGAACGGCCGAGGCGTCGTAACCCCCGTCCGGCAACGGGGCGATGAGACCGTACGACTCCCACTCCTGGAGGTCCGCCTCGTCGATCCCGGCGGCGGCGAGCAATTCGTCCCGGCCGACCCGCGCGGCCGTCGGGGCCTCGCCCTCGTCCGTCAGGTCGCCGGGGCGCCCAGGAGCGGGTACGGGCAGCGCCTCGCCCCGCTCCAGGGCGTCGAGCTGCTCCTTGATGACCTTCAGCGGCAGATAGTGGTCCCGCTGCATCCGCAGGACGTGAGCGAGCCGCTCGACGTCGTCGGGACTGAACTTGCGGTAGCCGGACGGCGTCCGCTGCGGCTCGATGAGCCCTTCGGACTCCAAGAACCTGATCTTGGAGATGGTGACTTCGGGAAACTCATCGCGCAGCACGTTCAGTACGGTGCCGATGCTCATCAGCCGACTGTCCGTGGTGGCGGTGCCGCTGCCGGCACCGCCCCTCGTCGTTTGCAGCATGGACCTTCCTGAAGGCTCGCTGACGGTCAGATAGCCCGCTGGCTCGCGTAGAAGACCAGCCGGTACTTGCCGATCTGCACCTCGTCGCCGTTGTGCAGCGTCACCGAGTCGATGCGCTCACGGTTCACGTACGTGCCGTTGAGGCTGCCGACGTCGGCGACGGTGAACGTGCCGTCCTGCAGACGACGGAACTCCACGTGGCGGCGCGACACGGTCACGTCGTCCAGGAAGATGTCGCTCTGCGGGTGGCGCCCCGCCGTCGTCAGGTCGCCGTCCAGGAGGAAGCGGCTGCCCGAGTTCGGACCTCGCCGCACCACCAGGAGCGCCGAGCCGAGCGGCAGCGCGTCGACCGCGGCCTGCGCCTCGGGCGACAGCGCGGGCAGCTGCGTCTGGCCGGTGGCCTCGGGGTCGTAGGACTCAAGACCGGAGATGGAGATCGTGGAGGTGGTCTCCGACGGCCCCTCGGCCGCCACTCCGCCACGCAGCGGCGCACCGCAGTTGGAGCAGAACCGGCTGTTCTCCGCGTTCCGGTTTCCGCACCTCGTACACACCAGGGCCGACATGGACGGATCCTCCTGCCGCGGCTGCCCCGCGGGGGCGTGGGACGCGTACGGGTCGGGGGTAAACCCTCCACCCGTACTTGAGGTTGACGGTTCTCCGAAACCTATGCGGCCGGAACCGGCAGGGTCAACAGACGACGCGCCCTGTCCGCCCGAATTGTCACCGCCGACCTGGTCCCGGAACAGCGGGCGCTCGCCCACCTGCGTCTCCGGCACGTCACCGTGGCGCGGCGCACGGTGACGGGCGTTGTCCTCACGTGCGCTCTTGCCGAACAACTTCGCAAACAACTTCACGGGCGATTCCCCTTGACCGAAACAGACCCGCCCGTGGGGCAGGACGAACCCTGACTGCACACATCGGCGTACAACACTGACACGGACAACCTCACAACGTCCGTATCCGCCAAACAGTTTCCACCACGCACCCCGCCTACGGTGCGCCGACCCCCCGCAACCTCATGCCCTCGTACGACATCCCCCATGCACCCCCGCCTCACTGCGAGGACGACCGAGCGTAATCAGGCCGCTGCGCCGCACGCAAGGCGTCCACGACGATCTTCTGCGAGCGGCTCACAGAGGCCGTGGCCTGCTCCTTCTCCAGGGTCTGCACCACGCCTCCGGGGATGTTTAGAGCCGGCTCGAGGTCCTGCGGCTTGCCGATGACCTTGAAGCGGTAGGGCTGGCTGATCTTGTGTCCGTCGACGCTCACACCCTTCCCTCCGGTTCCGTCCGCCAGGTACGTGTTGGCCACGACGCGGACGTCGTTCACCTGAATCGCCTCGGCGCCCGCGGCGCGCAGCTCCTGGATCGCGTCGAGCAGCATGTCGGCCTCGACGGCCCCCTTCGTGTCCGTGATCGTCATCGTGATGCCGGGCCCCTGCGCGGCCACGGTGCCCGCGAGGATGCCGAGTTGGCGCTCCTTCTCGACCGTCTGCTTCCGGGCCTCCTCGGCCTGGTCCGAGCTGTTCTCCAACTCGGTGCGCTGGTCCTCGAGGCCCTGCTTCTCATCTTCCAGACGCTGAGTTCGGTCGTCGAGTTCATCGAGAATGCGCACAAGATCTTCCTGGCGGGCCCCGCGCAGGGCGCTGTTGTCGCTGTTGGACCGCACCTGGATGGCGAGTCCGAGGCCCAGGACGAACAACAGCACGGCGACCGTCAGTTGGGCACGGGACACGCGCGGCGGCCACAGCCCCTTCACGAGCCTCTGACGCCCGGTCAGCTTGGGCTCACCGGCGGGCTCGGGCTCGGGCGTCCCCGGCTGCGGCGCGACCTCGGCGGGCAGCTCCTTGCGCAGCCGGTGCTCGGGCTTGTGGTCATGCTTGTGGCCGTGCGTGTGGTCGTGCTCGTGCTCGGGCTTCTCTTCGGGGTTCATCGGCCTCACGCCCGGAACACATGCCGCCGGATGGCGGCCGCGTTGGAGAAGATGCGGATGCCGAGCACCACGACGACGCCGGTCGACAACTGCGCGCCGACGCCCAGCTTGTCGCCCAGGAAGACGATCAGCGCGGCCACGACGACGTTCGACAGGAACGACACGACGAAGACCTTGTCGTCGAAGATCCCGTCCAGCATGGCGCGCAGCCCGCCGAACACCGCGTCGAGCGCCGCGACCACGGCGATCGGCAGGTACGGCTCGACCACCGCCGGAACCTCGGGCCGGACGAACAGCCCGACCACGACTCCCACGACGAGGCCCAGTACGGCGATCACGATGTGCCCTTCTGCTCTGCTCTCGGCTGTGCTGTACGTACGATCACGCTGGGTGCGGCGGGCAGCTTGATGTCGTCCTGGGCCGAAATGCTGGTCCTGATCCCGAAGTTCTCCTGCAACGCGTGCAGGTACAACCCGTCGGGACTGTTCTGGAACCGGGTGCTCAGCCGCTGTCCGTCCCCCACCGCGAGCACCGTGTACGGCGGCACCAGCGGCTTGTTGTCGACCAGTATCGCGTCACCCGCGGCCCTGATCGCGGACAGGGCGGTGAGCCGCTGCCCGTTGATGCTGACGGCCTCGGCACCGGACTGCCAGAGACCGTTGATCACGCGCTGCATGTCCCGGTCGCGCACCCGTCCGGTGTCGGCGAAACCGGCGCTCTCCCGAGGCCCGCTGCCGCCGCCCGTCTCGGCCGACTTGGCGTCGTCGACGACGAGCTTGAGCCCGGGTCCGTGCACGGGTACGGCCCCGGAGAGCACGCCCACCAGCTCGCCCTGCTCGCCGCCGTGCTTCTTCAGCGCCTCGCTCTGCATGTCCCCCACATCGGTCCGCAGCGAGTCGACCTGGCTCTCCAACTTGTCCGCGGAGTCGGTCTCCTGCTCGATGCGATCGATGAGTTCTTCACGTTCCTTGGCGACCACCGGAGCGGCGACGCGCGCCTGCGCGGCCCCCACGGTCACGACCAGGGCGGCGAGCACGAGTCCGGCGGCGAGTCCCAGCTTCGCCCGCAGCGTCTTCGGCAGCCCGCTCTGCCCCTCGGCCTGCTTACGGGCCGCGGCCTCCGCGTACCCGTCGTCCAGGCTGTGGTCCATCACGTTGTTCAGCAGCGACATGGATGCGTCGAGGCGCGCGGGGCGCTCAGGAGTGCTCCGAACGGGGGGCTGCTGCGACATGCCGCACATCGTCGCACGTCGTGGCCGCTACCTCCGAATGGCCCCTCCGGCGTGCCTGTGGGCGCCCCGATCGGGGCGCCCACAGGCACGGCTCACGGACTCAGCGACCCGCGCTGTCCACGACGGCGGACCACTCGTCGAGCAGCTGCTGGGCCGATGCGTCGTCCGGCCCCTCGGCCCACAGATGGGTGACGGCCTCGGCCGGGTCGGGCAGCACCATCACCCAGCGCCCATCGGCCTCCACGACCCGCACACCGTCGGTCGTGTCCACGGACCGGTCGCCGGCCTCCTCCACGACCCGCCGCATGACGAGCCCCTTCACGGCCCACGGCGTCGCGAGATCCCGCTTCAGCACATGCGCCCGCGGAATCCGCGCGTCGATCTGGCTCAGGGTGAGCTGCGTACGCGCGACGAGCCCGATGAGCCGCACGAAGGCGGCGGCTCCGTCGAACACGCTGCTGAACTCCGGAATGATGAAGCCACCGCGCCCGTCACCACCGAAGATGGTCCCGTCCTCGCGTCCCACGCGCGTGAGGTCGTCGGGCGACGTGGTCGTCCACTCCACCTGCGTGCCGTGGTACGCCGCGACCTGCTCGCCGATACGGGTGGTGGTCACCGGCAGAGCGACCCGTCCGCTCCTGCGCTCGGCGGCGACGAGATCGAGCATCACCAGGAGCGCCCGGTCGTCCTCGACGATCCGCCCCTTCTCGTCGACGAGCGAAAGTCGCTCACCGACCGGGTCGAACCGCACCCCGAACGCCGCCCGCGCCGACGCCACGATCTCCCCGAGCCGCACGAGCCCGGAGCGCCGGGTGTCCGCGGTCTCGGTGGGCCGCGACTCGTCGAGTCCCGGGTTGATCGTCAGCGAATCGACACCGAGCCGCCCCAACAGGCTGGGCAGCACGAGCCCGGCACTTCCGTTGGACGCGTCGACGACGACCTTCAGCCCGGCTTCGGCGATCCCGGTCGTATCGACATTGCGCAGCAACGACCCCGTGTACGAGTCGAAAACGCTGGACGGGAAGTGCAGATCCCCGATCTCGCCGGGGAAGGCCCGCCGGTACTCCTGCCGCGCGTACACGCGGTCCAGCTTCCGCTGGCTCCCCTGGGACAGGTCCGCTCCGCGCTCGTCGAAGAACATGATGTCGACGGAGTCCGGCACACCGGGAGAGGTACGAATCATGATCCCGCCGGCACTGCCCCGAGCCGTCTGCTGACGAGCAACGGGAAGCGGCACGTTCTCCAGGTCCCGTACGTCGATGGCGCTGGCCTGAAGTGCGGAGATGACGGCCCGCTTGAGCGCCCGGGCACCACGTGAGTGGTCACGGGCGGTCGTGACGGTGGAGCCCTTCTTCAGGGTCGTCGCGTAGGCACCGGCCAGTCGAACGGCCAGCTCCGGCGTGATCTCCACGTTCAGGATCCCGGAGACGCCCCTCGCCCCGAACAGATGGGCCTGTCCGCGCGACTCCCAGATCACCGACGTGTTGACGAAGGCGCCGGCCTCGATCGTCTTGAAGGGGTAGACGCGCACATTGCCCTGAATGATCGATTCCTCACCGACCAGGCACTCGTCTCCGATGACAGCACCGTCTTCGATCCGGGCGGCCCGCATGATGTCGGTGTTCTTACCGATCACGCAGCCGCGCAGATTGCTGTGCTGCCCGATGTAGACGTTGTCGTGTACGACGGTCTTGTGGAGGAAGGCCCCCGACTTCACGACGACGTTCGAACCCACGACCGTGTGCTCGCGAATCTCGACATCGGCTTCGATCTTTGCGTAGTCACCGATGTACAGCGGTCCACGAAGCACGGCGTCGGGATGAACTTCGGCGCCCTCCGCGACCCACACACCCGGCGAGATCTCGAAGCCGTCGAGTTCTACGTCGACCTTTCCTTCCAGGACATCGGCCTGGGCCTTCACGTAGCTTTCGTGGGTACCGACGTCCTCCCAGTACCCCTCGGCCACGTAGCCGTAGATCGGCTTGCCTTCCTTCATCAGCTGCGGGAAGACATCACCGGACCAGTCCACGGGGACATCTGCCTCGACGTAGTCGAAGACTTCGGGCTCCATGACGTAGATGCCCGTGTTGACCGTGTCCGAGAAGACCTGGCCCCACGTCGGCTTCTCGAGGAACCGCTCGACCTTTCCCTCCTCGTCGACGATGGTGATGCCGAATTCCAACGGATTCGGCACACGCGTCAGACAGACGGTGACGAGCGCACCCTTCTCCTTGTGGAAATTGATGAGCTCGGTGAGGTCGAAATCAGTGAGGGCATCGCCGGAGATCACGAGGAACGCGTCATCCTTCAGCGCTTCCTCGGCGTTCTTCACGCTGCCGGCAGTGCCGAGTGGCTTCTCCTCATTGGCATAGGTGAGCTCCATTCCGAGCTCTTCGCCATCCCCGAAGTAGTTCTTGACCAGGGAGGCCAGGAACTGCACGGTGACCACGGTTTCGGTGAGCCCATGCCGCTTGAGCAGCCTGAGCACATGCTCCATGATCGGCCGGTTGGCCACCGGCAGGAGCGGCTTGGGCATACTCGAGGTCATGGGGCGAAGGCGAGTGCCTTCACCTCCGGCCATCACGACGGCCTTCATGTCGGAAGCGTCCTCCTTGAAGAGACGACGGTCTAGCCGACTTCGCCCGTCCAGAATGCCCCGCGGGTGTCATCGCGTAGGGCGGCTGGCCTCAACCAACACGCATTGGCGAGCTCAATCGGCCATGGAGTCCGCCTTGACAAGGCGGCGGACCTGAACCACGTACAGGATCCCTGCCCACCAATACAGCGTTGTACCCCATCCGGCGAACGCCCATCCGAAAATAGCAGCGACTTCGTGGATCCAGCCACTTCCATCGCTCAGGAGCAACAGAGGGAAGGCATACATCAGGTTGAACGTCGCTGCCTTGCCGAGGAAGTTCACCTGAGGCGGCGGATAGCCGTGCCGCCTGAGGATCCCCACCATCACCAGCAGGAGCAGTTCTCGCGCGAGCAGTACGCCGGTCAACCAAATCGGCAGAATCTCGCGCCATGTCAAACCGACCAAGGTGGACAAAATGTAGAGCCGGTCGGCGGCAGGGTCGAGAAGCCGACCGAGGCTGCTGATCTGATTCCAGCGCCGTGCGAGCTTCCCGTCGAGATAGTCGCTGATGCCGCTCAGCGCGAGCACGAGCAGCGCCCAGCCGTCGCTCTTGGGGCCGCCGAACTCCGGCCTGAGGATGAGCCACAGGAAGAGGGGTACGCCGACGAGACGCGCCATGCTGAGGATGTTCGGGATGGTGAGCACCCGGTCCGTCTGGACACGGGTCTCCTGGACCTCCACCCGGGGGCCTCCTGTGGGAAACGAGCCAACGATGCCCCCTGACCTTACCCTCAGCCCGAGCCGGCGAGAGCAGAGGGGTCGCCGCAACGCAAAAAAGCCTCTGGCCCCGAACACGAAGTTCAGGGCCAGAGGCTTTATCAAAAATAGTTCGGCGGCGTCCTACTCTCCCACAGGGTCCCCCCTGCAGTACCATCGGCGCTGTGAGGCTTAGCTTCCGGGTTCGGAATGTAACCGGGCGTTTCCCTCACGCTATGACCACCGAAACACTATGAAACTGTCAACCGGAGTCGTGGCCTATGACTACGACGGTTGTTCATGGTTTCAGAACCAACACAGTGGACGCGAGCAACTGAGGACAAGCCCTCGGCCTATTAGTACCAGTCACCTCCACCCGTTACCGGGCTTCCAGATCTGGCCTATCAACCCAGTCGTCTACTGAGAGCCTTAACCCCTCAAAGGGGGTGGGAGTCCTCATCTTGAAGCAGGCTTCCCGCTTAGATGCTTTCAGCGGTTATCCTTTCCGAACGTAGCCAACCAGCCATGCCCTTGGCAGGACAACTGGCACACCAGAGGTTCGTCCGTCCCGGTCCTCTCGTACTAGGGACAGCCCTTCTCAAGACTCCTGCGCGCGCAGCGGATAGGGACCGAACTGTCTCACGACGTTCTAAACCCAGCTCGCGTACCGCTTTAATGGGCGAACAGCCCAACCCTTGGGACCGACTCCAGCCCCAGGATGCGACGAGCCGACATCGAGGTGCCAAACCATCCCGTCGATATGGACTCTTGGGGAAGATCAGCCTGTTATCCCCGGGGTACCTTTTATCCGTTGAGCGACGGCGCTTCCACAAGCCACCGCCGGATCACTAGTCCCGACTTTCGTCCCTGCTCGACCCGTCGGTCTCACAGTCAAGCTCCCTTGTGCACTTACACTCAACACCTGATTACCAACCAGGCTGAGGGAACCTTTGGGCGCCTCCGTTACTCTTTGGGAGGCAACCGCCCCAGTTAAACTACCCATCAGACACTGTCCCTGATCCGGATCACGGACCCAGGTTAGACATCCAGCACGACCAGAGTGGTATTTCAACGACGACTCCCCAACCACTGGCGTGGCTGGTTCAAAGTCTCCCACCTATCCTACACAAGCCGAACCGAACACCAATATCAAACTGTAGTAAAGGTCCCGGGGTCTTTCCGTCCTGCTGCGCGAAACGAGCATCTTTACTCGTAGTGCAATTTCACCGGGCCTATGGTTGAGACAGTCGAGAAGTCGTTACGCCATTCGTGCAGGTCGGAACTTACCCGACAAGGAATTTCGCTACCTTAGGATGGTTATAGTTACCACCGCCGTTTACTGGCGCTTAAGTTCTCAGCTTCGCACACCCGAAAGTGCACTAACCGGTCCCCTTAACGTTCCAGCACCGGGCAGGCGTCAGTCCGTATACATCGCCTTACGGCTTCGCACGGACCTGTGTTTTTAGTAAACAGTCGCTTCTCGCTGGTCTCTGCGGCCACCCCCAGCTCATGGAGTAAATCCAATCACCAGTGATGGCCCCCCTTCTCCCGAAGTTACGGGGGCATTTTGCCGAGTTCCTTAACCATAGTTCACCCGAACGCCTCGGTATTCTCTACCTGACCACCTGAGTCGGTTTAGGGTACGGGCCGCCATGAAACTCGCTAGAGGCTTTTCTCGACAGCATAGGATCATCCACTTCACCACAATCGGCTCGGCATCAGGTCTCACCCCCATGTGCGACGGATTTACCTATCACACGGGCTACACCCTTACCCCGGGACAACCACCGCCCGGGCTGGACTACCTTCCTGCGTCACCCCATCACTCACCTACTACCAACTTGGGCCGGCGGCTCCACCACTTTCCATTCCCCGAAGGGTCCGGAACGGCTTCACGGCCTTAGCATCACTGGATTCGATGTTTGACGCTTCACAGCGGGTACCGGAATATCAACCGGTTATCCATCGACTACGCCTGTCGGCCTCGCCTTAGGTCCCGACTTACCCTGGGCAGATCAGCTTGACCCAGGAACCCTTAGTCAATCGGCGCACACGTTTCTCACGTGTGTATCGCTACTCATGCCTGCATTCTCACTCGTGAACCGTCCACAACTCGCTTCCGCGGCTGCTTCACCCGGCACACGACGCTCCCCTACCCATCCCAGCAGGCGTTGGCCCTATATGCTGGAATGACACGACTTCGGCGGTACGCTTGAGCCCCGCTACATTGTCGGCGCGGAATCACTAGACCAGTGAGCTATTACGCACTCTTTCAAGGGTGGCTGCTTCTAAGCCAACCTCCTGGTTGTCTCTGCGACTCCACATCCTTTCCCACTTAGCGTACGCTTAGGGGCCTTAGTCGATGCTCTGGGCTGTTTCCCTCTCGACCATGGAGCTTATCCCCCACAGTCTCACTGCCGTGCTCTCACTTACCGGCATTCGGAGTTTGGCTAAGGTCAGTAACCCGGTAGGGCCCATCGCCTATCCAGTGCTCTACCTCCGGCAAGAAACACACGACGCTGCACCTAAATGCATTTCGGGGAGAACCAGCTATCACGGAGTTTGATTGGCCTTTCACCCCTAACCACAGGTCATCCCCCAGGTTTTCAACCCTGGTGGGTTCGGTCCTCCACGAAGTCTTACCTCCGCTTCAACCTGCCCATGGCTAGATCACTCCGCTTCGGGTCTTGAGCGCGCTACTGAATCGCCCTATTCGGACTCGCTTTCGCTACGGCTTCCCCACACGGGTTAACCTCGCAACACACCGCAAACTCGCAGGCTCATTCTTCAAAAGGCACGCAGTCACGACGCAAGGAACAAGTTCCTTGCGCGACGCTCCCACGGCTTGTAGGCACACGGTTTCAGGTACTATTTCACTCCGCTCCCGCGGTACTTTTCACCATTCCCTCACGGTACTATCCGCTATCGGTCACCAGGGAATATTTAGGCTTAACGGGTGGTCCCGCCAGATTCACACGGGATTTCTCGGGCCCCGTGCTACTTGGGTGTCTCTTAAACGAGCCGCTGACGTTTCGACTACGGGGGTCTTACCCTCTACGCCGGACCTTTCGCATGTCCTTCGTCTACATCAACGGTTTCTGACTCGTCTCACAGCCGGCAGACTGTGACAAAGAGATCCCACAACCCCTGCATGCAACCCCTGCCGGGTCTCACACATACAAGGTTTGGCCTCATCCGGTTTCGCTCGCCACTACTCCCGGAATCACGGTTGTTTTCTCTTCCTGCGGGTACTGAGATGTTTCACTTCCCCGCGTTCCCTCCACATACCCTATGTGTTCAGGTATGGGTGACAGCCCATGACGACTGCCGGGTTTCCCCATTCGGAAACCCCCGGATCAAAGCCTGGTTGACGGCTCCCCGGGGACTATCGTGGCCTCCCACGTCCTTCATCGGTTCCTGGTGCCAAGGCATCCACCGTGCGCCCTTAAAAACTTGGCCACAGATGCTCGCGTCCACTGTGCAGTTCTCAAACAACGACCAACCACCCATCACCCCGAACCAACCGGTTCGAGTGCACTGGGGCCGGCACTGAAGGCGACCACACGGCCGTACCTTCAGACACCCAACAGCGTGCCCGACACCCTCGCCTGTCCTATTCGCTTTCCACGCCGAAGCAGTACTTGCGACCAGAGCAGGTCAAGTGTGCCGAATAATCAACGTTCCACCCATGAGCAACCACCGTCGAACATTTGCCGACGTAATGGCCCTGGACCACCAAGCAAGCTTGGCAGCCTAGATGCTCCTTAGAAAGGAGGTGATCCAGCCGCACCTTCCGGTACGGCTACCTTGTTACGACTTCGTCCCAATCGCCAGTCCCACCTTCGACAGCTCCCTCCCACAAGGGGTTGGGCCACCGGCTTCGGGTGTTACCGACTTTCGTGACGTGACGGGCGGTGTGTACAAGGCCCGGGAACGTATTCACCGCAGCAATGCTGATCTGCGATTACTAGCAACTCCAACTTCATGGGGTCGAGTTGCAGACCCCAATCCGAACTGAGACCGACTTTTTGAGATTCGCTCCACCTTGCGGTATCGCAGCTCATTGTATCGGCCATTGTAGCACGTGTGCAGCCCAAGACATAAGGGGCATGATGACTTGACGTCGTCCCCACCTTCCTCCGAGTTGACCCCGGCGGTCTCCTGTGAGTCCCCATCACCCCGAAGGGCATGCTGGCAACACAGAACAAGGGTTGCGCTCGTTGCGGGACTTAACCCAACATCTCACGACACGAGCTGACGACAGCCATGCACCACCTGTACACCGACCACAAGGGGGGCACTATCTCTAATGCTTTCCGGTGTATGTCAAGCCTTGGTAAGGTTCTTCGCGTTGCGTCGAATTAAGCCACATGCTCCGCTGCTTGTGCGGGCCCCCGTCAATTCCTTTGAGTTTTAGCCTTGCGGCCGTACTCCCCAGGCGGGGAACTTAATGCGTTAGCTGCGGCACCGACGACGTGGAATGTCGCCAACACCTAGTTCCCACCGTTTACGGCGTGGACTACCAGGGTATCTAATCCTGTTCGCTCCCCACGCTTTCGCTCCTCAGCGTCAGTAATGGCCCAGAGATCCGCCTTCGCCACCGGTGTTCCTCCTGATATCTGCGCATTTCACCGCTACACCAGGAATTCCGATCTCCCTACCACACTCTAGCCTGCCCGTATCGACTGCAGACCCGGGGTTAAGCCCCGGGCTTTCACAACCGACGTGACAAGCCGCCTACGAGCTCTTTACGCCCAATAATTCCGGACAACGCTTGCGCCCTACGTATTACCGCGGCTGCTGGCACGTAGTTAGCCGGCGCTTCTTCTGCAGGTACCGTCACTTTCGCTTCTTCCCTGCTGAAAGAGGTTTACAACCCGAAGGCCGTCATCCCTCACGCGGCGTCGCTGCATCAGGCTTTCGCCCATTGTGCAATATTCCCCACTGCTGCCTCCCGTAGGAGTCTGGGCCGTGTCTCAGTCCCAGTGTGGCCGGTCGCCCTCTCAGGCCGGCTACCCGTCGTCGCCTTGGTGAGCCACTACCTCACCAACAAGCTGATAGGCCGCGGGCTCATCCTTCACCGCCGGAGCTTTCAACCTCCCCCCATGCGAGGAGAGGTGGTATCCGGTATTAGACCCCGTTTCCAGGGCTTGTCCCAGAGTGAAGGGCAGATTGCCCACGTGTTACTCACCCGTTCGCCACTAATCCACCCCGAAGGGCTTCATCGTTCGACTTGCATGTGTTAAGCACGCCGCCAGCGTTCGTCCTGAGCCAGGATCAAACTCTCCGTGAATGTTTCCCCGTGATCGGGGTGACACCACGAGAGCGGAACAACCAGGAGGAATAATCCCGGTCGTTCACAGCGTCCTCGCTGTGCGCCTGCCAACCCACTAGAGGCCGACAGGACTTTTTCAAAGGAACCTCATCTTCGACCCGAAAGGGCCGGAGACGGGGTATCAACATATCTGGCGTTGATTTTTGGCACGCTGTTGAGTTCTCAAGGAACGGACGCTTCCTTTGTACTCACCCTCTCGGGCTTTCCTCTGGGCGCTTCCTTTCGGTCTTGCTGTCTTGCGTTTCCGACTCTATCAGATCTTTCCGATCCGATTTCCTCGAGGTTTCGCTCTGCCTTTTCGGGATTCCGTTTTCACGGTTCCCTTTCCGGCGAGATCGAACTCTACCAGTCTTTTCTCGACCCTCTGACCAGTCGCCCCGCAGACATGCGGAAGTCGATCAGAGATAGGGTTTCAACTTGGTAGATGCCGCCGGGATCCACCACGCTCATCGGCGTCGGCTGTTCCCAGGCAGGAGTACGACAGTACATGGCCGTCCAGGGCAGGCGCAAATCGTTTGCGCGGGGCCTCTACGTCAGCCAACCGGTACCTCTCATGCGGAACCGGGACTTCTTATGACTTACGCTTCTGAACAGTACGTCGTCGTCCAGAACACGCAGTGACGGCGATCATGAATCCCCACCTCCTGGGAGGCTTGCCATGACCAGTGTGACGTCCCCTCTTGCTGGACGCGCCATCGGGCTCTCCGCCGTTCCGGACCCGGTGTTCTCCGGTGCCATGGTCGGTCCCGGCACCGCCATCGACCCGGTGCGTGAGCGCTCCGAAGCCGTCGCGCCCGTCGACGGGATCGTCGTGTCCCTCCACCCGCACGCCTTCGTCGTCGTGGACGAGGAAGGGCACGGGGTCCTTACCCACCTGGGGATCGACACCGTCCAGCTCAATGGCGAGGGCTTCGAGCTGCTCGTCAACAAGGGCGACACCGTTCAGCGCGGGCAGTCCGTGGTGCGCTGGGACCCTGCGGCCGTCGAGGCCGCGGGCAAGTCGCCGGTGTGCCCGGTGGTGGCGCTCGAGGCAACGGCCGAGTCGCTGTCGGACGTGATCGAGGACGGCGAGCTCAAGACCGGCGACGCGCTCTTCGGCTGGAAGTAGCGAGGCGCCGTCACTGACGGCCGGCAAGGCAATCAACGCGGCGGCACAGTGCCGCCGCACTATCGGAGACGGGTGAGATGGAGACAACGCTTCGAGGCGTCGGCGTGAGCCACGGTGTGGCGATCGGCGAGGTTCGGCACATGGGGACGGCGGTGCTCGAGCCGCCCGCCAAGCAGATTCCGGCGGAAGAGGCCGAACGCGAGCAGGGGCGTGCCCGCCAGGCCGTCGAAGCGGTCGCGGCCGACCTGATCGCGCGCGGCAACCTGGCCGGTGGCGAGGCGCAGGCGGTGCTCGAGGCCCAGGCGATGATCGCTCAGGACCCCGAGCTGATCGCCGATGTCGACCGCCGTATCACTGTCGGCAGCACCGCCGAGCGCGGCATCTACGACGCGTTCTCGCATTACCGCGAACTCCTTGCCGGCGCCGGTGAGTACATGGCCGGTCGCGTCGCGGACCTCGACGACGTGCGGAACCGCATCGTGGCTCGCCTGCTGGGCGTTCCGATGCCGGGTGTTCCGGACAGCGACGAGCCGTACGTGCTGATCGCTCGTGACCTGGCTCCGGCCGACACGGCGCTGCTCGACCCCGCGCTCGTGCTCGGCTTCGTCACCGAGGAGGGCGGGCCCACCAGCCACAGCGCGATCCTGGCGCGCGCCCTCGGCGTGCCCGCGATCGTGGCGCTGCCGGGTGCCGGTGAGCTGGCGGAGGGCACGGTCGTCGCGGTGGACGGCAGCACGGGTGAGATCTTCGTGAACCCGACCGCCGAGAAGAAGGCCGCGCTCGAGGCCGCCGCCGCCGAGCGCAAGGCCGCTCTGTCCGCGTCGACCGGCCCCGGTGCGACGTCCGACGGGCACAAGGTGCCGCTGCTCGCCAACATCGGCGGTCCCGCTGACGTGCCGGCCGCGCTCGAGGCCGGTGCGGAGGGCGTGGGTCTCTTCCGTACCGAGTTCCTGTTCCTGGACGACAGCAAGAAGGCGCCGTCCGAGGACAAGCAGGTCGAGGCGTACCGGCAGGTGCTCGAGGCGTTCCCCGAGGGGCGCGTCGTGGTGCGTGTCCTGGATGCCGGTGCCGACAAGCCGCTGGACTTCCTGACGCCCGTCGACGAGCCCAACCCGGCTCTGGGCGTGCGTGGTCTGCGGTCGCTGCTCGAACACCCCGAGGTGCTGCGCACGCAGCTGACCGCGCTGGCCAAGGCATCCGAAGGCCTCCCTGTCTACCTCGAGGTCATGGCGCCGATGGTCGCCGACCGTGCCGACGCCAAGGCGTTCGCCGACGCGTGCCGTGAGGCCGGCCTCCAGGCCAAGTTCGGCGCGATGGTGGAGATTCCGTCCGCCGCGCTGCGTGCCCGTTCGGTTCTTCAGGAGGTCGAGTTCCTGTCGCTGGGCACCAACGACCTGGCGCAGTACACCTTCGCGGCCGACCGTCAGGTCGGTGCCGTGTCGCGGCTTCAGGACCCGTGGCAGCCCGCCCTTCTCGACCTGGTCGCGCTGTCCGCGGACGCGGCCAAGGCGGAGGGGAAGAGCTGTGGTGTCTGTGGCGAGGCCGCCTCGGACCCGCTGCTCGCCTGTGTGCTGACCGGTCTGGGTGTCACCTCCCTCTCCATGGGTGCCGCCTCGATTCCCTACGTGCGCGCGACGCTCGGCAAGTACACGCTGGCCCAGTGCGAGCGTGCGGCCGCGGCCGCACGCGCCGCCGACTCGGCGGACGAGGCTCGTAAGGCCGCGCAGGCCGTGCTGTCCGGCGAGTAGTGCGCTAGGTCCCGTACCGGAGGGCGCTCCACCTGAGGGTGGGGCGCCCTCCGGGCGTTTCGGTGGGTGTGTCCTCTCAGTGGCGGTGGCGGCCTTCCGGATCGCCGTCGGCGACGTCGGGTGCCGTGCAGTAGTCGAGGTGAGGATCCGGGGCCTTCAGATCACCGGAGTCGGCGTCGACGCAGTAGGCGTCGAAGACCTGTGCCCCCGTCAGGGGGTCGAGGGATTCGTCCTTCAGGTGCCAGCCGTAGACACGGGCGGTTCGGCCCGGGCTGGTGGTGCGCAGGACGAGCCCGCACGGCGTGCGCGTGACGATGGCGAGCGCCAGAACTGTTGTGAGCTCCATGGCCTCCGTTTCGTCGAGAGTGACCCTGCCGGGTTCCGAGGCATCGACATGGAGCACCGCGTGCAGCGTCTCCCTGCCGGTGGGAACGCTGCACACCCAGTGGTGCGTACCGTCGCCGATGGCGTCGATCACCCGGGCGACCAGGTACGACGCTCGCGCGAAGGCGAGCCTGCCGACGTCCTCGCCGCAGACCGGGCAGGGGCCGACCCGGGACACGAGCGTGGTCGCGTACTCCCACGTCGCCTGGCGGACGGCCTCCTCGACGAGGTCCGGGACCAGGTCGGAAAGGGGCTGTCCCTCGTACGGGATGGACGGGCCCGCCGAGGCCAGTTCGGCGGTGAAGCGGGAGCGGCTGGCGGGGGCGTCCGGCTCGATGCCGGTCTCCGCGCAGAACTCCGCGTACTCCTCGGGGTCGAAGAGGGCGATGGAGGTGTGGCCACCGATCGCGGCCCTGGATTTGAGGAGTCCCTCCACCTGGCGCAGGTACGTCTCGTGGTCCGGGAAGGTGAAGCTGCGGTAGCGCCGCATCGCCGTGAAGTCCTGCTCGTCGGCCAACAGGCCGATGGTCCCCGCCACTTCGCGGTGCAGGAGCTGCCGCATGCCCGCCGTCCGGCCGCGCTGAGTGTTCGTCATGGTTCCCCCTGGATGAGCTCGACCAACAATGCTCACTCAGAGTAATCATGGGTACTGACAACGCCGTTCGGCGTGACGCAGCGCGACCGGTCGGGCTGGGGTGTCACGAGCGTTTGCGGGCGATGTCCTCGTAGAACCGGAGCAGTTCGAGACTGTCGACGGATCCGGGGTTGACCGCCTTCTCCAGCGGGGTGCCCTGGAGCAGGCGCTTCACCGGGACCTCGATGCGCTTGCCGGTGAGGGTGTGCGGGACGCCGGGGGCTTCGATGATCTCGTCGGGGACGTGGCGGGGCGAGAGCTGTTCCCGGATCGTCCGCTTGATGCGGGAGCGGAGGTCGTCGTCGAGGACGGCTCCGGGGGCCAGGTGGACGAAGAGGGGCATCCAGTACCCGCCGTCGGGCAGTTCGAGGCCGATGACGAGGGACTCGCGGATCTCGGGAAGCCGCTCCACCGCCTCGTAGATGTCGGCGGAACCCATGCGGACGCCCTGGCGGTTGAGCGTGGAGTCGGAGCGGCCGTGGATGACGACGGAGCCGCGGGAGGTGAGGGTGATCCAGTCCCCGTGCCGCCAGACGCCGGGGTAGGTGTCGAAGTAGCTGTCGTGGTAGCGGCTGCCGTCGGGGTCGTTCCAGAAGCGGATCGGCATGGACGGCATGGGGTTGGTGACGACGAGCTCGCCGACCTCGTCGATGAGCGGGTTGCCTTCGGGGTCCCAGGCCTGGAGGTCCGTGCCGAGGGCCGGGGCCTGGAGCTCGCCGATGTGGACGGGAAGAGTGGCGACAGCGCCGGCGAAGCAGGAGCAGACGTCGGTGCCGCCGCTCACCGAGGCGATCCACAGGTCCGCGCGGACCTCGTCGTGCAGCCAGCGGAAGCCGTCGGGCGGGAGCGGGGAGCCTGTGGTGGCCACGCACTTGATACGGGAGAGGTCATGGTCGCGGGACGGGTGCACGTCCGCCTTGCCGCAGGCCATCACGTAGGCGGCCGACGTGCCGAAGAGGGTCGCGCCCGTGCGCTCGGCGACGGCCCACTGTGCGCCGGTCTCGGGATAGCCGGGGCTGCCGTCGTAGGTGACGATCGTGGTGCCGGTGAGGAGTCCGGAGACCAGGAAGTTCCACATCATCCAGCCGGTGGACGTGTACCAGAAGAAGCGGTCGTCCGGGCCGAGGTCGCAGTGCAGGCCCAGCTGCTTGAGGTGCTCGACCAGGATGCCGCCCTGCGACTGCACGATGGCTTTGGGCAGGCCGGTCGTGCCGGAGGAGTAGAGGACCCACAGCGGGTGGTCGAACGGCACTGCTTCGTAGACGGGCGCCACATCGGCGGAGGTGAGGGCCGACCATTCCACGGCGCCTTCTGGTGCCTCGGTACCGAGCAGCGGGATGTGCACGACCGCGCGGAGCGAGGGAAGTTCGGAGCGGAGTTCGGCCACGGTGTCGGCGCGGTCGTGCTGTTTGCCTCCGTAGCGGTAGCCGTCGACCGCGAAGAGGACGACGGGCTCGACCTGCTGGAACCGGTCGAGGACGCTGCGTGCGCCGAAGTCGGGGGCGCAGGAGGTCCAGACGGCTCCGACGGTCGCGGTGGCGAGGAGGGCGACGACGGCTTCGGGGATGTTGGGAAGGTAGCCGCTCACGCGGTCGCCGGGGCGGACGCCGAGTCCGCGCAGTTCCGCGGCGAGGGAGCCGACTTGACGGCGGAGTTCGGCCCAGGTGACCGGGCGCGGCTCGTGCGACTCGTCGACGTGCAGGATGGCGGGGGTGTCGGCGCGTGCGGGGTCGTCGCCGGCGCGCAGGGCGTGTTCCGCGTAGTTGAGCGTGGCCTCGGGGAACCACTGGGCGCCCGGCATCGAGCGGTCGCCCAGTACGCGCGCGTACGGGTGGGTGAAGCGCACGTCGAACCAGTCGGTGACCGCTTCCCAGAAGGTCTCCAGCTCCGCGACGGACCAGCGGTGCAGTGCCTCGTAGCCGCCGTCGGCGGGGGCTCCGTAGTGCTCGGACGCCCAGGCCTGGAACCGCGTGACCTGCGCTGCGGCGATCTGCTGCGGGTCGGGCTGCCAGAGCGGCTGGGGGTTCGCGGTGGACATGGGGCGGCTCCCGGGATGTACGCGGTGTGTGCGTCCTCGACGCGCACGGGCTGGGGTGTGCGCGTGACGCGGCTGACAGGACGATGCCACGTGATCGACTTCGACACCAGGGTGCGCCGCACCTGGTCCGTGTCGTGAAGATGTGCTGCGGCCATGAGTGAACGGCAGTTGAACGCGGCACGCGCGCGTGGGCGTCGGTGGCAGGGTGAGCGGCATGAACGGTCGTGACCTGGTGCGCTCGGTGAAAGCGGTCTCTGTGGTGGGTCCCGCCCAGGGGTTGCGCGCGGTGCGGGCCTCGTGGCGACGGCGCCGCGTCGACGCGGTGGGGTTGCGGCGGCGGGGGCCGGAGCGGGCGCGGGTGCCGGGGGCCGTCGTGGGCGTGGATCCCGAGCCGGGCGGCGGCCTGGTGCGCTTCGCGCGGTCGCGGCTGCGGATCACGGTGACGGTGGGTGGGGCCGTGTTCTGGGGGTGGGACGGGGCCGAGCCGGGGCCGTCGTACGCGCTGGCCGATGTCTGCCCCGAGGTGGATCCGCGGGCCGTTCTGGAGCCGGACAAGGACGGGGGCTGGCGGGTGGTGGCCGAGCGGGTGACCATCGCGGTGTCCCGGCACGGTGCCGTCGAGGTGTGCACCCCGGGCGGTGTCATGCTGCGCCGCGATCTGCCGCCGCGCTGGTGGGAGCCTGAGGGTGGCGGAGAGGCGCGCTGGGTGCAGCGCTCGGAGGTCGCCGCGGACGCGCGCTTCTTCGGGCTCGGTGGCCGGGCGGCGGGACCGCGACTGCGCGACGGGTCCTACCGGCTGTGGAACACCGATCCCGGCGGTTCGTTCGCTCCCGGCGACGATCCGCTGTCGATCACGATGCCCGTACAGATGGTGGTCGCCGACGCGGGCACGCATCTGATGTTCCACGACAACTCGTGGGACGGCGTGGTGAGCCTGCGGGAGGGCACTGAGGGCGCGGGATCGGGCCACGACCGCGGCGGATCGTGCGAAGTGCGCATGGAGGGCGGTCCGTTGCGGTGCTGGGTCGTGGTGGGCACGCCCGCGCGTGTGCTGCACGCCTGGGCGCAACTGACGGGCGGTGCCACGGTGCCTCCTTCATGGGCCTTGGGTCATCAGCACGCGCGGTGGGGCTTTGGCAGCGAGAAGGAGGTGCGGCGGGTCGTCACCGGCTACCGGGAGCGCTCGCTGCCCTTGGAAGCCGTGCATCTGGACATCGACCACTATGCGGCGCGCCAGGTGTTCACCGTGGATCGCGAACGGTTCCCTTCCTTGCCCCGGCTCGCCACAGAGCTGCGCGGGGAGGGTGTGCGGCTGGTGTCCGTCATCGATCCGGCGATCAAGGCGGTGCACGGCAACCCGGCGTACGACGGCGGGCGGGCGATCGACGCGTTCGTGCGGGACACGACAGGCAAGGCCGTCCGCGGGGTCGTGTGGCCGGGTGAGTCGGTCTTCCCTGACTTCACGGCGGAGCACGTCCGGAAGTGGTGGGGCGGGCTGTACGAGGAGCGTCTCGCACAGGGTTTCTCCGGGTTCTGGCTCGACATGAACGAGCCGGCGTCCTTCACGGCGTTCGGGGACACCACGCTCCCCCGGTCGGCCCGTCACGCGCTCGACGGGCGCGGTGGTGACCATCGAGAGGCGCACAACGTGTACGGCCTGTGCATG
Organism: Streptomyces sp. Q6; assembly: GCF_036967205.1. Classification (NCBI taxonomy): domain Bacteria; kingdom Bacillati; phylum Actinomycetota; class Actinomycetes; order Kitasatosporales; family Streptomycetaceae; genus Streptomyces; species Streptomyces citrinus. The sequence goes on from NZ_CP146022.1 coordinate 1,271,189, forward strand.
GCACGGGCCTGCTACGAGGGGATGCGTGAACTCCAGCCTCGGGAGCGGCCGTTCGTGTTCTCGCGGTCGGGCTGGGTCGGGATGCAGCGCTACGGAGGGACGTGGTCGGGGGACGTGGCGAGCGGTTGGCCTGGGCTTCGCGCTTCCCTGTCGCTGGTGGTCGGGCTCGGGCTGTGCGGGGTGCCGTACTCGGGTCCGGATGTGGGCGGGTTCGACGGACATCCCTCGCCCGAGCTCTATTTGCGCTGGTTCCAACTGGGCGCCTACTTGCCGCTGTTCCGTACGCACTCGGCGCTGCGGGCCGGTCGGCGTGAGCCGTGGGAGTTCGGTGACGAGGTGCTCGGGCACGCGCGTGGTGCGCTGGAAGAGCGTCGGCGTCTTGTGCCGTACTTCATGACGCTCGCTCATCTGGCCCGGCGTACGGGCGCCCCTTATGTGCGTCCTTTGTGGTGGGCCGCTCCGGAGGACAGGGGTCTTCGGGACTGTGAGGACGCCTTCTTGTTGGGTGACTGCCTGTTGGTGGCTCCCGTTCTGGATCCGGGAGTGGAGCGGAGGACGGTGCGGCTTCCGGAGGGGCGGTGGTACGACACGGTGACGGGTGAGGTCTTCGAGGGGCCGGGGTCGGTGACGGTGGCGTGTCCGTTGCCGCGCATCGCGGTGCTGGCGCGGGCCGGTGCGGTGCTGCCGGTGCGCGGCGAACAAGGAGGCGTGGAGTTGGAGGTGTGGGCGCCGGCGCCGGGGCGGACCGGCGGCGGTCTCGTCGTCCGCGATGCCGGGGACGGCTGGGAGGAGCCCGCGATCGAGCGCTATCAGTCGTGCTGGTCCGAGGGTCGTGTGGTCGTCGAGTCGAGCGGCGGTGGCGAGCCCTCGTGTCCGGTGCGTGTGCGAGGGCTGTGAGCGCCCTTCGACGGCAGCCCGGAGGCTCGGCCTGCCGGCGGCCTACAGGTAGCGGCCTTCGAACCAGCCTTTGACGGCCGACGTGTGCAGCGGGAAGGCCAGTTCGGCGGGGCGGCGCAGGAGGTGCCAGCCCTCGGTCTCGTCGGTCGGCGCGCTGGACGGCAGGTGGGCGGCCGGGCGTTCGGGGAGCAGTCCGAAGAGCAGCAGATGGCCGTCGGGGGCGCTCATGGCGTCCATGAGGCGTACGTCGCGGGCCGCCGCGTCGATGCCGGTCTCTTCGTTGAGTTCGCGGACGACGGCATGCCGCCAGTCCTCGCGGTCGTCGATGAAACCGCCGGGCAGTGCCGCCTCGCCGCGCGCGGGCGCGATGGTGCGGGTGATCACCACGAGTGCCGTACCGGCCGTGTCGTACACGGGCTGCACGGCGATCGCCACGGGCAGCGGGTTGCGGTAGGCGACGGACTCGCAGGCCGGGCAGGTGCGCGGCCATCCGCGCACCTCGGCTCCGTAGGCGGCTCCGCAGCTCGAACAGTGGGAATCCGGAACGGGGGCGACCGTGGTGTGGGTTGATGCGGACACGGCGCGGACTGTATCCGATCACCTGGTCGCGGTCTGCCCCCACGGGCCGGGCGGGGCTACCACATCTCGTCCTCCAGCTCCTGGAGGGACAGGTTCCACTGGGAGTCCTCGTCCGCGAAGGGCGTGGGGTCGAACTCACCGACGACCTGCTTGAACCGCTCGGAGAGCTCCTCGGGTTCGAGGGTCTCGTTGTCGTGGTCGACTTCGAGCTTCCGGAACTCGATCAGCGCGAACAGGAACGACTCGACATCCCGGTGGAGCGGAATGTAACCCTCCTCCCCCTCGGGGAAGGCGTAGATCTTTCCGGATTCCGGGTCCAGCGCGATGAGCGAAGTGAAGAGGTTTCCCAGCATCCACCAGGAACGGCTTTCCGGGGGACACGGAAATCCGTAGTGCTCGAATCGACTGCCGAGTGCCACTGGATCGAATTCCGCGTCGTACGGGTCCTCGGGGTCGATCCGGGACGAGAACACATCGGAATGCGGCAGCCCCACCAGACTGAGAAGCGTACCGGCGCGCGGTTCGACTTCCGCGTATTGCGGGAAGAAAACCACGTTCTCCAGGCCGTAGGCTTCGATCATTTTGGTCGGGGTCACTGTAAAGTTCACGGGCACATCCTACCGCAGTGCTAGAGATCCAGAATTTTCTTCAAATTGTTGACGTATGCGATGTGTTCTTTGTTCGTCGTCTTTCCGGTCGCGTCGTAATAATCGGCCGCATGCGTGACTTTGAGATTGTCACTGAAGTGGAAATCGAGCCAGCGCGCGCAGACGGGGTTCTTCTGGCAGGGTTCTCGTGAGCTGAACACCTCGGTCAGGCCGTCCTGTAAACCGCCGTGGATCAGGGGGCGGCCGATCATGCGCTCGGAGTGGCCGAGCTTGTTGCTGTAGCCGACGAGGACGGACTCGCGGCCCTCCGCGTCGAAATAGCGGCCGGCGGCGTAGTTCGTACCCTTGCTGTCACCACGCGCCTTGCGCGCCGCGTGCGTGGCCTCCGCCAGGTCGTACCCGTAAGGGCTGACCTTCTGGGACTTGACGCGACTTTTGTGGTCACTGTCGGCGTGGAAGTCCGCCTTTTCCTTGTCCGTCTTCGGGATGTAGTAGGTGCCGTCCGGCCTGACGATCCCGTCGAGGCGCAGCCTGTCGTGATCGTCGAGCTTTCCCGTGGTGCCGTCGGGATGGACCCGCTGAATCGTTCCGTCCGCGTTCAGCAGATAGGTTCGCTGCTCCGCGTCGAGGCCCTTCTTGGTCTCGATCTTGTTGACGTCGTCCTTGACGCCGTGGTCCTTGTCCTTGTGGACCTTCGATGACGCCTTGACCCGGTCGGGGACGGTTTCCGATACGTGCTTCGCGACCTTCTTCAGCGCCTTCTCTGATCCGTTCAGCGCACCGTGCAACACGCTGTCGAAGGCTTGGGTGAAGGGGTCCTTTCCTTTGCTCCGACCGAATGCGTTCTTCGCCTTGGTGAGGTGGGTCGAAGCGTTCAGGTGGAGTTCGCTGCCGTGCGCCGAGACCTTTCCGGCGCCGTCCTCGAACTCGAAGTGGTCGATGTGGGTGATCTTCGCCCCGGAGCCCGCCACACCGCTGGCCGACGCGAGCTGCATTCCGCCGTGCCCGCTCTTGCCGCCGTGCCCGCCGCCGGTCTGCATGGAGAACGCGCCCTCGGCGAGGTCGAGGACCATGTCCTCGACCATGGCCTCCAGCTTGGCGTTGATCGGCTCGGTGATCTTGGCGAGGACCTCGTCGACTATGCGGTCCACGGCCTCGTCGATGATCCGCTTGACCAGCTGCCGCATCGCGGCCACCTCGGCGGCGCCGATCAGCGCGGACAGGCCGCCGGTGACCACCGCGAGCCCCGCGGAGATCCCCACCGACCCCGCCATGACGGCGAGTTCGACCTCGGCCTTGGTCTTCATCCCGAAGATGATGTCCGCGAGGACGTCGCAGGCGTCCGCGAACAGCCGCGCAAGCTCGGGCAGTTTGTCGAGGTGACTGGCCTTGACCTGGCTCCAGTGCTTCTCCATCGAGTCGACGGCCCAGCCCTCGGACGACGAGAGGATGCGCGAGAACGCCTTGTGCGCGTCGCCCCCGTGGCCTTCGAACTTGTCCGCGAAGTCGCGCATGGCCGTGGCCATTTCGCGATAGTCGTCCTCGTCCACGTTCGGGAAATTGATGCCGATGAAGTCGAGGACGTCATCGAGCCAGCCCGGAATCGTGTAGCCCATCCCCCGTACAGCCCCTTCTCGTTGGTGTGCATGACACGCCTGGGGTGAGGCTAACGATCACTCCCTGCCGGGGAGCAAGGGGGCGGGGTGAGCTATGGCGTGACTGTGACAACTCCGCCTGGGGTTTGGCGTGTTTCACGCGGTGCTGAGGCAGACCAACGCTTCGTCCGTCCCCACGACCAGATGTCCGTCGGCCGTGAACGCCAGCGAGTGGACCCGCCCGCCGGGCCGGAAGTCGCGCGCCACGTCCATGTCCGGCATGTGGTGTTCGACGAGCCCGTCGGCCCACGCGCACGCCAGCACCGGCCCTGCTTCCGTGGCCGACACCGCCAGGGCCGTGACCGCGCAGGGGCGCGCCAGGGCCGGTTCGGGCAGCGGATCGGTCCGGGGCGCCCAGGCGCGTACGGTCCCGTCGGCGCCTCCGCTGTAGAGCAGCGGAACGGTCGCGCCGTCGTCCGAGATCGCCAGATCCAGCGCCGCCACGGCCGTCACCGGGCCCCGGTGCAGCGACGCCGTACGCGGGCCGCCTGCGGTCGCGTCGAAGGCGTGGACCGTGCCCGCCGCGTCGGCCACGACGATCGTCCGCCCGGCCGACGCCAGGGCGGTCGGCGCGATGCCCCGCACGTGGGCCTGCACCTCGTCCAGGAGTCGCTCCACGGGGTGCGGGCCGTCGTCCAGGAGGGCCAACAGCCCTGTGGGAGCGGCCGCAGCGGCCCCCTGACGTCTGTGGAGTCGGCCGTGTCCGTCGAGCACGGTCACCGTGCCGTCCTCGTGGGTGGTGAGCGACGCTATGAGCGGTATCGCCTCGGGCAGCCGTCCGAGCGGCGTGGCGTCCGCGCCGCTGATCAATCGGACGGTGCCCTGGTGATCAGCGGCCAGCAGCCGGTCCGCCGACGGGCCGCTGCCCATCGCCAGCGCGTGCGCCGGGCCCGGCCACGGGGGTGGATGTCGCCCCGTACGCGACGCCAGACGACCCGCCACGGGGCACCCTCGGCCAGGTCGGCGAGTGCTCGGGGCAGGCGCGGGTCGGCGTCGTCGCCGAGTGCCGCCAGGAGGACGACGGCTCTGTCCGGCACGCTCTGGTCGCGCGTGAGCGAAGCGCCCGCCCGCAGCCACGCGGCGCGCAGCCCGCCGTGGGCGTCCACGGACCGCTCGTACCGCGCGGTGACCGCCCAGGGGTCCGCGCCACAGATCGCGGCCGGATCGTCGAGATCGATGGCGAGCGGAGGCGCGTCCGGCTCCCGTGTGTGCGGCTGCCGCTCGGCGGCCCAGGCGGTGTAGCGCTCGCGCTCGACCCATTGCGGCTCGTCCAGGTCCATGGTCGCGGCCGGTACGGCGGACAGGGTCGTCGACGGACCGCCGCCGCTGCGCGCTTCGACGATCAACCGGACGTGGTCCAGACCGAGGAGCTCCAGGGCGAACTCGGCAAGCGCCCGCGGGTCTGCGGCCGCGTGCAGGTCAGGAAGCACGATCACGGTGCGCCGAGGATCGGCCGCCAGTCGGTCCACCAGCTCGTCCGGTGTGCGCGCGGCCACTCCCAGCTGGTCGGCCAGCATCCAGGCCGCCGCCGTCGCCGTGAGGCCCGCGAGCGGCACGATGCCGTGCACCCGGCGGCCGGCCGGCGTGCCCGGCCGGGTCCCATGGGCGATGAGCCAGGCCAGCAGGGTGGACTTCCCGGACGCCTCGGCGCCGGAGACGACACACAGGCGCGGCGCCTCGGGGTCCGCCAGCCACGACAGCAGCGCGGCCGCGGCCGGCTCGCGACCGGCGGCCGGGCGCCCCCATGCCTGCCGCGTCACGGACGCTCCGCCTGCTGTGCGCTGTACGTCATCAGCTCCTTGAGGCCCTCTTCGCGGGACTCGGCCGTCTCGCCGTAGTCGAAGCTGTGCGTGAACTCCGCGTGCGGGAAGAGGTTCTGGAGCCATACGGCGCAGTAGTGGCCCGGCATCATGCAGGGCTCCAGTTCGCAGTAGACGCGGCGCACCCGCGCGGGCGCCACGCCCTCGGCGGACAGGCGCGCCCACAGCAGCTCCTCCGGGTGGGCCTTGCCGGGGCCGGTGGCGTCCGTGGCGATCTGCTTCTCGCCGGCGTCGTTCACGTACTCGAAGGCGGCCGAGAACGGGAAGTTCAGGGTGTGGCGGACGTCGTCGAGCACGCGCGGCCACCAGCTCTCACGCTGGTCGAAGGCCTCCGGGTCGATCTGCCGCAGCTCGGCGTTCAGCTCTCTGAAGGCCGCCGCCGCGACGGGCAGGCTCGTGGACGCAGCCATCACGGGCAGGCGGCGGTCCAGGGCCGCCAGCGAGGAGGTGAACGCCTCCACGTCACTGCTGACGAACAGGTCCTCTTCAGGACGTGCGAGGAAGACGGCCAGGACCGCGCCGTCGGGACGCACGCACAGGTGGGCCAGACGATCCGTGCCGAGCCGGACCCAGTCGGCTCGTTCGCCCTCCATGACGAGCCCCCGGTGTCCGGTGAACATGCCGAGCGTGGGCCCCTCCGCCTCTTCGGCCGCCGTGAAGTAGGACGCCACGTGGAGCGGGACCCCCACCTCGCGCAACGCCCTGCGGCTCGTCTCGGGCAGGCCCGCCGCGTACGCGCCGGGCACATCGATCCGGCGCATGCCGTCTCGGCCGAAATGGGCGACGGACGGGTCCGGGGCGTGCTCGGACATCGGGCTCCCTTGTCACAGCTGCTGATGGTCGGCACAAACCCTAGTAGGCGGCACCGACAGGGCACGACCGGAACCACCCCCGTGGATCCCGGCCGCGCCCTACCGATAGACGGACGCACAGGACGCGCACATGGTTCTGCGGGACTCCTGACGCCGAACGGTTGCCCGTGGCACACTTCTGACGTTCCGTCAGATCTGCTGCCGGGGAGGCATTGTGGTGCGCACGCGTACACCGGTCGTCGCCGATTGGTTCGCCGGCGAGGGGGGCGACTTCCGGCTCCTGGGGACCCGTTGCACCGCCTGTTCGTCGGTCTTCTTCCCCCGCGAGGACGCGCTGTGCCGCAATCCCGGCTGTGCGGGCGGCGAACTCGTGGAGGTGCCGCTGTCGCGGCGCGGGCGCGTCTGGTCGTACACCGACGCCCGCTACCGGCCGCCGGAGCCGTACGTCACGGACCGGGAACTTCCGTGGCAGCCCTACACGTTGATCGCTGTGGAGCTCGCGGCGGAGCGACTCGTGGTGCTCGGTCAGGGAGCGCCCGGGGTCTCCGTGGTCGATCTGGAGGTCGGCATGGAGGTGGAGGTCGTCCCGGGGGTTCTGAACGAGGAGGGGGACGACGAGACCGGGACGGTCTGGACGACGTGGCACTGGCGGCCGACGGGGGTGGCGGCATGACGGGGGACGTGGCGGTACTGGGCGCGGGCATGCACCCGTGGGGCAAGTGGGGGCGCAGTTTCGTCGAGTACGGGACGGCCGCGGCGCGGGCCGCGCTCACCGACGCGGGGATCGACTGGCGTGACGTGGGGTCCGTGGTCGGCGCGGACACCGTGCGCGGCGGATACCCGGGGTATGTGGCCGGGGCGACGTTCGCCAAGGCGCTCGGCTGGCAGGGCGCCAGGATGGCCAGCGTGTACGCGGCATGCGCGTCGGGGGCCCAGGCTGTCAACACCGCGCGGGCGCAGATCCTCGCGGGTCTCGCCGACGTGGTGCTCGTGGTGGGCGCCGACGCCGCCCCCAAGGGGTTCTTCCGGCCCGCCGGAGGGGAGCGGGCCGATGACCCCGACTGGCTGCGGTTCCGTCTGCTCGGGGCGACGAATCCGACCTACTTCGGGCTCTACGCCCGCCGCCGGATGGCGCTGTACGGCGACACCCTGGAGGACTTCGCGCAGGTCAAGGTGAAGAACGCCGCCTGCGGAGCGCTGAATCCGCTCGCGCGCTACCGCAAGCGGGTGACAGCCGAGGAGGTCGCCGGATCCGCCGTCGTGGCCGATCCGTTGCGGCTGCTCGACATCTGCGCGACCTCCGACGGGGGCGCTGCGCTGGTGCTGTCCAGCATGGAGTTCGCGCGGCGGCACGGGGCGGCGGACCCCGTACGCGTACGCGCCGTCTCGACGGTCACGCCCACGTATCCGAACACGGTGCTCGACCTACCGGACATCGCCACCGACTCGGCCGCGGGGGTCGAGCCCGAGGGGCCGGGGTTCCGCGCGTCCATCACGCGCGCCGCGTACGAGGAGGCCGGGATCGGGCCCGACGAGCTGTCGCTCGCCGAGGTCTACGACCTGTCGACCGCCCTTGAGTTGCAGTGGTACGAGGACCTGGGTCTGTGCGGCGCCGGAGAGGGGGCCAAGCTGCTGCGGGAGGGTGCGACCGCTCCCGGCGGCCGCATACCGGTGAACGCCAGTGGGGGGCTCGCCTCCTTCGGGGAGGCGGTGCCCGCACAGGCCATCGCGCAGGTCTGCGAGCTGACCTGGCAGTTGCGGGGCACGGCGGGCGCGCGGCAGGTGGCGGGGGCCAGGGTCGGGATCACCGCCAACCAAGGCCTGTTCGGGCACGGTTCGGCCGTCGTCGCCGTACGCTGACCGGCTGGTACGCACGGCGGCCGACCCGCCTCGGCGCGCGCTGAGCGAGCCGCTGGGAATGCTGCGTGAACAGCGCATGAACTGGGCCTGGAGGTGCTCCTGGGGCGCCCATCATGCTCCCGTGCGCTCCTGGACGGACACTCTCCGCTTCGCCTTCCAGCCCGTGGTCAATCTGACGACGGGGACCGTGGCGGCGCTGGAGATACTGGCCCGCCCGGAGGCCGGCGACGTCCTGGCGCGGGCCCACCGGGACCCCGAACTCGACGGTCGGCTCGCGGCGTCGGCGATCCGCGACGCGGCACGCCGGGAGACGCTGCTGCCGCTGCACGTGAACGTGTTCGCGGGCACCCTCGCCGACCTCGGCGGCCTCCCTCCGCTGCGGGAAGCGGTGCGTGCGGTGGGGCGCCTGCCGTGGGAGATCACGGTGGACATCTGCCCGCCGTACACGCACGTGCCGCACCGGGCCCTCCTGGAGGGGGTGTCGGCGCTGCGCGGCGAGGGCTTCCGGATCTGCGCGGACGGCGTGGGCGACGGCGACGTACCGCTGCGGCTGCTCGACGACATGACGCCCGACCTGGTCAAGCTGGACGCGTCGCTGCTGGCGCGCACGGCCACGGTGCGCGCCATGCGGACGCTGTGCGAGGAACTCGGCGCGCTGCTGGCGGTCGAAGGGGTGGAGACGGAGCGGCAGTGCGCCGTGGCGCGGGACGCCGGGGCGCAGGTGGCACAGGGGAGCTGTTCGCGCCGCCGGCCCGGCTGCCCACGGTCGAGGTGTACGTGCCTCGACTGCCGATGGCCGGCGGCACGTCGCGGCCCGCCGGGCCCTCGGTGCGGGAGTTCGTGCGGCCCGCAGCGCTGCTGCCCGAGGCGGCCTCGGCGGAGCAGGTACGAATGCTGCTCACCGGCGCCCCCGAGGTGTCCGGGGTGCTGCTCGTGGACCGGGCCGGGGCGCCGGTGCGGTCGGTGCAGCGGGACCGGTTCCTGTTGTCGCTGTCCGCGCGGTACGGGCACGCGCTGTACGCGGACCGGCCGGCCGCCCGGCTCGGGGACCGGCCGCGCACGGTGGGGGTCACAGCGACGGCGTGGGAGGTGCTCGACGTGGTCGCGGACGGCGAGCACAGCCGCACCGCCGACGATGTCGCCGTGGTCGACGACGACGGGCGGTGCGTAGGGGTCGTACGCCTCGCCGATCTCGTACGGGCGCTGGCGGAGAGCCGGGTGGAGCAGGCCGCCCGGCTCAATCCGCTGACCCGGCTGCCGGGTTCGGACGCGGTGACCGGTGAGCTGGACCGGTGGGTGGCGCAGGGGCGGGGCTTCGCGCTGAGCTGGCTGGACATCGACGGGTTCAAGCAGGTCAACGACGGGGCCGGGTTCGCCGCCGGCGACGAGTTGATCCGCGCGGTGGGGCGGGCCCTGGCCCGCGCGGAGTCCGAGGCGGTGCGGGTCGCGCACATCGGTGGTGACGACTTCCTGGTCCTCGCCGATCCGGCGGGGTTCGGGCCGCTGGCCGCGGAGGTGCTCGACGCGCCGTGGTCGGCGGGCGGACGAGCGGTGACGCTGTCGCTCGCGACCGTGGTGTGCCCGCCGGGGAGCGTGCCGGACCATCGACGGGCCGCGGCGCACCTGGCGCCGCTCAAGAAGGCGGCGAAGGCTCTGGCAGGGGCGAGTTGGGTGTGCGGTCACGCGGGTCGTGACGGCTTCGAGGTGCGGCGCGGGGCGGCGGCGGCCGCCGCCGTCCCCACCCGGGGCGATGCGCCGAGCACCCCGTAGGACCGTCTCAAATACCGTGCGGCAAAGGGCAGTTCGCGCGGTGTTCGGGCCCGGTCAACCCGTGCGGTCCGCGACCTTGACGCTCCAGTAAGGCCGGTGAACACTTCCGGGTGTCAGTCGGCAGCGTCGCATGTCGGCCCACCGTCGTACGGGGTTCCTTCCTGCCCTTGAGGCGCTTCCTGTCCGGTTGTCGCAGGTCGGGGCCGCTCCCCCACGCACGATTCCGGCTGCGCGGGCTCGTCACGGAGCCGGACGGGGCGCGGGACCCCCTTGCCGTCAGCTGACGCAGCCAGAACCAGCCATGGAAAACGCACCCTGCACGGAGGACCGGGGCGTACTGCTCCGGGCGAGGGCCTAGGAGCCGCCATGAGCAACGGAGACATTTTCATCGGTGAGGTCATCGGCACCGGCATCCTGATCCTGTTCGGCGCGGGGGTCTGCGCCGCGGTCACTCTCAAACACTCCAAGGCGAGGGCCTCCGGGTGGATCGTCATCGCGTTCGGGTGGGGGTTCGCCGTGCTCGCCGGGGCCTACACCGCGGCCCCGCTCTCGGGCGGCCATCTCAACCCCGCCGTCACGATCGGCATCGCCGTGGACACCGGCAAGTGGGACAAGGTCTGGGTCTATCTGCTCGGGCAGATGGTCGGCGCGATGCTGGGCGCCGTCCTCGCGTACCTGGTGTACCTCGCGCAGTTCAACGCCAATGTGAGCTCCAGCGTGAAGTCGGCGGACGCCGTGGACGAGGACGGTCCGACGCCGACGCTCGGCATCTTCTCCACGATCCCCGAGATCCGTAACCCGGTCGCGAACCTGCTCACGGAGATCATCGCGACCATTGGTCTCGTCCTGCCCATCCTCGCGTTCGGCCTGACCAAGGGGCTCGGCGAATCCGGCACCCAGGTGCTGATCGTGGCGCTGCTGGTGGTCGGCATCGGTCTGTCGCTCGGTGGGCCGACGGGGTACGCCATCAACCCGGCGCGCGACCTGGGCCCGCGCATCGTCCACCAGTTCCTGCCCATCCCCAACAAGGGCACCTCCGACTGGGGTTACGCCCTCGTCCCGGTCGTCGGGCCGCTCATCGGCGGCGCGCTGGCGGGACTCATCTACAACGTGGCGTTCTGAAGCCCGGCTTCCGGACGCCCGCCTTCCGAAGCATTCTCGGCAGCCTCCACACGAACGACCGTCTTCTCACGAAGGGGTAGCCATGCCCGACACTTCCGTGAAGTACGTCGCCGCCATCGATCAGGGCACCACCTCGAGCCGCTGCATCATCTTCGACCAGAACGGCGCCATCGTCTCCGTCGACCAGCGCGAGCACCGCCAGATCTTCCCGAAGCCGGGCTGGGTCGAGCACGACGCCACCGAGATCTGGTCCAAGGTCCAGGCCGTGGTGGCCGGCGCGGTCGCCAAGGCCGGTCTGCGCGCGGACCAGCTCAGCGCCCTCGGTATCACCAACCAACGCGAGACGACGGTCCTGTGGGACCGGTCGACCGGCAAACCCGTGCACAACGCGATCGTCTGGCAGGACACGCGGACGTCGGGGCTCTGCAACGAACTGGGCGGAACCGACGGGCAGGACCGTTTCCGCGACCAGACGGGGCTGCCGCTCGCGAGCTACTTCTCCGGGCCGAAAGCGGCCTGGCTGCTCGACAACGTGCCGGGTCTGCGAGCCCGCGCGGAACGCGGCGAGATCGCCTTCGGCACGATCGACTCGTGGCTGATCTGGAACCTGACCGGCGGCACCGACGGCGGCGTCCACGTCACCGACGTCACCAACGCCGGGCGCACCATGCTGATGAACCTGGAGACCCTCCAGTGGGATCCGTCGATCCTGTCGGCGATGAACGTCCCGGAGGCGATCCTTCCGGAGATCCGCTCGTCGGCCGAGGTGTACGGCACCGCGGTCGGGCAGCTCTCGGGCGTGCCGGTGGCCTCCGCCCTCGGCGACCAGCACGCGGCCATCTTCGGGCAGGCCTGCTACGACGCGGGTACGGCGAAGAACACGTACGGCACCGGCAGCTTCCTGCTGCTCAACACCGGGAACCGGCCCGTGCCGTCGAAGAGCGGGCTGCTCACCACCCTCGGCTACAAGATCGGGTCCGAGGCGCCGGTGTACTGCCTCGAAGGGTCGATCGCGATCACCGGTGCCCTGGTGCAGTGGTTCCGCGACCAGCTCGGCATCATCAAGAACGCCGACGAGATCGAGACGCTGGCCGCGAGTGTGGACGACAACGGCGGCGCGTACATCGTGCCCGCGTTCTCGGGTCTGTTCGCGCCGTACTGGCGTTCCGACGCGCGCGGTGTCGTCACGGGTCTGACCCGGTACGTCACCAAGGCGCATCTGGCGCGGGCCGTCCTGGAGGCGACGAGCTGGCAGACCCGTGAGGTCGTCGACGCCATGTACCAGGACTCCGGGGTGCAGATCACGACCCTGAAGGTCGACGGTGGCATGACGAAGAACAACCTCCTGATGCAGCACCAGGCGGACGTCCTCGGCGTGCCCGTCGTCCGGCCCAAGGTCTCCGAGACGACGTGCCTGGGCGCGGCCTACGCGGCCGGGCTCGCGACGGGCGTGTGGAACGACCTGGACGAGCTGAAGGCGCACTGGCAGAAGGACGCCGAGTGGACGCCGGCCATGGACCCGCAGATCCGTGACCGGGAGTACCACAACTGGCGCAAGGCCGTGGAGAAGAGCTTCGGCTGGCACGAGGACGGCGCGTGAGCGCTCGGGGACCGTCCCCGGACGGTTCCCGGGAACAGTAGGGCACGCGCGCGTGGTGACGTTCTCGTCGCTACGCGCGCGTGGTCGTGTTCACGCGTGGTCGTGTTCAGAGGTACCGGTTCAGGTGGCCGCGGGCTGGCGGAGCCGCGCCGCGGTGGCCGCCGCGTGCTCGACGACGCCGATGAGGACGTCCTTCACGGAGTCCTTCTCCCGCGCGTCGCAGAGCACGACGGGGACGCCGGGGTCGAGGTCGAGGGCCTGGCGTACGGAGTCCGCGGGATATCGGGCGGCCCCCTCGAAGCAGTTGACGCCGACGACGAACGGGATGGAGCGCCGCTCGAAGTAGTCGACGGCGGCGAAGCAGTCCTCCAGGCGGCGGGTGTCGGCGAGGACGACCGCCCCCAGGGCGCCCGTCGCCAGCTCGTCCCACAGGAACCAGAAGCGGTCCTGTCCCGGGGTGCCGAAGAGGTACAGGACGAGGTCCTCGCGGACCGTGATCCGGCCGAAGTCCATGGCCACCGTGGTGGTGTGCTTGCCCTTGACGTGCCGCGTGTCGTCGACGGGGCGGCCCGCCTCGCTGAGCGGCTCCTCCGTCCGCAGGGGCCTGATCTCGCTGACCGCGCCGACGAGGGTCGTCTTGCCCACGCCGAAGCCGCCGGCCACGAGGATCTTGAGCGTGACGGGCTCGACGGGGGCCCTGCCGCGCTCGGAACGCCCGAAGATCATCGGTTGTCTCTCCTGCCTCACTGCGGTCGCTGTGTCGGGGGTGCTGGAGGGGTTCAGAGCGCTCTGAGGCCGTCGATCACATCGCGCAGAATGCTCTCGTCCGGCAGCTCGGCGGGCGGCACGGGACGGGTCACGTGGACCAGTTCGTCATCGACGAGATCGCCGATCAGGACGCGCACCACGCCGATGGGAAGGTCGAGTTCGGCGGCGAGTTCGGCCACCGACTGCGGGCTGTCGCCACACAGTTCGACGATGTCGACGTGCTCCGGCGACAGCGTCTGGTCGGCCACCGCCTCGGCGCCGCGGTGTTCCGCGACGACGACGGCGATGAGGTCGAGGCGATGCTGGGCCGCGCTGGTGGTGCGGCCGCGTGTCATGGCGTACGGACGGACGACCGGCCCGGCTTCGTCGTCGAACCAGTGGTGCGTCTCCTGCGTCCCCTCACCGTCTGCGCTCATCCCGATCCACTACCCTCCGGCGGGCAGATCCGTGCGCGGAGCCGTCCCCAGATGCACGCCGACCCGCTTGACCAGCAGAGTCATCTCGTAGGCGACGAGGCCGACATCGGAGTCCGCGTCGGACAGGACCGCGAGGCAACTGCCGTCGCCGGCCGCGGTGACGAACAGGAAGGCGTCGTCGAGCTCGACGACGGTCTGCCGGACGCCGCCCGCGTCGAAGTGGCGCCCGACGCCCTTGGCGAGGCTGTGGAATCCGGAGGCGACGGCGGCGAGATGTTCGCCGTCCTCACGACTGAGGTCCTTGGAGACCCCGGTCGGAAGTCCGTCCCCCGAGAGCACGATCGCCTTGCGGATGGCGGCGACCCGCTCGACCAGGTCGTCGAGGAGCCAGTTCAGCTCCCCCGAACCACCGTTCGTGGTGTGCGCGGTGGCCTTCGGTGCGGTCATCGACCGTCCCCCTCAGATGTTGTTCCTTGTGCTGTGCCGTCGGCGCGGTCGTCGCCCGCGGTGGTGTCCCGTTCGTTCTCTTCGCGGCCGCGCCGCCAGCCGCTCTGGAGCGAGGCCATGCGGCTGCGTACCTCGTCGGCGTCCCGCTCCACGGGCGGTGCGCCGACCGTCTCGTCCCTGGCCGTCGTGCGGTCGGCCCGCTGGTCGGGGCCGTCCTTCAACTGCGGGGCCAGGTTGGCCTGTCGTACGCGGCGGGGCAGGCCCCGGCGTCCGGCTGACCGGCGTCCGCCGGGGCGGCCGGTGCCGGGGCCCGGGTCGGCTCCGTGGCGCGGGAGCGCCGCCGGGGCAGGTCGGCGAGCGAGGTGGACGGGGTCTCGCCCCGGTTCTCCTCGTCGGCGCGGTCGCGGTGGTCCCCGGGTGCGAGGGCGCTCCGGGGCGGTCGCCCTCGCCGGGGCGGCTGTGTCCCACGGGCCGGCCGTGCGAGCTGACGAGCTTGGGGGCGCCCCGGCGCGGCAGCGGCACGAGGCCGCCCGGCTGCGCGTCGCGGGAGCCGGTGTGGCCGGGACCCGAGCCGTCCTCGTCGTCGGACGCCTGCTGGTGCTGTTCGCCGGAGGTACCGGCGACCGCACGGCGCGGCCGGAAGAGACCGCCGCGCTCGCTGTCCTCGTCGCCGAGCGCGCCGGGGAACTCCGTCATGTCCGAGGTGGTCAGCGGTGCCTCGAGCTCCACCGGGCCGTCGAGGACGGAGGCGGGGAGGCCCGGCAGCCCCTCCGAGGTGCTCAGGGTCGCGCCGCGACCGGCCGGCGCCGCACGGCGCGCGGGGTCGGGCCGGTCGAGACGGAAACCGGCGCCCTCGGTGTCGGGGGCGTCCGTGAGCAGCGTGTCCGGGATGAAGACGACGGCCGTGGTGCCGCCGTACGGGGACGGCTGGAGGGAGACGCGGACGTTCTGGCGCTGGGCGAGCCGGCTGACGACGAACAGGCCGAGCCGGTCGGTGTCGGAGAGTTCGAACTCGGGGGTCTCGGCGAGCCGCAGGTTGGCGTCGAGCAGAGCGTCGGGGGCCATGCCGAGACCGCGGTCGTGGATCTCCAGGGTGAAGCCGTTCGCGACGCGCTCGCCGAGGACCTGCACGGCGGTGTGCGGGGGCGAGAACACCGTGGCGTTCTCCAGGAGTTCGGCGACCAGGTGGGTGAGGTCGGCGACCGCGGGGCCCGTCACGGCGATGCGCGGCAGTCGGCGTACCTCGATGCGCTCGTAGTCCTCGACCTCGGCGACGGAGGCCCGGACGATGTCCATGAGCTGGACGGGCTTGCGCCACTGCCGGGACGGGGCGGCGCCGGAGAGGATGACCAGGCCCTCCGCGTGGCGGCGCATGCGCGTGGTCAGGTGGTCGAGGCGGAACAGGTCGGCGAGTTCGTCGGTGTCCTCGGTCCTGCGCTCCATGGTGTCGAGGAGCGTCAGCTGCTTGTGCAGCAGGACCTGGCTGCGGCGGGCGAGGTTCACGAAGACCTCGGAGACACCGCGCCGCAGCTCGGCCTGTTTCACGGCCGCTTCGACGGCGGACCGCTGGAGCGTGTTGAGGGCCTGGCCGACCTGCCCGATCTCGTCCTTGTCGTAGTCGAAGCGGGGTGCCTCGGTCTCGACGTCGACCTCTTCTCCGGCGGCGAGGCGGCGCATCACGCTCGGCAGGCGGACGCCGGACGACTCGTGGGCCTCCAGGCGCAGGCGGCGCAGGTCGCGGACGAGGCGGCTGCCGATGCGGAGCGACAGGAAGACGGAGAAGAGCAGGGCGAGCAGCCCGAGCACTCCGGCGATGCCGGCGAGGACGATCACCTTCACGGCGACCGGACGGGCCCGGAGCCGGTACCGGTCGGCGGCGTCGGTGTTGCGGTCGACGAGGTCGTCGAGGACGGCGGTGGACGCCTTGTCCCAGCGGCCGGCGGTGACGCCCTGCGGGGCGCCGGGCTCGCCGTCCACGAGGGCGTCCTCGGCCGTGCGCAGCGGGTTGGTGTCGGGGCCGCGCCAGTACCGTTCGTAGCGGGAACGCTCGTCGTCGGGGAGCAGCGCGAGGTTGGTGTCGTACAGGAGGCCGCGCTGGGCGACGAGGTCCGAGATCTGCCGCAGTTCCGGCTGGGTGAGGCGGCGGGCGACGAGCCCGGAGCCGACCAACGCGTCTTCCTGGGAAAGGAGTTCACGCGCCTTCAGGATGCCGACGAGGGCGCGGCCCTGGCGCTCCACCTTGGCGTCGTCGAGGGCGGTGAGGTCGAGCAGGAAGTCGTACGCGGGCGTGATGAGGTCGTTGTAGAACTCGAGCGCCTGGGCGCGGGTGACCGTGCCCTCGTCGATGTTGCGGCGCAGCGACTCGATTCCCTCGAAGCCTTCGACGACGGTGTCGAGGGTGCGGCGCGCGTCGTCGTCCAGGTCGTCGCGCAGGCCCGAGTCGCGGGCCTTCTCCTTGATCTTGCTCATCGCCTCGTCGGAGGCGCTGCGTCGGATCCGCAGCTTGGACTGGGCGTCGGAGGCCCGGGGGTCCGCGAGGTAGACCAACGTCTGGCGGCGCTCGTCCTGGAGCACCCGGCTGGTGTCGCTCAGGGGGTAGCCGATGGCGTCGGCGACCTGGCCTGCCGTGATCAGTTGGACGGCGGCGCGGCCCGTGATGACCGAGGCGAAGGCCCAGATCGCCGTCAGCGACAGCAACGGCACCAACAGCAACGCCACGATCTTCCGGCGGATGGACTTCCCGCGAAAGCGCATGGCCTCCCCCAGATCGGCCCCCGAGAGCCAGGGGCACACATGTGCGTCAACAAACGGCGCGAGCCTACTACTGAGACAGGAGCAACTCGAAGGCCTGTCCGGATGCTGTCCGGCTCAACACCATGACGGAGATCGTGAGTTGTCCGGGCATTGCGTGAGATTGCATCCCGGGATCGCGTCCGCTCGGGGCGATGTCCCTCAGCCGCCCGGACAGGACAGTTGGCCGGATTCCGATGTTCCTTGCGACCGTCCGGGACTCCGTATGGATAGTTGTCCGATTCCCGGCAGGTTCACCCGGCGGATCCGGGAATCTTCACGCGCTCCCGTTCGTCTCTCCTCATGGGACATGGGTGGACAGTGCACGGGCGCCGCGCAGGCGGCGTAAAGCAGAGCAAACCGGGCAGTCACTGTGGGGAGCCGGTGCGGGGGCATCGGCCGGGCGGCCCGGGAGTGGTGGGGAGTGGTGCGGTGATGGTCACGGCGGAGCGACGCGAATTGTGGGTCGAGGAACCGGCGAAGCGACGCCGCATGCCCGACCCGGTACGGACGGCGGCGGTACGGGCGGTGCTCATAGGCTCGCTGACCCTCATTCAGGGCATGGTCGCCGTGCTGTGCACCCTGGCCGATTCCTGGCTGGCGTTCCCCATGGTGCTCAGCAGCGTGGGCAGCACGGTGGTGGCGACCTGGAGCGTGCTCGACGTCTGGGTGACCCGGCAGGTGTGGAACCAGCGGAACGGCGTGGTGTCGGTCCCGGCCAGTACGGCCCGCCGACTGCGCAAGGAGCGCCGCCAGGCCCGCCGGGCGGCTCGTCGGCGCGCTCCCGAGAACATACGGGGTCGGGGCGGCGCCGGGCAGTTGACGCATTCCTGACGCGCTCGGCCGGGGAGCCGGACCCGGTGCCGGACCGGGCATCGGGCTGGGCACGTGGCGGCCGGACGGTGGCGACTCGGGCTCGACGTCGGGGCCCGTCTCCGTTCCTGCCTCGCCCTGCGCCTCGGCGCGGGCGAGTTCACCGGAGGTGCGCGCAAAACGGCGCGGCATGTCGAACGTGCGGGCCTACAAGAAGCAGGACCACACGTCGCCGGGCCCCGCGGTGGCTTCGCCGTGTACGAGCGCACCCCGTCGGCCACGTCGTCACGGGCGTACTGCTCGGGCGGCGTCCTGGTGCCGACCGAGCATCACCTCGGGACCTTCCATCACTGGCTGGTCCAGGAGCTCGACGCCTAACGGGCCGCGGGTTCGGGCCGCTTGAACATGCGCGTGGCCGTGATCTCGCCGTGCACCGTCTCCCCGTCCGGGTCCTGCTGCGGCAGTCCCGGCCGCAGGTGCTCCTCGACACTGATGTACTTCAGCCCCGCCCGCAGGTCCGCGTCGTTGCGCAGCCGGATCACCAGCGGGAACTCGGCGAGCGCCGTGGTGTCGAACAGGCCGGTGGTGTAGAGGAGCTGGACGCCGAGGGCGTCCGACACGGCCCGCTGGAGCTCCAGCAGGTACGTGGCGTTGGCGCGGCCGATCGGGTTGTCGAGGAACAGCGTGCCCGCGTGCCGGTGCTTGTCCCGGCCCCGGTCGTTGCTGCGCAGCGCGGCCATCGTGCAGTACAGGGCGATGGCCGCGGTGAGCAGCTGCCCGCCCGAGAACACGTCGCCCATCTGCCCGACGGGCACCCGCTCGGCGCGCAGCACCGCGTCCGGCTTGAGGATCTCGACGGCGATGCCCTTGGGTTCGAGGGCCGAGCCGACCCCGCGCAGCAGCAGGGACATGCCGTCGCGCCGCAGGTCGGAGTTCTTCTTCACGGCCGCGCGGGTCGCCTCGTCGATGACCTCGCCGAGCCGCTCGGTGAGCGTGGCCTGGTCGGGCTCCTCGAAGCGGATCCGCAGGAACTCCTGTCCTGACCACTCGCCGAGCCCTTCGGGCAGCCGGGAGAGGCGCTGGGCGGAGCGCAACGTGGCGAGCGACGACTCGACGAGCCCCCGCAGCCGGTCCACGATCGAGTCCCTGTTCCGCTCCAGCTGCGCCAACTCGTCGGTGAGGACGCGCAGTCGGGGCGCGAACGCGTCCGCCCACTTCTGCGCGTGCTCCGGCAGCGCGGACGCCGGCAGCTCCCTGATCTGCTGCCGCGCGGGCGTGCGCACCGCCTCGTACCGCGTCGAGTTCGCATGCCGTACGAGGATGTCGCTCGCCTCGCGGACCGCGGCCTCGGCGGCGGACAGGTCGGCGGAGCAGCCTCGCAGCGAGCGCCGCGCCTCGGCGGCGGCCGTGCGGGCCTCCTCCAGGGAGCCGGGGTAGGGCTCCTGCTCGTCCTGCTCCTCGGTGTCGGCGCTGTGGTCGCGCAACAGGTCGCGCAGGAGCGCCGCCGTCTCCTCGAAGCCGCCGGTGCCGTCCTCCGCGGCGCGGTGCGCGGCCAGGAGTTCGCCGTGCGCGGCGCGCGCGGTGCTCAACGCCTCGGTGCGCACGGCCAGTTCGGTGGTGGCGGTACGGAGCAGGGCCTGCGCGTGCTCGGTGTCGCGCGGGATCAGGTCCTCGGGCAGCTCGGTGTGCGCCTCGCCGTCCTCGGGCGCGAGCCGCTCGGTCTCGCCGCGCAGCCGGCCGAGCTGCTCGCTCGTCGCGGAGGCCCGGGTCTCCAGGAGCTGGACGTGCTCCTCGGCGCGGCCCGCGGCGGCCTGCCGGGACGGGCCGTCGGCGCCCTCGGGCGATTCGAGGAGGGCGGCGGCGCGGGTGCGGACCTTGTTGCTGAGCCGGTCGAGCTCGGCGAGCGCGGCACTCTCGTCGCTCTCGGCGCGGGCCTGCTCGGCCCGCAGGTCGGCGCCGACGCCGACCTTCTCGTAGACCTGCGAGGCCGCACGGTACGCCTCGCGCAGTGCGGGCAGCGACGCCTTCGGGGAGTCGCCCTCGGGTACGTCGTCGGGGGCGCCGGCGATCTCGGCGCGCTCGCCACGCAGCGTGCGGGCGGTGCGCCGGGCGTCGTCGGCGGAGCGCTGGGCGGCGCGGCGGTCCTCGTCGGCCGCGCGTGCGTGCTCCAGGCAGGACTGGGCGCGGGCCTCGGACTCGACGGCCTCGTCGGCGAGTTCGCGGACCTTGGCCTGCCAGGCGGACCGCTCGCGCAGCCGGTAGGCGAGCCCGGCCAGGGCGTCGGCGGCGCGGCGCGCCTTCTGGGCCGCTTCCTGGCGCTCGTCGCGGACGCGGGTCGCCTCGCTCGCGCTCTCGTCGGCCTCGGCGCGCACGGTGCGGGCCTCGGCGAGCTCGGCCTCGGCCTCCGCCGCGAACGTGCGGGCCTCGTCGGCCGCCGTCGCGAGTTCGGCGAGCCGTCCCGCCGGGCAGCCGGAGCGCCAGGAGGTGAGACGGGCGGACAGCTCGCGGTCCTTGGCGAGGCGCCCCGCGAGGGTGCGGATGTCCTCGTCGCGCCGGGCGGCCCGCGCGCGCAGCGCCTGCCGCTCCTCGTCGGCGGCGTGCTCGTCGTGCATGGCCGGGTTCGGCGGCACGAGGAAGACGTTCTCGTCCGAGGTGTTCTCGGCCGGGGTCGGGGCGAGCAGCGCGGCCGCGGTGCCGACGGCGACCGCGGACCGGGGCAGCAGGGCGGCCCCGGCGAGCGCCTCGCGGGCCCGTACGTGCGAGGCCGGGTCGGTGATGATGACGCCGTCGACCAGCTCGGGCCGGGCGGCGAGCACGCGCGCGTGGTCGGCCGGGTCGACGGACTGGGCGAGGTAGCGCCAGCCGGGCAGGGCCGGGATGCCGTGCTCGCCGAGGAACTCGACGGTGGCCAGTACGTCCGGGCCCGGCGGCAGGAGTCCGCCGTCGCCGAGGGCGCCGAGGATCCGGGAGTCGTCGGCGGCGGCGGTGCGCAGCTCGAAGAGCTGCCGCTCGGCGGAGGCGACCGAGTCGTCGAGGAACGTCTTGAGGTCGTCGGCGGCGCGGTCGAGGTCCTCGGGGGTGAGCGGACCGTCGGCGGCCTCGGCCCGCGCGCGGACGGCGCCGGGGAACCCGGCCTCCTGGGGGTGCCCGACCGGTCGTTCACCCCGAGGAGTTCGGCGAGGCGCTCCTCGCCCGCCAGGGACGCGGCCGCCCGCTCCTCCGCCCGGTACGCCTGCTCGGCGGCGCTCGCGGCGTCCGCGGCGCGGGCCGCGGTCAGCTCGGCGCGGGCCTCCACGGCGGCGGACTCGCGGGCGTGCTCGGCGGCGCGGCGCGCGGCCTCGCGGGCGGTGTCCCACGCGGCGACGGTGGTCTTCTCGGCGTCGGACGCGGCGAGCGCGGCGCGGGCCGGGTCGGCGTCGGGCGCGCTGTCGTCGAGCCAGCCGGCCCTGACGGCCTCGGCGGTCTCCTGCTCGACCTCGCTCAACCGCTGACGCAGGTGCCCGAGTTCACTGCGGGCGCGCTGCGCCTCGGTGGCGGCGGCGGTCGCGTCGCGGTGCGCGGTCTCGCCCGCCTCCTGGAGGACGGCGGAGCGCTCCTCCTCCTCGTTCGCGTGCGCCTCGGCCTTCTCGGCGGCGCCGTGCAGGGCGCGTACGAGATCGGACGCGGCCTTGGCGCGGGCGGCGAGGGCGGGGGCGGCGTCCCGCTCGGCCTCGCGGATGGCGACGGCCACGCGCGCGGAGCGGTCGGCCGCCGCGCGGTGGCGCAGCACGGCCTCGGCGGCCTGCCACGCGGAGAAGAGGGTGCGGGCGTCGGCCATCTCCCGCTTCTGCGCGGCGGCGGCCTTCTCGGCACCCGCGAGCGCCGACGAGGCGTGCCGGTAGGCGAGTTCGGCCGCGATCAGGGCGGTGCGCTCGCGCGCGGACTCGGCTTCGGTGACGGTGTGCGCGGCCGCGGTGACCTGCTGGGCGAGGTCTCCGGCGCGGCCCCGCTCGACGGCGGCCCGCGCGGTGAGGCGGCGGGCCAGGGTACGGGTGCGCCGCTCGGCCGCGGCGTGGATGTCGCGCGCGCGGGAGCGGGTGCCCGCGGCCTCGACGATGCGGGTCAGCAGATCCACCGAGCCGGCGGTGAAGTCACGCTCGGCGATGAGCTCGGAGCGTCGGCCCAGCTTGTTCCCGAACCCGCTGACCAGGTCGGCGAGGCCGTCCGTGTCACGGGTGTCGGTGACAGCGCGCAGCAGCAGGTCGGTGAAGTCGGAGTCCTTCTTCACGGCGAACAGGCCGGCGGCCTCGCCCTCGTCCGCGTTCATCTCGCGCTGGTAGCGGAAGAGTTCGGGGTCGAGGCCCAGGTCACCGAGGTGCTCGTTCCACCGGTCGTGGATCTCCTCCCAGTGCACCTCCAGGTGCGGGTACGCCTTGCCGGCCTCGGTGAGCGCGTCCCGGAAGCCCTTCATGGTGCGGCGCCGGCCCTGCGCGCCCGAGGCTCCCTCGACGACGGGCCGTACGGCGGTCGACTCGGCGACGGGCAGCGCGTCCAGGCTCATGCCGGGGCCGGGCCGGAAGGAGTACCAGGCCTCGGCGAACTTCCGCGGGTCGTTGGAGACCTGGCGCCCCCGCCACTCGCTGACCTTGCCGACGACGACGCACTCGCCGGTGAGCGTGTGCTGCCACTCCAGGGCGACGTGCCCGCAGTCGTCGGCCAGCAGGAACTTGCGCAGCACGCCGGAGCTGGCACCGCCGAGCGTGTTCCGGTGTCCCGGGAGCATGACCGAGAAGATCAGCTTGAGCAGGACCGACTTGCCGCCGCCGTTCTCCAGGAAGAGCACGCCGGCCGGCGCGGGGCGGCGCGGCGGTCCTACGGGCTCGTCCTCGAAGAACTCCGCCTGGGTGGGCGCGGGGTCGGGCACGGGCGCGCCGACGCCCCGCAGGTCGAGCACGGTGTCGGCGTAGCGCGCACCGGCGGGACCGATCGAGTAGAGGCGAATCCGGGACAGCTCGTACATGGCGGACTCTCGTGGTAGGTACGGAAGTTGAGGCGGTCGATGGGGTTACGAGTGGAACGGCAGGCCCGCGTCGGCGGCGAGCTCGGCCGCGTCCTCGTCCATCGGCGGCACAAGGCTCGCGGAACCGTCGGTCACCGGGACGACGCCGAGGTCGAGGAGCTCGCCCATCGCGGCGGTGCCGGCCATGTCGCGGACCTGCAACTGGTAGCGGGCGGTGGTGCGGTACGTGCCGCCCCCGTCGTCGCCGGTTCTCTGGAGGAATCCGGAGTCGGTGAGGAACGCGACGGCTTTGCCGATGATGCCGGTCGTCGAACTGGCCAGTCGGCGCGTGTCCTTGGTGGCGCCGGTGGAGCTGCGCCGCGCCCAGATCCGCCAGGCCGCTTCGAGGCCCGGGGCGTCGGTGGCCGGGTCGGTGTTCTCGCCGGTCTCCTCGGCGCGCTCCTCCAGCTTGCGGCAGGCCTGGCGGACGAACGCGTCCACGCCGTTGACACTGACGCGGCCGATGTAGCCGTCGTCGGCGAGGTCCTCGGGCCGCGGGAAGGCGAGCGCGGCGACGGCGAGGTGGGCCAGGCCGTGCAGGAAGCGGTCGGTGCCGTCGGCGGAGGTGCGGCGTGCGTAGTCGCCCATCCGGACGGCGAACACGGAGTCCTCGGCGGCGGTCACGGCCATCCCCGCGCGCGGGGAGACCTCCAGGACGACGAGGCCGAGCCCGGTGGCGACGGCGTCGGCGAGCCGGGCGAACGCAGGGTCGTCGCGGTAGCGGCGCAGCAGCTCGCCGTACTCCTGGTCGCGGGACGGCTGGAGCTTGGGCTGAAGACCGAAGGAGACGAGCCGCGCGGCGTCCGCGGCGTCGGCCGGGGTGACGGGCGCGGCGGCCTTGACCGCCACGGCGCCCGAGGCCTCGGGCTCGCCCCACTCGGCGGGCTCTTCGGGGTACTCGGTCACGGGCGGTGCTCCTTGATCATTTCCTGGTACGTCACGCGGCCTCCGTCCGGTCCGCGGCCATCCCGGCCGCGTCGAGCAGCGCGGTGCCCACGATGAGGTCGGCGCCGCCGAACTCCGGGTCGTCGAGCTCGGTGCCGTCGTCCACGGCGAACAGCAGTTTCTCCTCGCCCTGGCGGTACGCGGTGCCGACGGCCGGGCTCGCCGCGTGGACCGCCAGCAGGGCGACCAGGTACGGCAGTTCGGCGTCGCGCGCGCGGGCGTCGGCCAGCAGCCCGGACAGTCGGCGCGGCGCGTCCGCGGGCAGGTCGAGCAGTTCCATGGCGCTCGCGAGCTGCTCCTCGCTGAACCGGCTGTCGTCCGGGGTCGCGATCAGGTCGGGCTCGGGCATCTCGGCGCCCAGGTTCTCCCGCTCCTGCGGCGGCGTCAGCAGTATGTCGACCAGGTCCGTGACGCGGACGGAGACGGGGGTGCGCAGTCCGGTGCCGCGCGCGAAGAACGCGTCGGTCACCCGGACCGCGCTCTCCAGGGGCAGCGGCAGCAGCGGCGCCACGAGCTGGCCGTACAGGTCGAGGCCCGCGCGCGCGGAGGGCGTCGCGAACGCCTGCCGGTCCTGCTCGGCGCGGAACAGCGGCCCGGCTTCGAGCAGGCGCGACTGCAACTGCGTGTGGCGGCGGATGCAGTCCTTCACGATGTCGACGAGCTCGGCCGCGCGCCGCTTCTGCTCGGGGTCCTCGGACTCGTCCCGCGCCTTGCGGATGTTCGTCAGGATCGCGTTCTCGTGGCGGTAGCGGTCGGCCACGTGGTCGAGGGCCTCGGCGATCATGTCGGGCACGGCCCGCAGCCAGTCGACGGCGCGCACATTGCGCCGCGTCGCGTCCAGCGCCTTGCGCAGCGTCTCCGAGTACTGCACGGTCCGGTACCTGGCCTGCTCGGCGGCGAGCTGCGCGTCCGCGAGGCGGCCGCGGCTGATCAGCACCTCCAGCTTCACCTCGGCGGCGATCTGCGCGCTGGTGACGTCCGTGTCGAGAGCGCCCACCAGGACGTTGACCGCCTCGTCGGTGGTCCGGAGGTAGACGCTGCCCCCGTAGCCGGGGACTTCCTCGATCAGCTTGAAGTCGTAGTCACGGCGCACGTACGAGCCGTCGGTCGCGAAGGTGCCGTACACGGCACGGAAGCCGCGGTCCACACTGCCGACGTTGATCAGGTTCTCCAGGACCCAGCGGGCGACGCGCTCGTGCTCGGAGGCCGGCCGCTGCGGGGCCTGCGCGGCGATGCGCGGCACCAGGCGAGCCACTATCTGCTCGTGGTCGGCGCCCGTGTCGAAGTCCATGTTCAGCGTGACGAGGTCGATCGCGGAGAGCGCCACCTCGGCCATGCCGTACGTCGAGTACTCCCCCGCGAGGTTCGCCTTGCGGACGTCCAGATCGTGCAGCGGCGCGGTGCAGGCGAGCGCGCGGAGGCGCCGCGCGAGCCCTTCGTCGGCGGCCGGGCCCGGTGCGGGGCGCGGCCCCGCGCTGAGCTGGGGCGGAACGGATTCCGTGGTGGCAGGCGAAGTCACGGAGCACAGACTAGGCGCTGGGTCTGACAACGGTCGAAACGACGCAGATGCCCCTGGCCCCGCGGGCCGCTACGCGCTCTTCGGGACCCGCTGCCCGTACGCCTCGACGAGCCCGTCGCGGGAGTCGTCGAGATAGGCGGCGAGGAGTGTCTCGGCCTCGTCGCGCAGGCCCTTGCCGAGCGTCTCCACGATCCGGGCGTTGCGGGCGAGGTAGGGCTCGTGGAGTCGGCGCGGGTCGTCCACGACGTGGAAGGCGAGCCGCAGTTCGGCCAGGACCCCGCGCATCAGCTCGTCGGTGCGCTCGCTGCCGGCGAGGGCGACGAGCTCGCGGTGGAAGTGGATGTTGGCGGTGGAGACGCCCTGCCACTCCCGGGCCCTGGCCGCGCGCCGCCCCTCGGCGACGGCGGCGGCGAGGCCGTCGAGGGCGTACGGCGGATCTCCGAGCGAGCGGACGACCGCGCACTCGACCATGCGCCGGGTCCGGTAGATGTCCCGTACGTCCGCGACGCTCAGGACGCGGACGAAGACGCCCCGGTTGAGCCGGTGTTCGAGCAGCCGCTCGTGCGTGAGCAGCCGGAACGCCTCGCGCAGGGTGTTGCGGGAGACGCCGAGGGCGCCGCAGATGCTGTCCTCCGACAGGCGGGTGCCGGACGGGAAGAAGCCTTCCGCGATCCGGTTCCTGAGGATGTCCGCGACGCGCTCGGCGGTGCTGGTGCGTCCCAGCAGCTCGCGGTCGTCCGCGAGTGCGTGCAGTTCGTCCGTGGCCACGGACGAATTCAAGCGCAGATAAAAGAACGAGACAACATGAGTATGGAGGGATCGTTCAACGATGACGAGTCACGCCCACGTCCTTGCCCACGCCCTTTTTCCATTCGGCGTCCACTTTTCCGCGTCCACGCCCGCGGCTGTCTCCTCGTCTACGTCCTCGCTCATGTGCCCGCTTCGGCACGGCTCGGCATCAGGGCCCTGGCCACCCCGGCCGACGCCCGCAGGTCGAGGCGCGCGCTGGTGCCGCGCAGCTCGTGCCGGACCTCGTCCGCGGCCAGGGCCATGAGCTGCGGCAGCAGGTCGGTGCACCGCCGCGCCACCCAGCCGGTGCCTGCGGTGGCCAGCCACCAGAAGCCGGACGCCCGGGTCGGCGGAGGCCGGTCCGGCTCGGTGTCGGGGGCCTGACCGAGGTCCGCCCCGGTGGCGGCGAGGACCGCGTGGAAGCGGGCGGCGAAGTGGCGGTGCCCCCGCTCCCCGGGGTGCAGCCGGTCCGCGCTCCACATCGTCCGGTCGGCCACCCACGCGCCGTCGCAGGCGTGCAGATGGACGGCTCCGTGTCGTTCGGACAGGGCGTGGACCACGGAGTTGACCGCGTGCTGCCGCCGCGCGAGAGGGCGCGCCAGGGCACCCGGCAGGCCCAGCATGGCGCCCGGGTCGGGCAGGCACGCGGTGAGCACGGTCGCGCCGCGCGCGGCGAACGCGCCGTAGACGGTGTCGAGTTGTGCGGCCACGGCCTGGATGTCGAAGGTGCGGCGCAGGGTGTCGTTGACGCCGACGACGACGGACACGATGTCCGGGGCGAAGTTCAGGGCCGCCGACAGCTGCCGTCCGACCACGTCGGAGGTCTGCGCGCCGCTGACCGCGAAGTTCCGGAACTCCACGGGCACTTCGGCGGGCGCGAGCCCTTCGGCGAGGAGTGCCGCCCAGCCCCGCCATCCGCCGCCGTCCCGACCGGCGACGGGGTCTCCGACGCCTTCGGCGAGGGAGTCGCCGAGCGCGGCGAACCGGACCGCCTTCATGCCGCACCCCGCTCCCGCGCCGGTACGGGCGCGTCGTGAGCGGCGAGAAAGGCCGCCACGGCCGCGTCCCACCCGAAGCACTCGGCACGCGCGCGTGCGGCCCGCCTGCGTCGCCCCTCGGGCCGTGCGAGCACATCGCGCACCGCGTCGGCGAACGCGGCGCCGTTGTCGCTCGCCACGGCTCCGGCCGTGCCGATCACCTCGGGCAGCGCGGAGGAGGCACTGACGACGACCGGGGTGCCGCAGGCCAGCGCCTCCAGGGCCGCGAGGCCGAACGTCTCGGCGGGTCCGGGTGACAGGCACACGTCGGCCGAGGCCTGGAGCGCCGCGAGTGCGCCGCGGTCGGCGATGTGCCCGAGGAAGGAGACCGGCAACCCCGTGACCGGGCGCGCTGTTCGAGCCGGGTGCGCAGCGGTCCGTCGCCCGCGACGACGAGCCGCGCGGGCACGCCGCGACGCCGCAGCTCCGCCACCGCGTCCAGCCCCGTCCCCGGCCGCTTCTCCACGGAGAGCCGCGTACACATGACGAGCAGCACCTCGCCCACGCGCGCGTGCCGCGCCCGCACTCGCGCGTCCGACGCCTCGGGCCGGCATCGCACGAGATCGACGCCGAGGGGCGCCCGGACGACATTGCGCGCTCCGATCCGTACGAACTCGCGCTCGGCCCATTCCGTGGTGCACACCACGCGCGCGTAGGCGTGCGCCGTACGGGAGTTGAGCTCGTCGGCGGCCCGGCGTGCGGCCCGCTCAGGCACTCCCCAGGTGCGCAGGACGCCGTGTGCGGTCTCGTGGGACACCATCACGGCGGGCACCCGGGCGCGCCGCGCCCATGCGCCGGTCCAGCGCAGGGTGGTCCGGTCCGAGACCTCCAGGCGGTCGGGGCGCAGCTCCTCCAGCAGCCGTGCCACGCGCCGGCGTTCGGTCAGGACCCGGTAGCCGCCGGTGGCGGGCATGGACGGCCCCGGCAGGGTGATGAGGCGCCCCTGGGCGCCGTTCCGGTCGCTGAAGCGCTCCCCGGGCACGATCAGCACGGGTTCGTGCCCGGCCGCGCGGTATCCGGTCCCCAACTCCCGCAGTGCGGTGCGCAGTCCTCCGGACGCGGGTGCGACGAAGTTCGCGAGCCGTACGATCCGCAGCGCCCCGCTCATGCCGCGACCGCCGTCCGGCGTGCGTCGAGCACCTCGGTGTAGTGCTCGACGAGGAGGTCGCCCACGGCCTCCCAGGTCCGGCCGGCGACGGCGGCGCGCCCTGCGGCCCCGTAGGCGGCCCGCAGCCCCGGGTCAGCGGCGAGCGCCCGTACGGCGTCCCGCACCGCGTCGCCGTCGTTCGGCGGCACGAGCAGCCCGGTCCTGCCGTGGTCCACGAGGTCGAGCGGACCGCCGGCGGCCGGTGCGATCACCGGCACGCCGCTCGCCATGGCCTCCTGGACGGTCTGGCAGAACGTCTCGTACGGCCCGGTGTGCGCGAACACGTCCAACGAGGCGAAGATCCGGGCGAGTTCGTCGCCGGTGCGCCGCCCGAGGAACACCGCTCCGGGCAGTGCGGCCCGCAGCGAGGTCGCGCTGGGCCCGTCCCCGACGATCACGACCCGCACCCCGTCGAGGCCGCAGGTCCGCGCCAGCAGGTCCACCCGTTTCTCGGGCGCGAGCCGCCCCACGTATCCGACGAGCAGCTCCTTGCGGGGCGCCAGCTCGGCGCGCAGCCGGTCGTCGCGCCGCTCGGGCCGGAACCGTACGGCGTCCACGCCCCGCGGCCACAGCCGCACCCGGGCACTCCGTGGGCCTCCAGGTCGCGCCGCGCGGCGGTGGACGGCGCGAGGGTGCGGTCGGCGGCGGTGTGCACCCCGCGGATCCGCCGCCAGGCCGCGGCCTCGCCCGCCCCCATGTACGTACGGGCGTAACCCGCGAGGTCGGTCTGGTAGACGGCGACGGCGGGGACGCCGCACCGCGCGGCGGCGTTCATACCGCGCACGCCGAGCACGAACGGGCCGGCCAGATGGACGATGTCGGCCCGGTGCGCGGCCACGGCCTGGGTGACACGGCGGCTGGGCAGCGCGACCCGGACCTGGGGGTAGCCGGGCAGCGGCAGGGACGGCACACGGACGACGGGGCACGGGGCGGCGGCGTCCGCCTCGGGCGCGGCGGTGGTGTCCGGGGCGACGACGAGGGGGTCGTGACCGCGGGCGGCGAGGTGCCGCGCGGTCTGGAGGGCGCAGTGCGCCACCCCGTTGATGTCGGGCGGGAAGGACTCGGTCACGATGACGACACGCATACCGGTGTTGTCGCCGCTCCGGACGTGCCCACGTCAACATGGATCTTTCCTCGCAGGGAACGTCCCATGAGCGTCGGACCGACCCGGGAAACGGGCGGCATCCAGGGCGAACAACGGGAGGCGGGCCCCGTGCCACGGGCCGCCTCCCGTACATCGAACCGTCACATCAGCGGTTCACAGGGCCGTGGCGTCGGGTCCGATGCGGCTGCGCACGGCGGTCTGCACGTCGTCCTCCTCGGCCGGGTCGGCGGCGAGGCGGCGCAGCTGCTCGACGACGCGGGCGTCACCGGTCTCGGCGTGCCGGGCGGCGATCTCGCGAGTGGATTCCTCGCAGTCCCACAGGCACTCGACGGCGAATCCGGCGGCGAAGGAGGGGTCGGTGGCGGCGAGGGCGCGGGCGGCGTGCCCGCGCAGATGGGACGACGCGGTCTCGCGGTAGATGTGCCGCAGGACGGGGGCGGCGCAGGCGATGCCGAGCCGTCCTGCCCCGTCGACGAGCGGCCAGAGGGTCGGGGCGTCGGGTCCGTCGCCGCGCAGTGCCTCGCGCAGGGCGTGCAGCACGAGGTCGCTGTCCCGGGCACCGCCGCGGCAGGCGAGCATCCGTCCGGCGGCGGCGCCGAGCGCGTCGGGGCGGGGGCCCAGCGGCGGGCGCGCTCGACGGTGGCGACGCTGCGCATCCGCTCGAAGGCGTCGAGCGCGGCGTCGACGACCGCGCGGGAGGAGCTCTCCACGGCGGCCTCGATGAGATCCAGTACGGCGGGATCGTGGGAGTCGGCGAGGTAGCGCAGCGCGGTGCAGCGCGCCCCGTCGGTGCCGTCCTGCGCGGCCCGCAGGATCTCGGGTCGGTCCTCGGGTCCGGCGACGGCCGAGAGGCAGCGCGCGGCGGGCACGTACAGCACGGCGCCGCGCTCGAAGCCTTCCTGGGCCCACGCGAAGACGGCCTGGACGCTCCACTCGGGGCGTGGCCCCGACGGGCGCATCTGCCGCTGCCAGCGGTCGAATGAGCCGGCTTCCTGGGCGGCACGCACGCGGGCGCCCACGTGGGGGCGTGAGTCCTCGGCCCACAGCCGCCAGGGCCGCGGCTCGTAGGCGTCGCGAACGGCGGCCACGAGCTCGGCCTCGGCGTCCGCGGGGAAGCGGGCGAGGACCGGCTCGGCCAGGGCGCGCAGGCCCGCGTCGTCGTCGCGCAGGGCCAGCTCGTCGAGGGCCCAGGCCCAGCTGCCGCCGAACGCCGCGTACCTGCGCAGCAGTTCGAGGGCGTCACGCCTGCCGTAAGAGGCGAGGTGGCCGAGGACGGACAGCGCGAGCCCGGTTCGGGACTCGTCCGTGTCGAGGAGATCCTCGGGATCGAAGAGGTGCCGCTCGATCTCCCCGAGCTCTCCGTGGAGATCGAGGTAGAGGCGGGCGTAGTACAGCGAGCGGTTCTCCACCTGCCAGTCGTGGCGGGGGTCGCTCAGCACACAGTGGTTCAGAGCCGCGAGAGCCTCGTCCCGCGGCGCCGTCAGGGCGTGCAGCGTGCCGTCACCGCGGCCTCGCTGCAACAGGCCGAGCAGCGTACCGCTGGGCGCTATGACCGGTTCGAACATGGGAAACAGCCTCACATCAAGCGTCGACGCAACCGGGAACCTGCAACTACCTGGCCACGCGACAACACGTCGGAGCGCCCGCCGTCTCTTGCTTGCTGTAGACCATCTCTCTGCCTCTCGTCCAAGGCCCGATTCCGGGCCGCTTACGGCCCGCGCGGCACGTGGGCACCACCTGCCCCGCCGTCGCGTCCGTAAATCACGCCGTCATCATGACCCAGCGGTTCAGCCCGCCGCGACCACATTTCCTGTACCCCCGTTTTGCCTGGTCAGAGCTGTTGGCTCAGGAACCCCCGAAGAGTTCCACCAGCTCCGTCTTGCCGAACATCCGAGCCGTGTCGACCGCCGAGGGCGTCCCCGCGGCCGGATCGGCGCCCCCGTCGAGCAGCGCCCGGATCACGGCCTCCTCGCCCTTGAACACGGCGCCCGCGAGCGGGGTCTGCCCCTTGTCGTTCGGACGGTTCACATCGGCGTCGCGCGCCACCAGGGCGCGGACCGCGTCGGTGTGCCCGTGGTAGGCGGCGAGCATGACGAGCGTGTCTCCCCGGTCGTTCGTGAGGTTCGCGGGCACACCCGCGTCCACGTACGCCGCGAGCGCCTCCGCCTCGCCCTTGCGCGCGAGGTCGAAGATCTTGGTGGCCAGCTCCACGACCTCCGGGTCGGGGGCTTCGCTCATCTGCTGAACCGCCTTTCGCGTCCGTGCCGGTACGGCCCTGCGGCCGTACGAGTGAATCGACAGAGTACTGCCCGCCGGGGCACATGAGCCGACCCCGCCGAGGCAAAGATCACCAACAGTGCCCACGACCGTCCGGTAGCACGCCCGGGTGGCTCACCAACTGTCTGCCGACCGGGTGAAATCAACAAAATTCCACCCATTTGCACCTTTTGTCGTATAGATACATGCTGTGAGCCTGGAAGAACTCATGGTGACTGTCCCCATCAACCAGGAGAACCCTCATGATCCTGTCCATCTCGGGCGTCGTGCTGCTCGGCATCATCGTCTTCCTGTTCTTCCGCAAGGACGGCCTGAAGGCTTCGCACGCACTGGTCTGCGCCCTCTTCGGCTTCTACTTGGCGGGCACGGCCATCGCCCCGAGCATCAAGGCAGGCGGCGCGAGTCTCGCCAGCCTGCTCGGCGGGATCAAGTTCTGACGGCCCATCCACCCGCACACACCTTCAGGAGAATGAAGTGGCCAGGCGCCCTCTCCCCCGCATTCTGAGCAATGGCAGCGCCTCGATCGCCCGGAGCCGGGAAATGGCACGGACGGCCGCCGACGGTGCCACCGACGTTCTCCATCCGCTCATCACGATCACCCGAGGACTGCGCCGGCTGGCTGCCGCCGGGCGGCGCAAGTGGTCGGACACTCCCAAGGACCGGCGCGGACCACTGCTGTTCCTGGTGGCCGCCGTCGTCCTGGTCGTGGTGTTCATTCCGTACGGGCCGCTGCTGGCGCTCATCACCCTGATGGCGGCGGCCGGATGGAAGGGCCGGGACCCCAAGGTGCCGGCCCCCACCGGACCGGACGAGTCGCAGGTACAGCGACTGTCCTCGCTGTACGAGGCGCTCGTCCCGTACTTCTCCGTCGCGGAGGACCCGAGCCCGCTCTACGCCCACGGCGGCGAGTGGGAGAAGGCCTTCGAGACCTACGACTTCGACGGTGACGGCCGCTTCGACCGCCTGTCGATCCGCTACCCCGCGTACTTCACCGACGGTGAGCCCGAGTCCAGGGCCCGCATCGAACAGCTGCTCCACGCCAAGCTGGGCCGGGGCCGCGAGTACCACTTCCAGTGGGACGAGGAGGGCAACCACCTGACGGTGTCGGTGCTCGCCCCGCTTCCCACCGACATCGCCGCGCAGCGCTTCGTGACCGCTCCCGGCGAGACCGTGCTCGGCTTCACCGACGAGACCGGTGTGCAGCGCACGCTGCCGGTCCTGGAGGGGGACGAACAGCGGGACGCGCCGCCGGTCGTGTGGCGCACCGGCGTCCGCTCCACCGAGCCGCACCTGCTGATCGTCGGCCAGCCCGGCAGCGGCACCACGTCCCTGATGCGCTCGATCGCCCTCCAGGCGCTCCAGCACGGGGACATCCTCGTCATCGAGGGCAGCGGAACCGGCGACTACGCGTGCCTGGCCGGGCGGGACGGAGTCCTCGCCGTGGAGTGCGGGCTCGCGGGAGCGCTGGCCAGCCTCGAATGGGCCGCCCACGAGACGGAGCGGCGGCTGATCGCCGCGAACCGGGCGCGGCAGGCCGGGCATCCGGTGCCGGACGACATCAAACGCCCCCTGTGGATCCTGCTGGACCGGCCGAGCGCCCTGGGACACCTCGCGGCGGCGGACGGCCGTACGGACCCGCAGACCCTGCTCCAGGTTCCGCTGCGGCACGGCAGGGCGGCGGGCGTGACGGTCGTCGTCGCCGATCAGTTCGACAGCCTCGACGCGGTGATCGAGCCGGTCCGCCAGCACACCCGCGCGCGCGTGGTGCTCGGTCCGGCCACCCTGGACGAGCTCGACGACGTCCTGGGCACCCTCCCTCCGACGACCCCCACCGCCGACGTCCCGGCCGGCCGCGGCTACGCGCGCCTCGGCTCGGGCCCGGTCCACCGCCTCCAGGTGCCGGCGACCCCGGACCCGTACGACGACGCGACGAGCGAGACCCACCGGCAGGCGGTGCTCGCCCTGCTGCCGCAGCGCGTCGCACCGGCCGACTCCGGCACCGCGGTCGAGGCGGCGCCGGACGAGGCCGAGGCGCTCGCCGACCGGTAGGAGCGATCAGGCGATCAGGGTGCGCGGCACGTCCCCGCCCGCACCCTGGCCCTCCGTCACGAGCCGCGCCGCCGCGGCGAGCCGAACCGCCGCTTCGTCGGCGACCGCGCCGCCCACGGTGAACGGCAGCCGCACATAGCCCTCGAACGCTCCGTCGACGCCGAAGCGCGGTCCCGAGGGGACCCGTACGCCGACCCGCTCGCCCACCTCGGCGAGCCGGGACCCGGACAGACCGCCGGCCTTGACCCACAGCGTCAGGCCGCCGTCCGGGACGTCGAACTCCCACCCCGGCAGCTCCCGGCGCACGGCCGCGACCAGCGCGTCCCGGTTCTCCAGCGCCTGTTCACGGCGCAGTTGCACGGCGTTCTCCCAGCCCCCGGTGTTCATCAGCCAGTTCACGGCCAACTGCTCGACGACCGGGGTGCCCAGGTCGGCGTAGGCGCGCGCGGCGACCAGGCTGCGGATGACGTCCGGCGCCGCCCGCACCCACCCGATGCGCATCCCCGCCCAGAACGCCTTGCTGGCCGAGCCGACCGTGATGACCGTGGATCCGGCGGGGTCGAACGCGCAGACGCGGCGCGGCATCACCCGGTCCGCGTCGAAGTACAGCTCGGTCATCGTCTCGTCGACCACGAGCACCGTGCCGGCCGAACGCGCGGCGTCGACCAGCGAGCGGCGCTGTTCCTCGTCGGCGAGGGCCCCGGTCGGGTTGTGGAAGTCGGCGACCACGTAGGCGAGCCGGGGCGCGGCGTCCCGCAGGACCTGCCGCCAACGGTCGAGGTCCCAGCCGGTCAGACCGTCGGCCATCGCGACGGGGACGAGCCGCAGCCCGGCCTCGCGCATGAGCTGGAGGATGTTGGCGTACGAGGGCGACTCGACGGCCACCCGCTCGCCGCGCCCGGCGAAGAGGTGGCAGATCGCGTCCATGGCGCCCATCGCGCCGGTGGTGACCATGATCTGCTCGGGCATGGTCGGGATGCCGTGGGCGGTGTACCGCTCGGCGATCATCGTGCGCAGCGCGGGCAGACCGGCCGGGTAGTCGCCGTGGGTGTGGGCGTACGGGGGAAGCTCTTCGAGGGCGCCCTGGACGGCCCGGGTCAGCCACGGTTCGGGCGCGGGGAGTGCCGCGGTGCCGAGGTCGATCATCGAGCCGAGGGCCTCGGGCGGCAGCGGTTCGAGGCCGCGCGCGGGCAGCGGATTGCCGGCCGGGACCGCGGTCCAACTGCCCGCTCCCCTGCGGGACTCCAGGAACCCCTCGCCGCGCAGCGCCTCGTAGGCGGCGGCGACCGTGGTGCGGCTCACCGACATGGACAGGGCGAGCTCCCGCTCGGCGGGCAGCCGGGTGGCGACGGGGACGCGGCCTTCCAGGACGAGCAGCCGGATGCCGTCGGCGAGCGCTCGGTAGGCGGGCGGGCGGCGGGTGCCGGGGCCCGCGGGGCGCGACTGCTGCGAGGTGAGCAGCCGGGCGAGCTGGGCCGAGCCGATCGCCGAAGTCCACTGAGCCATGAGATCCAGTCCACCTTTCCCGAATTGGCCATGGTTGGCCTGCCCATACGAGCCACAGAGTGTCACGAGTCAGGCCACTACCACCACAGGGGGCACCACTTGTCCGCGCCGTCGTCCACCTCACCCACCTCCGTCGGCGGCCCGTCCCTGCGTCGGCTCGTCCAGCTCTTCGTCGGCCTGATCCTCTACGGGGCAAGCGACGCCCTGCTCGTCCAGGCGGGACTCGGGCTGGAGCCGTGGGGCGTGCTGCACCAGGGCCTCGCCGAACTGTCGGGCATCTCGATCGGCGTCGTCTCCATCATCATCGGCGCCGTCGTGCTGCTGCTCTGGATCCCGCTGCGGCAGCGCCCCGGGCTCGGCACGGTCTCCAACGTCTTCCTGGTGGGCCTCTCGATGGACGCGACGATCGCGCTGGTGCCGATGCCCGACGCGTACGGCCTGCGCGTCCCGATGCTGCTGACCGGCGTCGTGCTCAACGGTGTGGCGACCGGTCTGTACATCGCGGCCAACTACGGCCCGGGTCCGCGCGACGGCCTGATGACCGGTCTGCACCGGCGTACGGGCCGCTCGATCCGCCTGGTGCGGACCGTCATCGAGGTCACGGTCTGCGTCGTCGGCTTCGCGCTGGGCGGGACCATCGGCGTGGGCACGGTGGTCTACGCCGTGGCGATCGGCCCGCTGGCCCAGTACTTCCTGCGTGTCTTCGCCGCCGCCGAGCCGCCCGCCGGTCCGACCGCGGCCACCGAGGCGTCACCGGGGCAGGCGATACTGCGACCGTGACCGCGCGCGTACGCCACCCCTACCTCGACCATCCGGGTCCGCTCGCCCTCGCCCACCGGGGCGGGGCGGCGGACAGCCTGGAGAACACCGCCCTCGCGTTCCGCCGCGCGGTGGACCTCGGCTACCGGTACATCGAGACCGACGTCCACACGACGCGGGACGGCCGGCTCGTCGCCTTCCACGACACGACCCTCGACCGCGTCACGGACGGCAGCGGCCTGATCGCCGACCTGCCCTGGGACGAGGTGCGCCACGCGCGCGTGGCGGGCAGCGAACCCGTCCCCCTCTTCGAGGAGCTCCTGGAGACCTTCCCGGACGTCCGCTGGAACGTGGACGTCAAGGCCGAGCCCGCGCTCATCCCCCTCCTCGACCTGATCCGCCGCACGCGCGCGTGGGACCGCGTCTGCGTCGGCTCCTTCTCGGAGGCGCGCGTCGCCCGCGCCCAGGCACTCGCGGGCCCGCGCCTGGCCACCTCGTACGGCACCAAGGGCGTGCTCGGGCTGCGCCTGAGGTCGTACGGGCTCCCGGCCGCCCTGCGCCGCTCCGCGGTCTGCGCCCAGGTGCCCGTCGCGCACGCCGGGGTCCGGGTGGTCGACCACCGCTTCGTCCGGGCCGCTCACGCGCGCGGGTTGCAGGTCCATGTCTGGACCGTCAACGAGGAGGACGAGATGAGGCGTCTTCTCGACCTCGGGGTCGATGGCATAGTTTCCGATCACATCGAGACGCTGCGCGAAGTGCTGAAGAGCCGGGAAACCTGGGCCTGACGCCCGCGCGGCGGGGGACCACGGGGATCACGAGGGGGCACGGGTGGGCACCGGCACCGTGCGGGGGACGGCGACGGGAGCGACCGCGCTCGCCGAGCGCAGGCGCGAACAACGCGGCTGGTACTTCTACGACTGGGCGTGCTCGGTCTATTCGACGAGTGTCCTGACCGTCTTCCTGGGTCCCTATCTGACCTCGGTCGCGAAGACGGCGGCGGACGCGGACGGGTTCGTGCACCCGCTCGGCATCCCGGTCCGCGCGGGCTCCTTCTTCGCGTACACGGTCTCCCTGTCGGTGATCCTGTCCGTCTTCGTGATGCCCCTGGCGGGCGCGGCGGCCGACCGTACGGGCCGCAAGAAGCCGCTGCTCGCCCTCTCCGCCTATACGGGCGCGGCGGCGACGGCCGGCATGTTCTTCCTGGAGGGCGAGCGCTACCTGCTCGGCGGCGCTCTTCTTGTAGTGGCGAATTCCGCTCTCGCCGTCTCGATGGTGCTGTACAACTCCTACTTGCCGCAGATCGCGCCTCCCGAGGAACGCGACGCGGTGTCGTCGCGCGGCTGGGCCTTCGGCTACGCGTCGGGCGCGCTCGTCCTCGTGGCGAATCTGGTGCTGTACGCGAACTACGACACGTTCGGCGTCTCGGAGGCGACGGCCGTGCGCATCTGTCTCGCGTCGGCAGGTGTGTGGTGGGGCGCTTTCACCCTGGTGCCGCTACGCCGTCTGCGCGACCGGCGCTCGACACGCGCGCCCGGTGGTACGGCGCCGGGTCTGCGTCACCTGGTCGCCACCGTCCGGGACATGCGCCGCCACCCGCTGACCCTCTCGTTCCTGCTGGCGTATCTCGTCTACAACGACGGCGTCCAGACGGTGATCTCGCAGGCCTCGGTCTACGGCTCCGAGGAACTCGGCCTCGAACAGTCGACGCTGATCGTGGCCGTGCTCCTCGTCCAGGTCCTGGCGGTGGTCGGCGCGCTCGCGATGGGCCGCCTCGCGCGCGCGTACGGCGCCCAGCGCACGATCCTCGGTTCCCTGGTGGCGTGGACGGTGACGATCGGGGCGGGCTACTTCCTGCCCGCGAACGCGCCCGTGTGGTTCTTCGTCCTCGCCGTCGGCATCGGGCTCGTCCTGGGCGGCACGCAGGCCCTGTCCCGCTCGCTGTTCTCGCATCTCGTACCGCCGGGCAAAGAAGCGGAGTACTTCTCCGCGTACGAGATGAGCGACCGGGGCATGAGCTGGCTGGGGCCCCTGGTGTTCGGCCTGGCGTACCAGCTGACCGGGAGCTACCGGGACGCGATCGTGTCCCTCGTCGCGTTCTTTCTGGTGGGTTTCGTCCTGCTCGCGCGGGTACCTGTGCGGCAGGCGGTGCGCGACGCGGGAAATCCCGTACCGGCCCGGATTTAGCACCTGAACGCAAAGGCCGGTAGTGTACGCGGTTGGCCTGCCAGGCGTACCGTTACTGCACGTCGATAATACGAAACACTAGGTGACATCTGGTGTCAGATGTGACAAACCGGGCGCCGGTGGGTACAACAAGGGGCGGCTACGACGGCGACGCATGACCCGGAACGGGAATCTTTACCGCCGACCGGACGTTGACCGGATGACGACGACAGCGACACCTGTCCTGTGGGCGACAAGCCCGGGAGGCACGATTCATGAGTGAGCGAGCTCTTCGCGGTACACGCCTCGTAGTGACGAGCTACGAGACGGACCGCGGCATCGACCTGGCCCCGCGCCAGGCCGTGGAGTACGCATGCGAGAAGGGCCATCGCTTTGAGATGCCCTTCTCGGTGGAGGCCGAAATTCCGTCGGAGTGGGAGTGCAAGGTCTGCGGGGCCCAGGCACTTCTTGTCGACGGTGACGGCCCTGAGGAGAAGAAGGCCAAGCCCGCCCGTACGCATTGGGACATGCTGATGGAGCGGCGCACCCGCGAGGAGCTCGAAGAGGTCCTCGAGGAGCGCCTGGCGGTGCTGCGCTCGGGCGCGATGAACATCGCGGTCCACCCGAGGGACAGCCGCAAGTCCGCGTGACCCTGCGGGGCAACCGCAGTTCGTGAGACGGCCGGGGCCGGACACACATCGTGTGTCCGGCCCCGGCCTTTCGCGTGCCTGTCGTCGGGTCGGTCAGGCGGGCATGATCGGCGGGCGCGGGTCCGAGTCGTCCCGGTGACCGCCCGGACGCTCGTCCTCCCGGACGACCTCGCCCTGGATCACGGTGCCACCGGTCTGGCGCATCCGGGCCTGCTGGAACGCGCTGCCCAGCGAGCCCTCGCCGACGGCGCTCATCTTCCGCTCGATGGTGCGCTCCGTGTAGCGGCTGACGGCCGTGCGCAGCGGCGGCACGAGGAGCAGCAGACCGAGAGCGTCCGAGATCAGCCCGGGGATCATCAGGAGCAGTCCGGCGAGCATCAGCAGGCCGTTGCCCTGCGAGCGCTGCTCGCCGGTCTCCACGGCCCCGTTCTGCCGGCGCTGGATCGTCTCGGTCAGGTTCTGGAACGCGCGGCGCCCGGCCGACTTGATCACGACGCCGCCCAGCACCAGGCCGGCCAGCAGGATCAGGAAGACGGTGAAGCCACCGGTCGCGCCCGCCACCATCGTCAGCAGCCAGATCTCCAGGATCACCCAGGCGGCGACGCCGAGGGGCAGAAGCCTGCGCAGACGGGAGCCTTTGGCTCCTGAGGGCCGGTTGCGGGGCGGGGTGCCAGTCGTCATGCCCCCAGTGTGCCTGGGGGCGGGTCCGAGTGGCGTAAGAGAGGGATCAAGATCGCTCTCAGCGGACGTCGGAGCCGCGGCCGAGGATCTTGCCCACCCGCTCCCCCACGCCCCACGTGGTGACCCGCCACAGGGCCTCCACGACGATGTCCTTGCTCATCTTGGAGTCGCCCAGCTCGCGTTCGACGAAGGTGATGGGGACTTCGACCACGTGGTGGCCGGCCTTGACCGCGCGGCGGGCCAGGTCGACCTGGAAGCAGTAGCCCTGCGAGGCGACCTCGCCGAGTCCGAGGCTCTCCAGGGTCTCCCGGCGGAAGGCGCGGAAGCCGCCGGTGACGTCGCGGATCGGGACGTCCAGGAGGAGGCGCGAGTACGTGGAGCCGCCGCGGGAGAGGAACTCGCGGGACTTGGGCCAGTTCACGACCCGGCCGCCCGGCACCCAGCGGGAGCCGAGCACCAGGTCGGCGCCCTTGAGCGCGGTGAGCAGCCGGGGCAGTTCCTCCGGCTGGTGCGAACCGTCCGCGTCCATCTCGACCAGCACGCCGTAGTCGTGCTCCATGCCCCAGGCGAAGCCCGCGAGATAGGCGGCGCCGAGGCCTTCCTTGCCGGTGCGGTGCAGGACGTGGACCCGCTCGTCGGCGGCGGCCAGTTCGTCGGCGAGCTTGCCGGTGCCGTCGGGGCTGTTGTCGTCGGCGACCAGGACGTGCGCCTCGGGCACGGCGGCCCGGACACGCCCCACGATGGACTTGATGTTCTCGGCCTCGTTGAAGGTCGGGATGATCACCAAGGCCGTACCCAGAGGGCCGAACCTGCGCCCACCGCCGTCGCTCACAGCTTCCCCTTAAAACTTCCGTCCAGAAGGGGACCACCATAGCGAGCACGTCTGTTCGTTCCGATCAG
This sequence comes from Streptomyces sp. Q6, assembly GCF_036967205.1. Classification (NCBI taxonomy): domain Bacteria; kingdom Bacillati; phylum Actinomycetota; class Actinomycetes; order Kitasatosporales; family Streptomycetaceae; genus Streptomyces; species Streptomyces citrinus. The sequence goes on from NZ_CP146022.1 coordinate 1,311,711, forward strand.
GCGCCCTGTTCTCGGGCGGATCGGGTCCTGCGGATCGGGGCCGGGCGTCCTTCGGGCCGACCTGGGGCCCGCTGGCTGCGGGTCGACCGAAAGCCGTTGTCTACTGAACGCCCGGGCCCCACCCGGGTCGCACCTGGCCGACCGGCCGGAACGTTCCAGCGCCCCGTGGCGCGGGCGCTGGGCCTGGCTCCCAGTGGTGGTACGCCGGTGCGGCGCACCACCCCCTCACCCAGCCGCGTTCGAGCCTCGCGTGGACTTCCCCGGTCGTACCTGGAGGTGGTGGACCCGGCCGAACCTACCCGCCGACCGCCGCGTGCTGTCAACAGCCGTTCGACCTGGGACTCTTCCTGAACGCCCCTGGTCAGGGCGGAGGACACGCAGGTCGTACGGGACGACGACGCGCCGGGATCCGGTGCGCGCCGCCCCGGTACATCACTCGTCCGGCCGTACGAAGACCGTCTGTCCGAAGACCACCGTCCGCAGGCAGACCGGGAGTTGGGCGCCCGGCGTGAGGTCGGGAAGGCCCGGAGTCCCGGAGCGCGGGTCGGTCGACCAGCGGGCGACACGGTCGTCCGGGGCCTGCACGACGAGCTCGTCCGTGCGCCACACCGCGTAGTCCGCGGGAGCGCCCGGGACGAGGATGCCGGCGTCGTCGCGGCCGACGGCCCGCCAGCCGCCGCGGGTGTGCGCGGTGAACGCGGCGCGTACGGAGACCCGGTGCTCGGGCGTGCGGTGGAAGGCGGCCGCGCGGATCGTGCCCCACGGGTCGAGCGGGGTGACCGGGCTGTCGGAGCCGAAGGCGAGCGGGACGCCGGCGCGCAGCAGGGCCGCGTACGGGTTGAGGGTGCGCGCCCGTTCGACGCCGAGGCGGTCGGCGTACATGCCGTCCTCGCCGCCCCACAGGGCGTCGAAGGCGGGCTGCACCGAGGCGGTGAGGCCGAACTCGGCGAAGGCGGCCACGGTTTCGGGGGTGAGCATCTCGGCGTGCTCGACGCGGTGCCGGGCGGCGCGCACGCGCGCGAGGCCGACCTTCTCGGCCGCGGCGCGCATCCCGTCGACCACAGCGGTCACGGCGGCGTCCCCGATGGCGTGGAAGCCCGCCTGGAGGCCCGCCTCGGTGCAGGCGACCACATGGGCCGCGACGTCGTCCGCCGAGAGGTAGGCGGTGCCGGTGTGCCCCGCGTCGGCGTAGGGGGCGTGGAGGCAGGCCGTGTGGGAGCCGAGGGCGCCGTCGACGAAGAGGTCGCCCGCGGCGCCGAGCGCGCCGAGGCCGCGGGCCCGCTCGATGTCGCGGTCCGCCCAGTAGCCGGCGACACGGGGGCCGGGCTCGGAGCGGGCGAGGTCGAGCAGTCCGGTGAAGTCGTCCTCGGAGGAGATGTCGGGGCCGCCGCACTCGTGGAGCGAGCCGATGCCGAGGGAGGCGGCGTGCCGCAGGGCCGCGCGCTGGGCCTCGACGCGCTGCTGCGGTCCGACGGCGCCGAGCGCCGCTCCGCGCACGGCGTGGTGCGCGTCGCGGGTGAGGGGCCCTCGGGGTCGTATCCGGCGCGGTCGGTGACGCCCGGGACGAGGTCGAGCAGGGCGGTGCTGACGGCCGCCGAGTGCACGTCGATACGGGAGAGGTAGACCGGGCGGCCGCCGGTGGCCTCGTCGAGTTCGGCGCGGGTGGGCGGCTGCCGGTCGGGCCAGCGGGCGGCGTCCCAGCCGTGGCCGAGCAGGACCCGGTCGGCGGGTCGGGCCGTGGCGTGTTCCCGTACGAGGGTGAGGGCTTCGGCGCGGGAGCGGGCGGCCGTGAGGTCGAGGCCGGTCAGGGCGAGGCCGGTCGACGTGGTGTGCACGTGGGCGTCGGTGAACGCCGGGGTGACCAGGGCGCCGTCGAGGTCGACGACCTCGTCCACACCGTCCGCGAACGCGTCCGCCGCGCCTTCCGAACCGACCCAGGCGACGTGTCCCGCCTCCACGACCATGGCGGTGGCGAAGGGGTCTGCGGGGCTGTGGACCTCGCCGCGTCGCAGGAGGACGGTACGGGTGCTGGGGGGCGTGCTCATGAGGGACAGTGTCCCGCGCCGGGAGGCCCGGTCCGCCGCCGGGGTCCCTTTTGTGCCGGGCCGCGACCCGATCCGCCGGGCAGGCCCTAGATGCGCGGGGGGCGCGCCTCGTACGGGGTGGAGAGGACCACCGTCGTGCGGGTCGAGACGCCCGCGAGGGAACGGACCCGGGCGAGGAGGTTCTCCAGTTCGTGCGGGGTCTCCACGCGCACCTTCAGGATGTAGTTCTCGTCGCCGGCCACGCTGTGGCAGGCCTCGATCTCGGGGACGCCCGCGAGGCGCTCCGCGATGTCGTCGGGGGCGCTCGGGTCGAACGGCTTCACCGAGATGAACGCGGTGAGGGGCAGGCCGACCGCTTCGGGGTCGACGACCGCGGCGTAGCCACGGATCACGCCGCGCTGTTCGAGGCGGCGCACCCGCTGGTGCACGGCCGACGTGGACAGGCCCGTGGCCTTGCCCAGGTCGGTGTAGCTCATCCGCCCGTCCTTGACGAGCAGCTGCACGATCTGTCGGTCGAGCTCCTCCATGCCGCAGAACCTACAGGTCCGGTGATCTCCCCGGATACCGGGAAGACGCCGTCGCGGGCCCTTTCGCCTACCTCTCTCCCCGCATCTGCAATCGGCATGTGACGAAGACCACACCCTTTGGGCCGTGTCCTGGGGCATGTGGCGATTACCCCGACGGCGGGACGGGAAGTGCTTGCTGTGGTCGAGGCCGCGGCTCCTGGTCGGCCCACCCGAGGGGGAGATTCCCATGCAGAGTGTGAAGCGTTCCGGACGCCCTGCCACGCGAAACCGCAAGCAGACGATCGTCGAACCCCAGCCGGAGGGTGTCGAACCCGACGCCTTCGACGACGAAGAGGGCGACGAGTACGACACGTTCGAGATGTACCGGGTGATCTGCCCGGACTGTGCCCAGCCCATCGCGCTCCTGGCGGACGAGGACGTGCTGCCCGAGCACGCGCACGTGGCCTCGCCGTGGAACCCGTTCGGGCTCACGGTCTGCGCGGGCACCGGCCGCACGGCCGCCGAGGCGCGGCCCGCCGACGAGCTGACGGGCGCGCAGGAGCAGGACACCGCCCTGCTGCTGACGCTCCCGCAGGGGCTCGACTGGCGCACGCAGCCGTTCTCGCACGTCGGCGGTCCCGGCTCGCGCCCGCTGCGGGTGCCCGAGCAGCCCGCCCGACGCGCCGCCTGACCGGGGGGATCAGGCCCGCTCGTCCCAGTAACTGCCCTGCACCATGGCCCGCAGACTGTCGTGGTGCAGGATCAGTGTGTCCGGATCCGCGGGTACCTCGGCCTCGCCGAAGTGGATCTGGCGGTAGGCGACGCGGAGCATCACCACGGCGTGCCGCAATGCGGCGTAGAGCGTGTAGAAGTCCATGGACCGGGGCGTGTGGCCGGTGAGTTCGGCGTAGCGCGCCTCGACGCGATCGCGGCGCAGGAAGTCGGGCAGTCCGTCCTGGCCGAAGCTCTCCGTGAGGTCCTGGAAGAACCGGTGGAGGTACACGGTCCAGCCGAGGTCGACCTCGCGCGGGGCGAGCGCCGCCATCTCCCAGTCGAGGACGGCGGCCGGTTCGAAGCCGTCGTAGATGATGTTGCCGATCCGGGCGTCGCCCCAGTTGAGGACGGAATCACCCACGTCGTGCGGCCAGAGTTCCTCCAGCCGCTCGAAGGCGCTCTCGATGAGCGGTGAGCGCGGCAGGCCGTCCACCACCCAGGCGTAGTAGGCGCGTTGGGCCGTGACGTGGCGGCGCAGCGGGCTGCCCTCTCCCGGCAACGCGAGGAAGTCCGCCTCGCCGGCCGGCACGCCGTCGTGCAGCCGGGCGAGCAACCGGATGCTCGCGTCCTCCAGACGGGCGCGCTCCTCGTCGCTCGCCGCGTGCAGCCAGTTTCCCTCGTACGTGTAAGGCATCACGTCGGGCGGCACCCGTCCGGCGACGCGCTCCATCACGAAGAACGGCGCGCCGAGCGGCCCCGGATCCTCCTCCAGCCAGAGCACGCGCGGCACCGGCAGGCCGGTGCGGTCGGCGGCGAGGCGCATCGTGCGGTACTGCCTCGGCATGTCGTACACCGGGAAGATCGTGTACGCGGACGGGTCCGCCGCCAGCCTCAACGCGCAGGCCCGCGCGGGTGGTTCGGGGTGCTCGATGTCGAAGAGGAGGGTCTCGCTGGACATGCCGTTGGACTCGGGGACGGTGACGTTCACCGCCTTCGCTCCGGGCAGCCGGTGCGCCAGCCAGGCGGTGAGGCGCCGGGCGATCTCCTCGGGCTCGCGGGTGGAGGTGCGTGGCCGGGGCTGCCGTGGTGCTGTCGCCATCACCGAACTCCCTTTCCGTACCGGGTTGTCGGGGTGTCAGGGCCGGGCGGGCGCCACCGAGTCGAAGCCGGTGAAGCCGCTCGGGTCGTGGCGGCCGAAGCTGCCGTGCTCGAAGATGCCGTGGCCGACCTGCCCGTCGAGGGTGTAGCGGGCGGCGTGGTCGATGACTCCGTAGGCGGCCATCGGGTGTGCCGCGGGGTCGGAGAGGTCGTACGCCCGGCGGTCGGTCCAGCCGCGGCCCCGCCAAGTGCCGTGCTGCCAGTCGTCGGCCGGCGGGTAGCCCGCGCCGACGGCCAGCGGCGACGAGGCGAGGATCTCCACGCCCAGTTCGAGCGGTTTGCCGTCGGCCGGGTCGGTGAGGCGGATGATGGCGCTCTCGGGGTGGCGGGTGCCGGGGCGGTAGGTGATGTCGGTGCGGGGCCAGCCGAGTTGGCGGTCGCGGCGGCCTTCGCGGACGAGGGTGGCGTCGTTCAGCGTGCGGTGGCCGTCGGCGTCCTCCTGGGTGATGACCATCAGGAAGCGGTCGTCGAAGCGGACCGGCGCCCAGATCCAGTGGAAGCCCTCGGTCGGGTGCTCCTGGGCGAGCCGGCCACCCTCCTCGCCGGGCACGGGGCGCACGCCCCAACTCCGGTCACGGGTCCCGGTCCAGCCCTCGACGTCGAGGTCCCTGCCGCCGATCCGCAGCCGTCCGTCGCACCGCCCGGCCTGCACGAACCGCTTGCCCTCCAGGGTCAGCCTGCCGCCCTTGCGCTGGATGTGGTGCGGCTCCCACAGGGCGGGGAAGTCGGCGCTCCAGTTCATCTCGTACGAGAGTCCGTCGGGGTCGTCCGGGTCCGCGGCGCAGGTGAGGATGAAATCCTTCAGCGGGCGCTCGACCATGATGCGCAGCGGGCCGACGGCCATCTTCATACGGGTGTCGTCGCGCAGGGCGTCCGAGGCGCGGACGGCGTGCAGGGTGTCGCCGACGCGCAGAGTGGCGTAGGCGTCGATCACTCCGAGGTTGGGGTAGACGCCGAGGCCGACGATGAGGAGGAACTCCCCCGTGGGGTCGACGAGATGGAAGATGCAGCGGTCGTAGGCGTTGCGGTCGCTCGTCGCGACGTGCTTCATCGACAGGGGCACCTGATGGACGGGGTACTCGTCGAGAGCGACGGGTCGGTCGTCGTCGACCACGGCAAACCTCCTCGGGCGTACGGCAGTTGACGTCGCCCGGAAGGGGTGCGGCCCGCCCGGCGGCGGACTTGACGGTACGTCAGCTCTCGATCAGAGGCCAGATGTTCGACTTGTCTACGCACGGGCACGGTTATGCCGCGAACTCACGCTCGATTACGTCAACCGGTGACCGCCCCGTCCCCCTGCCGTTGTTCTGGCATGACCCCGACGCAGCCCCCTGCCACTGCGCCCACCGGCCGACGCAGGCGCATCCTGGTCCCTGCTGCCTCAGCGACCGCAGAATCGGTTCACCCGCCACAGGCGCCGCTCGCGACACACACGCCTCTTCCGTCTCCTCAGCCCCACGCCCACCCGCAGGATCCGCCGATCTACCGGGCCCTGATCACCACCTGGGCCGATCGCGGCAGGACGCTGCCGGGGCGGCACGACCCCGAGTGGGCGCGCCTGATCGCGCCCACCGTACGGACCGGTCAGTTCAGCGCGACTCCGGACCCGCGAGGTGACGTGCGATGACCATGCGCTGGATCTGATTGGTGCCCTCGACGATCTGGAGCACCTTGGCCTCCCGCATGAAGCGCTCGACCGGGAAGTCCGCGGTGTAGCCGTATCCGCCGAAGACCTGCACCGCGTCCGTGGTGACCTTCATGGCGGCGTCCGTGCACAGCAGCTTCGCCATGGCCGCCTGCTTGGAGAACGGCCGGCCCGCGTCCCGCAGTCTGGCCGCCGACAGATACAGGGCGCGACCCGCCTCGATCTGCGTCGCCATGTCCGCGAGCATGAAGCGAAGGCCCTGGAAGTCGGCGATGGGGTGGCCGAACTGCGACCGGTCCTTCGCGTACGCCACCGCCGCGTCGAGCGCGGCCTGGGCCACGCCGATCGCGCAGGCCGCGATGCCGAGCCGGCCCGAGTCGAGCGCGGACAGGGCGATCTGGAAGCCCTGCCCCTCGTCCCCGATGCGGCGCGTGTCACTGATCCGCACGCCGTCGAAGTGGACCTGGGCGGTGGGCGAGCCCTTCATGCCCATCTTCTTCTCCGGCGCCGCCGCGCTCAGACCCTCCGCGTCCCCGGGCACCAGGAACGCCGTGATGCCGCGCGCGCCTTCGCCACCGCTGCGGGCGAGGACCGTGTAGAAGTCGGCGACGCCGCCATGGGTGATCCACGCCTTGGTCCCCGTGAGCACCCACGCGTCACCGTCCTTGACCGCCTTCGTCCGCAACGAGGCGGCGTCGGACCCGGACGCGGGTTCGGAGAGGCAGTACGCGCCGAGCAGGCCGCCGCCGAGCATGTCGGGCAGGTGCTCCGAGCGCTGCTCCTTGGTGCCGAAGTTCGCGAGGGCGTGACAGGCCAGCGAGTGCACGCTGACGCCGAGCCCCACCGTGAGCCGGGCGGCCGCCAGCTCTTCGAGGACCTGGAGGTAGACCTCGTACGGCTGGTCGCCGCCGCCGAACTCCGAGTCGTACGGCAGACCGAGCAGGCCCGACGACGAGAGCAGGGTGAACGTCTCGCGGGGGAAGCGGCCCGCCTCCTCGTCCTCGGACGCACGCGGGGCGATCTCCCGCTGCGCCAGGTCCCGGACCAACTGCATCAGGTCCTGAGCTTCGTCCGTCGGCAGCTGACGCTCGACTCCTGGCTCCGGCATGGCGACGCTCTCCTCCCTGGGCGGGCGCTGCGGCGGTGCACGCGGGGTGAGGCGGCGCCGCCGGGTGGTCACTCCGAGCCGATGCTGCGCTTCCGGGTCTCGGAAAGTGCTGATCAGCGGCTTCGGTGTGTTGAGTATTCCCGATCCGGAGCCTCCCGTCACTAGTTAACGACCGCTTACTCCAAGTTTTTGGCGAGGGGCCCCTGGGGCGGGTGCGGCGCGTGAAGGAACCGGGGAAATTGGTTCGGACCATTGACCTCACTGGTCTAGTCCTTCTAATCTGCGGCGCGCAGGTCCAGCACGACTTCCCCCCATGCTCCCCTCCCCCACGAGGAGACACGATGCTCAGACCGCACCTCCCCCGCGCCCGTTTCAAGGCGCTCCTCTCCGCCGCGTGTTGCGCCGTTCTCGGCGCCGGGATGCTCGCCTCGGCCGGCAGCGCGGCGGCCCAGCCGGACACCGACTCCGCCACCGCGGCGGCCGGTTCGAAGGTCGTCGGATACTTCACCGAGTGGGGTGTCTACGACCGGAACTACCACGTCAAGAACATCCAGACGTCCGGTTCCGCCGACAAGCTCACGCACATCAACTACGCCTTCGGCAACGTCCAGGGCGGCAAGTGCGCGATGGGCGACTCCTACGCCGCGACCGACAAGGCGTACACCGCGGACCAGTCCGTGGACGGGGTCGCCGACACCTGGGACCAGGAGCTGCGCGGCAACTTCAACCAGCTGCGCAAGCTGAAGAAGCTCCACCCCGACCTCAAGGTCCTCTGGTCCTTCGGCGGCTGGACCTGGTCCGGCGGGTTCACCGAGGCCGCCAAGGACCCGGCCGCGTTCGCCCAGTCGTGCTACGACCTCGTCGAGAACTCCAAGTGGGCCGATGTCTTCGACGGCATCGACATCGACTGGGAGTACCCGAACGCGTGCGGGCTCAGCTGCGACACCAGCGGGCGCGAGGCGTACAAGAACCTGCTGGGGGCGCTGCGCTCGAAGTTCGGCAGCGGGGCGCTCGTCACGTCCGCCATCCCGGCCGACGCCTCCGACGGGGGCAAGCTGGACGCCGCCGACTACGCGGGCGCGGCCCAGTACGTCGACTGGTACAACCCGATGACGTACGACTTCTTCGGCGCCTGGGACGCGCAGGGCCCGACGGCCCCGCACTCGCCGCTGACCTCGTACGACGGGATCCCGAAGGCCGGGTACGACACCGCCTCGACGATCACCGAGCTCAAGGCGATGGGCGTTCCCGCGTCCAAGCTGCTGCTCGGGATCGGGTTCTACGGGCGCGGCTGGACCGGCGTCACCCAGGCGGCTCCCGGCGGGACCGCGACCGGGCCGGCGGCCGGCACGTACGAGCAGGGCATCGACGACTACAAGCAGCTCAAGACGAAGTGCCCCACGACGGGCACGGTCGGCGGCACCGCCTACGCGTACTGCGGGAACAACTGGTGGAGCTACGACACCCCGGCGACCATCGCGGGGAAGATGGACTACAAGAACCAGCAGGGCCTGGGCGGCACCTTCTTCTGGGAGCTGTCCGGTGACACGACGGGCGGCGAGCTGATCAAGGCGATCGACTAGACGTCACCCGAAGGGATTCGGGCGGGGTTCCGGTGCGCCGGGCCCCGCCCTTCTCGTCCCTCACGGGCGCGGCGGCGCCGGGTACGACGGCTCGAACTCCTCGATGACGCGCAGGGTTTCGCCGAGCGTGCGGACCAACAGGGCGCGCACCGTGCTCCGTTCGACCTCCTGGTGGCCGATCCAGTCGAGCGTGATGCCCTCCACGCTGCACAGCCAGCCGAGCAGCGCCATGCGGGCCAGCTGGGGCAGCTCCGGCCGCCCGTAGACGCCCTGGGCGATCGTCTCGATCATCACCGCGCGCACGCCGTCCCGTACGGCCTGCACCTGGGTGTCGAAGCCGACGCCCCCGGTGACGATCGTGCGGTACGCCGCCTGGTGGTGCTCGGCGTAGCGCAGGTAGCCGTCGATGGTGCGGTGGACGCGGTCGACCGGGGCGAGGTCCCCGGCGGTGGCGGCACGGTCGACGAGGTCGCCGACGGAGTCCTCGATGATCGCGAGGTAGTAGCCGCGCTTGGACGTGAAGTAGTAGTAGATCAGACCCTTGGCGACGCCCGCGTGCTGTGCGATCTCGTCCATGGACAGGGCGTCGTAGGACGTGTCGGCGAACAACTTCCGGCCGATGGCGATGAGTTCGGCGCGGCGGGTGGCGGACCGGTCGGTGCCGCGCGCCCGCTGGTGGCTCTCGTTCAATTCGGGTCCTGGTCTCCGGCTCCCTGCGGAGTCCGCAGTATGGCAGCTTCCCGGACCCCGGGTGGCTCAGGTCACATCCAGCCGACCTGTGTGACGAACATCGCGAGGACCACGACGAAGGTCCAGCCCATGACGTGTTCGAGGATCTTCGGTCCGCCGTCCTCGGGGCCGCCCGTGCGGGTGCGGGCGGAGGCGGGGGCGGCGGCAGCGGAGCTTGCGGTCATGGGTGTCTCGCTCGGGTCGTGGTCGTCGTCGTGACAGCAGTCCCGGCAGTGGCCCTGGCAGCGGCCCCGGCCGTGACTCCCCCCGTCCCGTCCACCTTGCCACCGGTCCGCCTTTTTGCGGCCGAGACCTTGGTCACGCACAACCGGGGCGCGATGCCGTGCGTCCGACATTGCGTCCCGTGTTTCGACGCGTCCGGGGTTCTTCGACGCGTTCCGTCCGACCGGAAGGTTCACGATGCGCACGTACCGGACGTCCCGCCGCAGAGCCCGTCTCGCGCTCGCCGCCGCGCTCACCGTCACCGCCGCGCTGACCGGTCCCGCGGCCGTCTCGCGGGCCAGTGCCGAGACGCCCACGCCGGGTGCGGCGGGCCTCGGTGACCCGATGTTCCCGCTCGACGGAAACGGCGGGTACACGGTCCGCCACTACAAGCTCGACTTCGACTGGCGGGCGCCGAAGACCCCGTTCCCCGCGGCGACGACGATCCGGGCGACCGCCACGCAGGCCCTTTCGCGCTTCGACCTGGACTTCGCGGGCAACGAACTGCACGCGGTCACCGTCAACGGCAGCCCCGCGCAGACCCGCAGGGACGGCGACGAGCTGATCATCACGCCCAAGTCCCCTATACCAAGAGGTAGTTCGTTCACCGTGAAGGTCGGGTACACCGCCGATCCGACACAGATCCGCCACCGCGACGACGCGATCGAGGACTACGGCTGGATCCCCACGCCGGACGGCACGGTCCTGTATCCACAGCCCAACGGCGCCAAGATGATCTTCCCGTCGAACGATCACCCGAGCGCCCGCGCGCCCTTCACGGTGCGCGTCACGACGCCCGGCGACCTCACGGCCGTCTCCAACGGCAGACTCGTCGACCGGGCCGAGCGGCCCGGCGGGCGCGTGCGCTGGACGTACGACTCGGAGCAGCCGGTCGCCACCCAGCTGGTCCAACTGGCCATCGGGAAGTACCGGTTGATCGACAGCACCGGCCCGGACGGCGTCGCCCTGCGCGATGTCGTACCCGACGACCTGGTGGCCCCCACGAAGCAGTACCGAGACCTGACACCGGATCACCTCGCATGGCTGCGCGCCCAGTTGGGCTCGTACCCCTTCAAGCGGTACGGGGTTCTCGTCGGCGACACCGATCTGGGGGTCGCCCTGGAGACGCAGACGCTCTCCCTGCTCCCCAAGGCGGACTTGCTCGGCACCCGGGTCGACGCCGAGCGCAACCTCGTCCACGAGCTGACCCACCAGTGGATCGGCGACAGCGTCGGGATCGCGACCTGGTCGGACCTGTGGCTCAGCGAGGGCCACGCCCGCTTCTACGAGCGGCTCTACTCCGAGGCACACGGCGGCGACAGCTTCGAGGCCGCGATGAGGACGGCGTACGAGAACCACGACCAGTGGCGCCACGACTACGGCGCCCCGGCCGAGCCCACCGAGCCCAACCTCTTCAAGCGGATGCGCTACGACGGCTCCGCACTCGTCCTGTACGCGCTGCGCGAGAAGGTCGGCACCGAGACGTTCCAGCGGATCGAGCGGGCCTGGGTGGCGAAGTACCGCGGCCGGACGACGTCGACGGCCGACTACATCGCCACCGCCTCGAAGGCCGCGGGCCAGGACCTGTCCGGCTTCCTGCGGCCGTGGCTGTACGGGGCGACGACGCCGCCGATGCCGGGCCACCCGGACTGGGTGGTGCGGCCGGTCGTCACCGGCTGACACGCGAACGCCCTGCCGGTGCATAACGTCGGCAGGGCGTCCTCGAGTAGCCATCACGCCCGCAGACGCGAATGGATGCCCCGAGCGTACTCACGGGCACTGACATCAAGGGCCGCTGAAGCCGGGGCGTGCAGGCGCCCGGCTTCAGCGGCGGAGGGGACAGCGGACGGGGTAGGTCAGGCCCGCTGCCTCTCCGATACATACGGCTCGCACGCGGAGACCGGATGCAGCATCGGCCCACAATTTCTCGGGGCCGCCGACGCCGAGGCGCAGCGGCGTCGTCCCCAACAGATCACCCTGCGCGCCACGTTGAGGATCGGCTGCTCCCGGCTGCACCAGGCGAGGTGGCGGCGCTCAGACAGTCGTATCGAGGGCCAGAGGGCGCGGCATGTGCCCTCAAGCGCCCGCGTGCGCGGTCAGGCAGGCCGTCATGACCCCGGCGGATGTGGTGAGTTCGGCGAGGAACGTGAGCCGAGTGCCGGGGTAGTTCTCCTGGCAGACGGCGAGGGGGACACCGGTGTCGAGGTCCGTGATGTCGACGAAGGCGGTGCACCGGTACGCCGGCACGTCGAACCCCTGGTACTCGGCGGTCCCCGTCGCCCAGTTCGTGCTGGACAGCGTCAAGCAGGCACCGCTCTCGACAAGAGCCGCGTTGCTGACGTAGACGCGGGCGACCGGGGCCGGACCGCACAGGACGTCGATGATCGGCGAGAACATCGGCGATCCGAGTGCGCGGACTTTCGTCCTGGGTTCGCACGAGGCAGGTCCGTCCGGACTCTTGTACCGGACGTGTACGCAGGCTGGTTCAGCCAGTGGGCTGGTGACGGCCGGTTGCGGCGACTGGCTCACCGGCACAGCCTCAGGGCCGGCGGTACGGGTCCGCGTGGCTGTGACCGTGACGCGTGGTGCGGGGGTCTGGCTGGTCGGGGTGAGGGAGGCATCGGGCTTCTTGCCGGCGGTGCGGCTGCCGACTGGGTGAGCGACGAGAGCGTAGCCGGAGCCGATGACCATCAGGCCGAGGAGCGCCACCAGGGCTGCCGCCTTCCATCTGCGCTGCCGATGTCCCGGGAGTTCAAGGCGGTCAAGTTCGACGAGTCCTGCCCGTAGCCACGCCGCTGCGCCCCGCTCCCCCGCCGAGGCCGGGGAAGCGGGGCGCAGCGCTGCGAGGGGCGCGAGGACCCGTGCGCTGCCTCTAGCGGATGCCCACCTTGGACAGTGCTCGCCTTTGTGCCGGGGAGACGTGGGCCGGGAAGTACAGGTAGCAGACGCCGCCGGTGCCGGAGACGATCTTGCCTGTGGCGTTGTAGCGCTTCGTGCGGAGCCAGATGTTCTCCCACTCGCGGCGCTTGTAGATACGGCGGACCGCCGGGTCGCTCGGTGAGGCCGGGTCGTTGGCGATCACGTCGCCGTCGGGCGTGAAGCCGATGACCGTCATCAGGTGGCCCGACGTGCCGTAGCCGGCGCCCGTCAGCTCCTCCTTGAGGAACGACTGGGACGTTATGGCCGGGATGCCGGCCGCGATCAGCGTCTCCAGGTCGGCGAGCGAGGAGAGCCGGGTGACGACGCCCTGGAGGTCCTTGTACGTGGCCGCGTAGGCCGCGTTGAAGGGCCAGTTGCCGCAGCCCTCGTACTGGTAGTCGTACGTGAACCGGGCCGCGTGGCAGACCTGCGGGTCCGCGTAGGCCGGGTCGACCCAGGCCAGCTGGGCGGCGGTGGGCTTGCGGCCCCAGTACTCGATGATCATCTGCGAGGAGGTGGGGCTACACCAGGCCTCGCCGCCGTTGTCGTACTCGGGGTACTGGCCCGCGTGGATGTTCTGCGAGTAGCGCGGCACCGCCAGTTCCTTGGCGAGGCCGGGCGTGGAGGCCGGGACCGTGAAGCGGTCGGGGACGTCGGAGCCCATCGCGCCGAGGCGCCACACGGTCGGCGCGGCCTTCGTGCCGGGCCTGCGCAGCAGCGTCAGGCGCAGCGCGTACGAGGTGAGGCGCAGGCCGGAGGCCGTGTCGTCGATGGAGAACGTGTCCGTCCAGATGCTCGACCTGCCGTCGCTCTGGTCGTCGACCGAGGTGCGGCGGATGTCGACGTCCGCGTCGTCACCGGCGGTCCAGCGGCCCATCACGTACCAGGGCGTCGCCGTGCCGTCGGAGTACGTGCCGCGGAGTTCGATCTGGATCCAGGTGCCGGCCGGGGTGTGCGCGTTCCAGGACGCGATGACCTCGGTGGCGGGGACCGTGAGCGCGTGGACGGGGGACGTCCACTGCGCGTACTCCCACTCGGCCGTCTTGTTCAGGTGCGGGTCGGTGTACGTGGTCGTGCCGGCCGCCGCTGCGATCGTCACGCCGGGGCGGGCGCCCGCGAGGAGGCGGACCCCGGAGCCGGTGCCGGAGCGCCAGTCGGAGTACGTCGTCCAGGCGCGGTTGTCCACGAGGCGGGCCGCGGCCTGGCTCGGCGCGGCTCCCGCGGCGTGCGCGGTGCCTGTGGCGGCCGTGGCGGCGAGCGCGACGCCCGCGGCCGCGGCGAGCACGGTTCTACGGGTCACCGGGGCGGTGGGTTCGGATCGGGTCATCGGGTGGATCCCCCAGTCGACGGATCGGGCGGACGGGACGGACGTGCCGGGTGCGCCAACTATGGCTGCCGGGGAGGGACTTCCACCAGCTTTTCGAGGTCGGCCGCGGCTACCAATATTGGTCTTCACCACTGGCATGACCTGCGGCGGCGTACGGCAAACCGATCCGCTCACCGACGTACCCTTGCGGCCGTGAGCTACCACCACGTGCCCCTCGCCCGCTACGCCGACCGGCTGCGGCGGCTGCCGCCCTCGTGCGGCCCCGTGCGGCTCGTCGGCGTCGACGGGCACGCGGGCTCCGGGAAGTCGACCTTCGCGGCGCGGCTCGCCGAGGCGCTCGGCGGCGCGCCCGTGCTGCGGCTCGACGACCTCGCGAGCCACGACGCCCTCTTCGGGTGGACGGACCGGCTGCGCACCCAGGTGCTCGCGCCGCTGTCCCGCGGCGAGGCCGCGCGGTACGAGACGTACGACTGGCACGCCCGGCGCTTCGACGGTGTGCGTCAACTCCCGCCCGCCGACGTGGTGCTGGTGGAGGGCGTGGGCGCCGGGAGGCGTGCGGTGCGGCCGTACCTGGCGCGGCTGGTGTGGATGGAGATGGCGGGTGAGCTGTCGTGGGCGCGGGGGCGGGCCCGGGACGGAGCGGCGCAGCGCACGTTCTGGGACGGCTGGATCCCGGCGGAACGCGAGCACTTCGCGGACGACCCTTCGCGGCCCTTCGCCAAGGAATTGGTAAGAGAGTGCCCGGAGGGATACGCGATGCGGAAGGGGCCTGGTGAGCCCCCATCGCCCCACCGCTCCGTCACTCACGGTGAAGGACCGCCAGCGGTGCGCTGAACCTTCGGAAACGGCGTTGCGCCAGTTTCCGGGAGTGCCTCAACTCTGCTTGACCGAGGGGCCGTACAGGACTTACGTTCTGAATGTGCGGCCTTTCGGGGCCGCCCGCAGTCGCGAAGCCCCCGGTTGTTCCCCCGTGATCGGGGGCTTCGTTCTGCCCGCAATGCCCTTTCCCGCGTGCGCCGAGCCGCTTGCCGTTCACCCTGGGTCACCATGCGGCACCCCGCTCACCTGCACCGTGTCCCCGGCCCGTGCGCCGAACCGACCCCGTCGCGCCCTACGGCCTCCCCCACGCCCGCAGGTACGATGCCTCTCGGTGCGGCCTAGGACGGCTCGCTGTCCGCATCGTGACAACTCCCGTCCATGACAGAGCGGTTCATCGGGGGCACGGTTTGTGGGGGACGTGATGGACTTCGGCACCGGTACGCCGGCCGGCCCGGCCGATCTGGCCTGGCTGCGCGGCGTCGACGCCTACACCATGGGCGCCTATCCGCAGGCGGAGGAGGAGTTCCGCGCCGCCGTGCGGATGGACCCGGGGATGGCCGACGGCTGGCTCGGGCTGCATGCCCTGCGCATCGACACGACGACGGCGCTGCTGCGGATGTTCCGGCACCGGGACAGGTTCGGCGAGCAGCGCACGAGGCACCGGCGCACGCTCAACTCCTGGTACTGGCTGGGCTGGTGGGTGCAGCCGGTCCTGGAGCATCCACGCGACCTCTTACTCGCGCACGCCTCGCACTGGCTCGACGGCCGCCATGTCCCGGACCTGGACCGGGCGTTGGCCACGCTGCCGCCGGTCGACGCGGATCCGCAGGTGCGGTTCCTGCACGCGTGCCGGGCGTATCTGGTGAAGGACTGGGAGCAGTTGGTCCGGCACACGGACTCGCTGATCGACGATCCGATGCTCGGCATCGAGGCCGGGCTCTTCGGCGGTATGGCCCGGGTGCGCCTGGAGATGTACGGGCAGGCGGAGCCCCTGCTCTCCTCCGCCCTGATGCGCTGCCGCAGCGAGCAGCCCCAGCGCAAGGAGCTGCGCTACTGGCTGGCCAGGGCGCACGAGGGCACGGGCCGCAGCGCGGCCGCGCTCCCCCTGTACCGGGCCGTGCACCGGGTCGACCCCGCCTTCATGGACACCTCGGCACGGCTCGCGGCCATCTCCGAGGGCGACGGGTACGTGGACTTCGCCGACGGCGCCGACCTGACGACGATGACACTGACGGGTTATCAGGAGGGCCTGGACGGCGGCGAGTCGGTCGATCCGCTGTACGCCGGCGACGGGCGGGGTCTGAAGGTCACCGAGCCGGATCTGCCGCCGCCGGGCGGCTCCGGCGCGGAGGATCCCGACATGGTGCGGGAGAAGGCGGTGGTGCCGGTGTCGCCGCCGCTGCCGACCGGCCCCGCCGATCCGGCGCTGCTGGAGGCGGCCCTCGCGGAGCTGGAGCGGATGGTCGGCCTGGAGCCGGTGAAGCGTCAAGTCAAGGCGCTGTCGGCCCAGTTGAACATGGCACGCCTGCGCGCCGGGCAGGGTCTGCCCGTCCAGCCGCCGAAACGACACTTCGTCTTCTCCGGCCCCTCGGGCACCGGCAAGACCACGGTGGCCCGCATTCTCGGCCGGGTCTTCTACGCGCTCGGGCTGCTCGGCGGGGACCATCTCGTCGAGGCGCAGCGGGCGGATCTGGTCGGCGAGTACCTCGGCCAGACCGCGGTCAAGGCCAACGAACTCATCGACTCCGCGCTCGGCGGCGTGCTGTTCGTGGACGAGGCGTACGCGCTGTCCAACTCCGGTTACGGGAAGGGCGACGCGTACGGGGACGAGGCGCTCCAGGTGCTGCTGAAGCGGGCCGAGGACAACCGGGACCACCTGGTGGTGATCCTCGCGGGCTACCCGGAGGGCATGGACCGGCTGCTCGCGGCGAACCCCGGTCTTTCGTCGCGCTTCACGACACGGGTCGACTTCCCCTCGTACCGGCCGCTCGAACTGACCTCGATCGGCGAGGTGCTGGCGGGCGAGAACGGGGACGCGTGGGACGAGGAGGCCCTCGACGAGCTGCGCTCGATCGCCGGGCACGTGGTGGATCAGGGGTGGATCGACGAGCTCGGCAACGGGCGGTTCCTGCGGACGCTGTACGAGAAGTCGTGCGCGTACCGTGATCTGCGGCTCACCGGCTATCTGGTCGAGCCCACGCGGGACGATCTGGCGACGCTGCGGCTGCCGGATCTGATGCAGGCCTACGGGGAGGTTCTTTCGGGGCGCGGGCCGCAGGATCCCTCCGCCATGTGAGGGCGCGGCCCGCGCCCCGGCGGCAGGGCGCCCCGTCACCGGGGCGCCCGCGCACCTGTCACATCAGTGCTCCCTCCCGGGGCCTCGCCACCGGGACCTGCGGCCGCGCGTCCCGGTGGGCCGGGTCGCGCACCTCGCCGACCAGGAGTTCCAGGACGTCCTCCAGGGCGACGAGGCCGAGGACGCGGCCCGTGGGGTCCGCCACCTGGGCCAGATGGGTGGCCGCCCGGCGCATCACCGTGAGCGCGTCGTCCAGCGGGAGTTCGGCGCGCAGGGTCGTCATGGGACGCCACACGTGCTGCGGCACCGCGCGGTCCATGTCGGGGCCGTCGATCAGGTCGAGGACGTCCTTGACGTGGAGGTAGCCCATGAAAGCGCCGCTGTCGGAGCAGATCGGGAAGCGGGAGAAGCCCGTACGGCCGGTGAGTCCGATGACCTCGGCCGGGGTGACCGAGGCACCCACTGTCACCAGGGACGCCTTGGACAGCAGGACGTCCGTCACCGGGCGGGAACCCAGCTCCAGGGCGTCCTCCAGGCGCTCCTGCTCCTCCGGGCCGAGCAGGCCCGCCTGACCGGAGTCCTCCACCAGCTGGTTGAGCTGCTCGCTGGTGAAGACCGCCTCGACCTCGTCCTTCGGCTCCACCCGGAAGAGCTTCAGGACCAGCCGGGCGCAGGCGCCGAGGGCGATCGTGACCGGCTTGCACAGACGGGCGAAGGCGACGAGGCCGGGGCTGAACCACAGCGCCGTCTTCTCGGGCGCCGCCATCGCCAGGTTCTTCGGGACCATCTCGCCGATGACGAGGTGGAGGAAGACGACGGCCATCAGCGCGATCACATAGCCCAGGGGGTGGATCATGCCGTGCGGGATGTGGATCGCCTCGAAGACGGGTTCGAGGAGGTGCGCCACCGTCGGCTCGGCGACCGCGCCGAGCGTCAACGAGCAGATGGTGATGCCGAACTGGGCCGCCGCCATCATCTTGGGCAGGTGTTCGAGCCCGTACAGGACCTGGCGGGCCCGCTTGGTGTCGAGGGGTTCGATCTGGCTGCGGCGCACCGAGACGAGGGCGAACTCCGCCCCGACGAAGAAGCCGTTCGCCAGCACGAGGAGTACGGCGAAGAGGAGTTGCAGGGCGCTCATCGTGCCGCCTCCAGGACCGCGCCGTGCGCGGTGTCCGACGTACGTACTATGCGGACGCGCTCGGCCCGGTAGTGGTCGACCTGGCGGACCGCGAGCCGCCAGCCGGGGAGTTCGGCCTTGTCACCCGGGGCGGGGATCCGGCCGAGCAGGTCGGCGACCAGGCCGGCGACCGTCTCGTACGGGCCTTCGGGGACTTCGAGGCCTATGCGGCGCAGGATGTCGACGCGGCAGCTGCCGTCGGCGTCCCACGCGGGCCGGCCGTCCTCCGGCGGTGCGACGGCGAGTTCGGGCAGGTCGAGCCCGTCGTGCTCGTCGCGGACCTCGCCGACCAGCTCCTCCACGATGTCCTCCAGGGTCACGACCCCGGCCGTGCCGCCGTACTCGTCGACGACGACGGCTATGGGCTGCTCGCTGCGAAGGCGGGCGAGGAGCGGCTGTACGGGGAGGGTCTCGGGCACGAGCAGCGGGGGCTGCGCGATCCGGCTGACCGGGGTGCGCAGGCGCTCGTGCGCGGGCATCGTGAGCGCGTCCTTGAGATGGACCATGCCGATGACCTCGTCGATCCGCTCCCGGTAGACGGGGAAGCGGGACAGGCCGGTGGCGCGGGTCAGGTTGACGACGTCCTCGGCGGTCGCGGACGCCTGGAGCGCGCTGACCTTCACGCGCGGCGTCATGACGTGCTGGGCGGTCAGTTCGCCGAGCGAGAGGGTGCGGACGAAGAGGTCGGCCGTGTCCTGTTCCAGGGTGCCGGCCTGCGCGGAGTGGCGGGCCAGGGAGACCAGTTCGCCGGGCGTGCGGGCCGAGGCCAGCTCGTCGGCGGGCTCGACGCCGAGCGCGCGGACGAGCCGGTTCGCGACCGCGTTCAGCAGGGCGATGACCGGGCGGAACAGGCGCGAGAAGGTGTGCTGGGGGCCGGCGACGAAGCGGGCCACCTGGAGCGGCTTGGACACCGCCCAGTTCTTCGGCACGAGTTCGCCGATCACCATCTGCACGGCGGACGCGAGCAGCATGCCGACGACGACGGAGACGCCGCCGACGGCGCCCTCGGGCAGGCCGACGGCGGTGAACGGGCCGCGGAGCAGCTCGGCCAGAGCCGGTTCGGCGAGCATGCCGACGACGAGGGAGGTGATGGTGATGCCGAGCTGGGTGCCGGAGAGCTGGAAGGAGAGTTCCTTCAGGGCGCTCACCACGGTGCGGGCGCGTTTGTCGCCCGCGGCCGCGGCCCGCTCGGCCTCGGGCCGCTCGACCGTGACGAGGCCGAACTCGGCCGCCACGAAGAAGCCGTTGGCGAGGATCAGGAGGAACGCGGCCGCGAGAAGCAGCAACGGGATGGTCATGCCGCCGCCTCCGGGGACGTACGCGCGGGGGGCGCGGTATGTCGGGAGGGGGCGGCGCAGGTACTACCGGACGATCCGTCCATCGCTGGAGGGACTCACTCCTCGGTTAGCAGGAGCCCCTGGCCGCCTGTCCGGGCGCCCCAGGGGCGGGGCGGCACACGGCGCACGCCCCGACAACAGATTAATCAAGAGTTGGGGTGGAACGTCAGGGGCTACACCCCCGAGTCAACCCTGAGTCCCCCGCGACCGGATCCGGCCGGGGGTACGGGCGTCGCCCCCCGGATGAATCCGGAGGGAAACAGCGCCCCGTCAGCCCTGATGACCCGTGTGGGCCGCCTCGGTCAAGGCGCGCAGTGCCTTCGCGTCGCGGATCGCGCTCTGCTTGGCGATGCCCGGCTGGATGCCCATCGCGGCCATGCTCGTGCCGTCGGTGAGGTCGAGGAAGACCCAGGGATCGCCCGGACGCAGGTTGACCTGGACGATCTCCGCCCAGGTCAGGCTGCGGCTGCGGGCGACGTTCACGACGGTCACGCCCTGGTCGTTGGCGACGACCTTGGGACGGGCGAGCAGGGCGAGCACGCCCCAGAACAGCGCCGCGGTGAACACGAAACTGACGCGCTCCCCCGGGCTCATGCCGTCCAGGATCAGCGCGATCACGGTGATCGTCACGAAGCAGGCGGCACCGAGCGCGTGCAGGATGACGCGGGTACGGCCCGGCCGGAAGGTGACGGGAAGGTCGGGTACGTCAGACATGACCGGCGTCCTCAGAGGCGGCAGGCGTGGATGGCCGTGGTCAGGATGGCCCGCGCGCCCAGGGCGTACAGGTCGTCCATGATCCGCTGCGCGTCCTTGGCGGGGACCATGGCGCGCACGGCGACCCAGCCCTCGTTGTGCAGCGGGGAGACCGTCGGGGACTCCAGGCCCGGAGTCAGGGCGACGGCCCGCTCCAGGTGCTCGGCACGGCAGTCGTAGTCCATCATCACGTACGTACGGGCGACGAGGACGCCCTGGAGGCGGCGCAGGAACCGCTGCACCTTCGGGTCGTCCTCCGTGGAGCCCTTGCGGCGGATGACGCACGCCTCGGACTTCATGATCGGCTCGCCGAAGACCTCCAGGCCCGCGTTGCGCAGCGAGGTGCCGGTCTCGACGACGTCCGCGATGGCCTCGGCGACACCGAGCTCGATGGCGGTCTCGACCGCGCCGTCGAGGTGCACGACGTCGGCGTCGACGCCGCGCTCGGCGAGGTACTTGCCGACGATGCCCTCGTACGAGGTGGCGATCGTCTTGCCGGCGAGGTCGGCGAGGTCCTTGACGGCACCCGGGCGGGACGCGAAGCGGAAGGTGGAGCGGGCGAAGCCGAGCGGCAGGATCGTCTCGGCGTTCGCGTTCGAGTCGATCAGCAGGTCCTGCCCGGTGATGCCGATGTCGAGCTTGCCGGAGGACACGTAGATCGCGATGTCCTTGGGGCGCAGGTA
The DNA here is from genome assembly GCF_036967205.1 of Streptomyces sp. Q6. Classification (NCBI taxonomy): domain Bacteria; kingdom Bacillati; phylum Actinomycetota; class Actinomycetes; order Kitasatosporales; family Streptomycetaceae; genus Streptomyces; species Streptomyces citrinus. Next base: position 1,332,732 of record NZ_CP146022.1, read on the forward strand.
GAAGAACTCGACCTCGTTGTCCGGGTCGACCGTGACGAGTTCCTTGGACTCCTTGCGCTGCCGGTATCCGGCCTCATGGAGCATCGCCGACGCAGGTCCGGACAGTGAACCCTTGTTGGGGACGGCGATGCGCAGCATGAGGTCGGATTCCTTTGCGTGGTGGTGGGTTGAGCGAGCGCGGCGGTACGGCTCAGAGGTGGGCGTACACGTCGTCGAGGGAGATGCCGCGAGCGACCATCATCACCTGGACGTGGTAGAGCAGCTGCGAGATCTCCTCGGCGGCTGCGTCCTTGCCCTCGTACTCGGCGGCCATCCAGACTTCGGCGGCCTCCTCGACGACCTTCTTGCCGATGGCATGGACGCCCTTGCCGACCAGCTCTGCGGTGCGGGAAGTGGCGGGGTCGCCCGTGGCGGCCTTCTGCTGGAGCTCGGTGAAGAGCTCCTCGAACGTCTTATTGGACATGGTGCTGCCTACTTTACGCGGCTCTCCCGTACCCCTTAACGCCAGGGCTCGGAGACGGTACGCAGCGTGGTCGCGGTGGCGACGGCCGCGGTGACCGCTTCGTGGCCCTTGTCCTCGTTCGAGCCCTCGATGCCGGCGCGGTCGAGCGCCTGCTCCTCGGTGTCGCAGGTCAGTACGCCGAAGCCGATCGGGACGCCGGTGTCGACGGAGACCTGGGTGAGGCCGTTGGTGACGCCCTGGCACACGTAATCGAAGTGCGGGGTGCCGCCGCGGATGACGACGCCGAGCGCGACGATCGCGTCGTAGCCGCGGCCCGCGAGGACCTTGGCGACGACCGGGAGCTCGAAGCTGCCGGGGACGCGCAGGACGGTGGGCTCGCTGATACCCAGCTCGTTCAGGGCGCGCAGGGCGCCGTCGACGAGTCCGTCCATGACCTTCTCGTGCCACTGGGCGGCGATGACGGCGACGCGCAGGTCGCCGCAGTTCTTCACGCTCAGTTCGGGTGCACCCTTGCCGCTCACGCGCTTCTCCTCGTACGTAACTGAACAGTCGGTGATGGGGACTACTGGTTGTTGCAGGCGGACGTCTTGGGGGCGTCCAGCCAGGGGAGGTCGTGGCCCATCCGGTCCCGCTTGGTGCGCAGGTAGCGGAGGTTGTGCTCGCCCGCGGTGACCGGCATCGGTTCGCGGGCGCTCACGTCGAGGCCGTGCCGGGTGAGGGCGTCGACCTTGTCGGGGTTGTTGGTCAGCAGTCGCAGGCCGCGCACGCCGAGGTCGGCGAGGATCTGGGCGCCGGCCGCGTAGTCGCGGGCGTCGGCGGGCAGGCCGAGTTCCAGGTTGGCGTCGAGGGTGTCGCGGCCCTGCTCCTGGAGCTCGTAGGCGCGCAGCTTGGAGAGCAGGCCGATGCCGCGGCCCTCGTGTCCGCGCAGGTAGACGACGACGCCGCGGCCCTCCTCGACGATGCGGCGCATGGACTCCTCCAGCTGGGGGCCGCAGTCGCAGCGCAGCGAGTGGAAGACGTCGCCGGTGAGGCATTCGGAGTGGATGCGGACGAGGACGTCCTCGCCGTCGCCGATCTCGCCGTGGACGAGGGCGACGTGCTCGACGCCGTCGACCGTGGAGCGGTAGCCGTACGCCGTGAACTCGCCGTGGGAGGTGGGGAGTTGGACGGTCGCCTCGCGCTTGACGGTGGGCTCGGCGCTCTTGCGGTACGCGATCAGGTCCTCGATGGAGATGATCGTCAGGCCGTGCTTGCGGGCGAACGGGACCAGCTCGGGCAGGCGCAGCATCACGCCGTCCTCGCCGGCGATCTCCACGATGGCGCCGGCCGGGCGCAGGCCCGCGAGGCGGGCGAGGTCGACGGCGGCCTCGGTGTGGCCGTTGCGCACGAGGACGCCGCCGGAGCGGGCGCGCAGCGGGAAGACGTGGCCGGGGCGGACGAAGTCGCCCGGCTCGCTGGTCCCGGAGGCGAGGAGCTGGAGGGTGGTGGCGCGGTCGGCGGCGGAGATGCCGGTGGTCACGCCGTGGGCGCCGGACGCGTCGACGGAGACGGTGAAGGCGGTCTTCATCGACTCGGTGTTGTGGTCGACCATCTGCGGCAGGTCGAGCCGCTCCAGCTCGTCGGCCTCCATGGGGGCGCAGATCAGGCCGCGGCACTCGGTCATCATGAAGGCGATGACCTCGGGGGTCGCCTTCTCGGCGGCGATGACGAGGTCGCCCTCGTTCTCCCGGTCCTCGTCGTCGACGACCACGACGGGGCGGCCCGCCGCGATGTCGCGGATGGCCTGCTCGACCGGGTCGAGGGACAGGTCGGGGACCTCGTACAGAACAGGTGCCGTGCTCATGCGTGGGCTCCTTCGAGCGCAGGGGCGGCGGCCGCGGCGCGCGACCGCAGCCACCAGTCGCGCATGCCCCACAGGACGAGCGCGCCGTAGATGACGTAGACGAAGCCGGAGAAGGCGAAGCCGTTGGCAAAGTTCAGGGGGACGCCGACGAGGTCGACGAGCAGCCACGCGAACCAGAACTCGACCATGCCGCGGGCCTGGGCGTACATCGCGACGACCGTGCCGACGAAGATGTACGCGTCCGGCCACGGGTCCCAGGACAGCGTCGGGAACGCGGTGAACAGGCCGCCGACGGCGAGGGTGCCGAGCGCCGCCGCGCCGATCAGGACGCCGCGCTCGCGCCAGGTGGCGAAGCGGACGGCGATGGAGCCGTCCTGCGCCTGCCCCTTGCCGCGGTTCCACTGCCACCAGCCGAACAGGGCGACGACGATGACGACGAGCTGCTTGCCCGCGCTGCCCGACAGGTGGGCGGTCGCGAAGGCGGTGAGCAGGATGGCGCCGGAGATCAGCTGGGCGGGCCAGGTCCATATGGAGCGGCGCCAGCCGAGCGCGAGGGCGATCAGGCCGATGGTGTTGCCGATCATGTCCGACCAGAGGATGTGCTGATCGAAGACGGTGAAGGCTTCGGTGTTGAGCCAGTTCACTGGGTGCCCCCCGTAGAGCTCTGCTGCCGGTCGCCGAGCATCCGCTCGACGTACTTCGCGATGACGTCGACCTCGAGGTTGACCGGGTCGCCGGGCTGCTTGAGGCCGAGCGTGGTCAGGGCGAGGGTGGTGGGGATGAGGCTGATGGTGAAGTAGTCGACGCCCGCCTCGACGACCGTCAGGCTCACGCCGTCGACGGTGATCGAGCCCTTCTCGACGACGTACCGGGACAGCTCGGCGGGGAGCGAGATCTTGACGATCTCCCAGTGCTCGGAGGGGCGGCGCTCGATCAGCGTGCCGGTGCCGTCGACGTGGCCCTGCACGATGTGCCCGCCGAAGCGGCCGTCGGCCACCATCGGGCGTTCGAGGTTGACGCGGGAGCCCGCGGTGAGCGCGCCGAGGCTGGAGCGCTTGAGGGTCTCTGCCATGACGTCGGCGGTGAACTCGTCGCCCTCGTGCTCGACGACGGTGAGACAGACACCGTTGACCGCGATGGAGTCACCGTGCTTGGCGCCGTCGGTGACGACGGGGCCGCGGACGCGGAAGCGGGACGCCTCGACCGGGTCGCCGAGGTTCTCGACGGCCGTGATCTCGCCCAGCTCTTCGACGATTCCGGTGAACACTTCCCGGGTCCTCCCTCTACGGGCACAGACTCCGGGGCACTGTCGTACGACGACGACAGAACGTACGGGCGACGACACCGGGAGCGACGACGCCTCGTTCGACACCGCTCCCTTGCGGGAACGACGAAACAGACGGCGACGCGCACACGTGGTGCCCGCCCGCCGCGCACTGCCTCCCATCCGGACTTTAACCGTCGGTCCAGGAATTTCACCTGGTCAACCGGTCACTGGACGTGACCGGGTCGCGGACTGTAACCGCCGGTTCGGACTTTCACCGACCCCGGAGTGCGCTGCTTCTGGTACACGGCCAGTGTGCCACGTCCGGTCCATGTGCATGCAAGCGAATGTTGTGGGCTGACTCACAGGCCGTCGCGATGGTTTTCGGCCGCTGTCGGGAATACGGCGCCAACTCGGCAGGCGGGCCAGGTAGTTGAGATTGGTACAGACCTATTGACGCGTTGGTCTAGTCCTTTTAAGTTCCTCGCAACCCACCGATCCCGCCTTGGGAGGAACCGCCGTGCCGTTCCCCAGACCCCCCAGACCGGCCCTGTTCGCAGGGGCGGCCGCCGTCGCCGGACTGCTGCTCGCCTCGCTGCCCGCGACCTCGTCGCAGGCGGCGGACCAGGAGTCCTGTCGCCCCGACGGCCTGTACGAGACGCCCGGCGTCTCGGTCCCCTACTGCTCGGTCTACGACACCGAAGGCCGCGAGAAGATGGGCGCCGACCACCAGCGGCGTGTCATCGGCTACTTCACGGGCTGGCGCACCGGCAAGGACGGGACGCCCGCGTACCTCGCCTCCGACATCCCGTGGGACAAGGTCACCCACCTCAACTACGCCTTCGCGCACGTCGACGCGGCGCACAGGATCTCGGTCGGCACGGACTCCGAGAAGAACGCCGCGACGGGGATGACCTGGCCGGGTGTCGCGGGTGCGGAGATGGACCCGGGCCTCCCGTACAAGGGTCATTTCAATCTCCTCAACAAATTCAAGAAGCAGCACCCGAACGTGAAGACCATGATTTCGGTGGGCGGTTGGGCCGAGACGGGCGGGTATTTCGACGACTCCGGCAAGCGTGTCGACTCGGGCGGCTTCTACGCGATGGCGACGAACGCGGACGGCAGCGTCAACCAGGCGGGTATCGACACGTTCGCGGATTCGGCGGTCGCGTTCGTCAAGAAGTACGGGTTCAACGGCGTGGACATCGACTACGAGTACCCGACCACGATGAAGGACGCGGGCAATCCGCTCGACTGGACGCTGTCGAACGCCCGGCGGGCCGGACTGGTCAAGGGCTACGCGGCGCTGATGAAGTCGCTGCGCGAGAAGCTCGACCGGGCGGGCGCGGCCGACGGCCGGCACTACCTGCTGTCGGTGGCGGCTCCGTCGTCCGGGTACCTGCTGCGCGGTATGGAGACGTTCCAGGTCCAGAAGTACCTGGACTACGTCAACATCATGTCGTACGACCTGCACGGCGCGTGGAACGAGTACGTCGGCCCGAACGCCTCGCTCTACGACGACGGTAAGGACGCCGAGCTCACCGCCGCGAGCGTCTATTCCACGTCGCAGTACGGCGGAATCGGCTATCTCAACACCGACTGGGCGTACCACTATTTCCGCGGTTCGATGCCGGCGGGCCGCATCAACATCGGACTCCCCTACTACACCCGCGGATTCAAGAACGTGCAGGGCGGGACGAACGGGCTGTGGGGCAGGGCCGCGTCGACCGATTGTCCGGCGGGCACGGGCCTGACGAAATGCGGTGACGGTGCCGTCGGGATCGACAATCTCTGGCACGACCTCGACACCAACGGCAAGGAAGCACCCGCCGGTTCCAATCCGATGTGGCACGCGAAGAACCTGGAGAAGGGGATCGTCGGGGACTACGTGACGAGGTACGGATTCCCCTCCGACACGAAACTGACGGGCACGTACCGGCGGAACTACGACTCCACGCTCGTCGCGCCCTGGCTGTGGAACTCCGAGAAGAAGGTCTTCCTGTCGACCGAGGACGAGCAGTCGGTGGCGGCCAAGGCCTCCTACGTCGCGGACAAGGGCATCGGCGGCGCGATGATCTGGGAGCTGGCCGGTGACTACGGGTGGAACGCGACGAAGGGCCAGTACGAGCCCGGTTCCACGCTGACGAGCACGCTCTACGACGCCTTCAGGTCGACGACCCCGTACGGCGCGAAGCGGTCCACGATCGACCTGCCGAGCGAGGCGCTCGATGTCGACGTGAGCTTCGGCGAGTTCCCGCTCGGCGACTCCAACTACCCGATCTCGCCCAAGGTGAAGATCACCAACAACACGACGGCGACGCTGCCGGGCGGCACGGAGTTCCGGTTCGACTACGGCACGTCGGCGCCGGGCAACGCCAAGGACCAGTCCGGGTTCGGGACGACGATCGTGCGCAGCGACCACAGCGGCAGCAACGTGGGCGGGCTGAAGGGTGACTACCACCGGGTCTCGCTGAAGCTGCCGAGCTGGCAGTCGCTCGCGCCGGGGGCGTCCGTGACCGTCGACTTCGTCTACTACCTGCCGGTGTCGACGCCCTCCAACTGGACGGTGACGTTCGGCGGGAAGACGTACGCGCTCGCCGGTGATCTGGCACGGGGCACGACGGTCGTGCAGCCGGGCACGGCCACCGGGACGCCGTCCCCGTCCCCGACTTCCTCGACATCGCCGTCCCCTTCCCCGACCTCTCCGTCCCCGTCCCCTTCCCCCAGCGGGGGCACCTGCGCCGCCGGGGCCTGGAGCGCGACCGCCGAGTACGGCGGCGGCACCGTCGTCTCGCACGGCGGTCACACCTGGAAGGCGAAGTGGTGGACGAAGGGCGAGGAGCCCGGGACGACCGGCGAGTGGGGGGTGTGGCAGGACCAGGGGGCCTGCTGACCTCGCCCCCCCGTTCTGGCAGGCTGAGGGCGTGACGACCGCGCAGACCCCCGACCGCGCCGCCGAGTTCGAGCGGCACCGCCCGCGGATGTTCGGTCTCGCCTACCGCATGCTCGGCTCCGCCGAGGAGGCGCAGGACGCGGTGCAGGACGCGTATCTGCGGTTCGGCGCGACCGAGCCGGGAGCCGTCGAGCACGTGGGCGCCCGGCTGCCCGCACCCGTGCTCACGGCGGACGGCGCGCTCGGCCCGCTGGAGTCGGCCGGATCCCGGGCGCCTCGGCCAAGCTGCCGGTGATGCTGCTCCCCGCCGGCGTCGGCGACCAGCCGATCGAGGTCGCCGAAGTCGCCGACCGGCTGGCCGAGTTGGCCGTCGCGCCACCGGCCGGGCGGGTGGCCGACATGGGCGGGCCCGAGGTGCGGACGTTCACAGATCTGGCCCGTACGTATCTGAAGGCGACGGGGAAGCGGCGCGCGGTGGCCGGAGAGCCGCTGCCCGGAAAGACGATGCGAGCGTTCCGCGCGGGCGGCCATCTCGCGCCGGAGCGTGCGGTGGGGAAGGGCACGTTCGAGGAGTACCTGGCGGGGCGGCGGGCGGGTTAGAGGGGCGGGGCTCGCCGCTGCGAGAGGGCGGGCTCGCGGCTCTCAAGGACTCGCGGCTGCGAGAGGGCGGGCCCGCGGCTCCCAAGGACTCGCCGCTGCGAGAGGGCGGGCTCGCGGCTCCCAAGGACTCGCCGCTGCGAGAGGGCGGGCTCGCGGCTCCCAAGGACTCGCGGCTCCGAGAGAGGGCCGATCACGTCGTAGGCGGCGCGAAGACGTCCCGTTGGGCGGACTCGCGGGCCATCAGGAGGGCTCCGCGCAGTACCGCCCCGCCACCGAGTTCCCCGGCCCTGACCTCGGTCGGGAGCGGTGACATCACGGTCAGCCGCTCCGCGACCCGTCGGGCCAGGGCGTCGCCGCCCGCCCGGCCGACCTCGCCCGCGAGCACGACGCACCCCGGGTCGAGCACCGCGACCACCGCGGCGGCCCCGAGCACGACCCGGTCGGCGAGCGCGTCGAGGAACCCGTCCGCCCCGCCGCGCACGGCCTCCTTCACCACGTCCGCCGCCCGCTCCACCGGCTCCCCGGCTCCACGAGCCCGTGGGCGGCGGCCAGTTCGAGGATCGCCGCGGAACCGGCGAGCGAGTGGAACCCGCCGTCGCACCCGGTCGCGGACGGCAGCTGCCGCGTCCCGGGCACGGGCAGGAAGCCGACCTCGCCCGTGCCGCCGGAGGCGCCCCGGCGCAGCGTGCCGTCGAGGACCACGGCCGCGCCGATGCCGATCCCGAGCCAGAGCAGGACGAATGTGTCGCGGTCGCGGGTGGCGCCGTCGCGCTGTTCGGCGAGGGCGGCCAGGTTCGTCTCGTTCTCGACCAGCACCCGCGCGGGCAACCGCTCCTGGAGCGCCGTGTTCAGGAGGCGGTGCCATTCGGGGAGCCCAGAGGAGTCACGCAGTTCGCCCGTGGCCGGGTCGATCAGGCCGGGCGCCCCGACGCCGACCGTGTGCAGCCGCTCGGCGCCCGCCTCCTTCGCCGTACGTTGGACGAGGGCGACGGCGCGCTCGACGGCGTCGCCCGTGCTCTCCCCGGCGCGACGGGCGCGGACGCCTCGGCGAGCACGGTGCCGAGCAGGTCGGCGACGACGAGCCGGACGCCCCCGGTACGCACGTCGAGCGCGGCGAGGTGGGCTCGGTCGGCGACGATCCCGTAGAGCCGCGCGTTCGGGCCGCGCCGCTGGGCGCCCGTCTCCCCGACGACCTCGATCAGGCCGGACGCGCTGAGGCGCTCGACGAGGTCGGCGACGCTGGGCCGGGACAGGCCGGTCAGTTCCTTCAACTGCCCTGCGGTGAGCGGCCCTTCCTCCTGGAGGTGGCGGAGCGCGAGCCGGTCGTTGATGGCGCGGGCGGTCCTCGGCGATGCGGGCATGGCGGGATCCTACGCGGAATCGGGGTAACTATCAGGCAGGGTTCCTGATAGTTTACATCGGCGCCAGCACACGTATTCGGGAGGGGACCCGTCGGATGAGTGAAGTCACCTACGCGCCAGGGGAGTTGAAGCGGGCCCGGTACGCCGTGGCCGCCGTCTTCGCCGTGCACGGCGCTGTCGCCGGCTCGTTCGCGACGCGCGTCCCCTGGATCCAGGACCACGCCCACCTGAGCGCGGGCCACCTGGGGATCGCCCTCGCCTTCACCGCGTTCGGCGCCTCCTGCTCGATGCCGCTGGCCGGCCGGATCAGCCATCGCTTCGGCAGCCGTACGGCGCTGCGCGGGCTGATCGCGCTGTGGACGCTGGCCCTGGTGCTGCCGTCCCTCGCGACGAACTTCGCCCTGCTGTGTCTGGCGATGTTCGTCTACGGCGCGACCGCGGGCATGGCCGACGTCGCGATGAACGCGCTGGGCGTCGAAGTCGAGCGACTTCTCGACAAATCGATCATCTCCGGTCTGCACGGCATGTGGAGCGTGGGCGCCCTGGTCGGCTCGGCGGGCGGCACGCTCGCCGCCCACCTCGGCTCGGACGCGCGGCTGCACTTCGCCCTGGCGGCGGCGGTGCTCACCGTCCTCGGCGTGACGGCCTGCCGGTGGGTGCTCGACCTCCAGCCCACGGAGGACGAGGAGCCGCCGCCGCGGTTCGCCCTGCCGCCCAAGTCCGCGCTGCTGATCGGCGCGGTCGGCTTCTGCGCGGTGTTCGCCGAGGGCGCGAGCCTGGACTGGTCGGCCGTCTACCTGCGCGACCGGCTGGACACCTCGGCCGGCCTGGCGGCCGCGTGCACGACCGGGTTCATGCTCACCATGGCGGTGGCCCGGCTGGTGGGCGACGCCGTGGTCAACCGGTTCGGCGCGGTCCGCACGGTCCGCACGGGCGGCGGCCTCGCCGTCGCCGGCGGGCTGCTGGTCGTCAGCTCACCGAACCCGGTCGTGGCCATGGCGGGATTCGCGCTCCTCGGCCTCGGTATCGCGGTCGTCGTCCCGCTGTGCTTCGCGGCGGCGGGTCACAGCGGCCCGAACCCGAGCCAGGCCATCGCGGGCGTCGCGACCATCACGTACACCTCGGGTCTGATCGCGCCCGGCCTGATCGGCGGTGTGGCGCAGGCGACGAACCTGACGGTCTCGTTCGTCCTGGTCACCGTGCTCGCCTGCGGGCTCGCCGTGTTCGCGGGCGTCCTGCGCGGCGGTGGCCGCACGACGACGCAGGTCACTGCCGTGAGCGCGGCGGATCCCGCCGCGAAGTCCTGAACCCGCTCGCGCTCCGGCGGCCTCGGCACCCGTATGCCGTCGAGGTCGCCGGCGCCGGGCGGCGGTCAGACCCTTACGCCGCATTAACATGAAGCGATCTTTTTGAGCCACGAAGGCACCACAGAAAGCAGAACTCTCATGGACCTCGGCGTGCGCTGGAAACTGCACGGCGACGGGCGCACCCCGGCCCCCGGCGCAGTCGTCCGCCCCGACGAGCGGCTTTCGTGGCCGCGCACCATCGGGCTCGGCGCCCAGCACGTGGTCGCCATGTTCGGCGCCTCGTTCGTCGCCCCGGTCCTGATGGGGCTCGACCCGAACCTCGCGATCATGATGTCCGGTGTCGCGACGGTCATCTTCCTGATCGCCACGCGCGGCCGGGTCCCCAGCTACCTGGGCTGTTCGCTCTCCTTCGTGGGCGTCGCCGCCGTGATCCGGGCCTCGGGCGGGACGAGCGCCACGGTCACCGGCGCGGTCTTCGTCGTCGGCGTCGTGCTGTTCCTCGTCGGTCTCGCGGTGCAGAAGTTCGGCGCGCGGATCATCCACGCCGCGATGCCGCCGATCGTGACCGGCGCGGTCGTCATGCTGATCGGCTTCAACCTGGCGCCGGTCACGGCCTCCACCTACTGGCCGACCGACCAGTGGACGGCGCTGCTCGTCATGCTGTTCACCGGTTTGGCCGTGGTGTGCCTGCGCGGTTTCTGGTCCCGGATCGCGATCTTCCTCGGCCTGCTCTTCGGCTACGGCATCTCCTGGGTCTTCGACCAGGTCTTCGGCAAGATCCACTCGGCGAACGGCGGCACGGAGGCGGTCGACCACTGGCGTCTGGACCTCTCCGCGGTCGGCAAGGCGGACTGGATCGGCCTGCCCTCCTTCCACGCGCCGTCCTTCGAGTGGTCGGCGATCCTCGTGGCGCTGCCTGTCGTCATCGCGCTGATCGCGGAGAACGCCGGACACGTCAAGGCGGTCGGGGAGATGACCGGCGACAACCTGGACGACAAGCTGGGCACCGCGATCTCCGCGGACGGCGCCGCGTCGATGCTCTCCACCGCGGTCGGCGGCCCGCCGAACACCACGTACTCCGAGAACATCGGCGTCATGGCCGCGACCCGCGTCTACTCGACGGCGGCCTACTGGGCCGCGGCCGGTTTCGCCCTCCTGTTCGGTCTGTGCCCGAAGTTCGGCGCGATCGTGGCCGCGATCCCGGGCGGCGTCCTCGGCGGCATCACCGTCATCCTGTACGGCATGATCGGCCTGCTCGGCGCGCAGATCTGGATCAACGCCAAGGTCGACCTGCGCAACCCGCTGAACCTGGTCCCCGCCGCCGCGGGCATCATCATCGGCGTCGGCAACGTCTCGCTGAAGTTCACCGACAACTTCTCGCTGAGCGGCATCGCCCTCGGCACGATCGTCGTCATCACCGGCTACCACGCGCTGCGCGCGATGGCCCCCGCGCACCTCAAGTCGCAGGAGCCGCTGCTCGACTCCGGTACGTCCACGTACGACAAGGAGTCCGCGGACAAGGGCTGAGCCCGCCCTTCTAGCCGCCGGCCCACCGCTCCACCGCGGGTCCCGGCAGGGACAGCTGGTCGAGGATCCGTGCGACCGTGTGGTCGACCAGGTCCTCGACCGTGCGGGGGCGCTGGTAGAAGGCCGGCATGGGCGGCACGATGCGGACGCCCATGCGGGACAGGGCCAGCATGTTCTCCAGGTGGATTTCTTGCAGCGGGCTCTCGCGCGGGACGAGGACGAGCGGGCGGCGTTCCTTGAGGGTGACGTCGGCGGCCCGGCCGACGAGCCCGTCGGCGTAGCCGGCCCGGATTCCCGCGAGGGTCTTCATGCTGCACGGCGCGATCACCATGCCGTCGGTGCGGAACGAACCCGAGGAGACCGCGGCCGCCTGGTCCCCCGGCCGGTACGTCACGTCGGCGAGCTTGACGACGTCCTCGACGCGGCGGCCCGTCTCCAGCTCGATCGTGGTGCGGGCCCAGCGGCTCAGGACGAGATGCCGTTCGACGCCGGGAGCCGTCTCGCGCAGTACCTCCAGGAGCCGGATCCCGTAGACCGCGCCGGTCGCCCCCGTGATGCCGACGATCAGCCGCACGGCGCGCCACGTCGGTCGAGGAGGGCGCGGGCCCGCGCGGTGCGGGCCGGGTCGGTGCGGATGCGTACGGCGTCGAAGTGCGGCCCGCGGGTCGCGTCGAGACCCATCCGGGACGTCGTGCCGTCGGGGGTGGAGGACGGGTCGAGGGGGCTGCCGGGCAGGCCGTCGACCGTGAACACGTCGGCGTGCGGCTGGAGATGGGTCGCCAGCGCCCACAGCACGTCCTCGTCGCGGGTCACGTCCACGTCGTCGTCGACCGCGACGACCGTCTTCAGATACGGGTCCCAGCCCAGCAGCGCGAGGAGGATCTGGCGGGCCTGACCCGGCCGGGCCTGCCGCAGGGCGACGTACGCGTGGAAGTGCGTGCCCGAGGTCGGGTAGTGCAGGGCCGTGACCTCCGGGAAGCGGGCCATGAGCTGTTCGGCCATCTCCGACTCGCGCGGGATGCGCGCGAGGTTGAGATGGTCGGCGCTGTTGCCTCCGACCACGTCGAACAGGACCGCGTCGCGGCGGCGCAGCACGCTGTGCACCGTGAGGACGTTGTTCGTGGAGCGGTCGGAGGAGTAGCCGGAGAACTCGCCGAAGGGGCCTTCGGGCGCGGTCCGCGCCGGGTCGATGACGCCTTCGACGACGAGTTCGGCGCTCGCGGGGACACGGATGCCGTGCCGCGGGGTCCGTACGACGTCGAGGGGGGCGCCCGACAGGCCGCCCGCCAGGGTGCGTTCGTCGACGTCGGGGGCGACACGGGCGGACGCGGCGAGCTGGAAGAGCGGGTGCGCGCCGACGACCATCGCGACCGGCAGGACCTCGCCGCGTTCCTCGGCGAGACGCAGCAGCTGCCACAGGTGGCCCCGGGAGTGCAGGCTCGTGGCGAGTTCGGTGCGGCGGTGGACGAGGGCGCGGTGGTAGCTGAGGTTGCCGGCCCGTCCCGGCACGCCGGCCGGGGCCTCCGCGGTGATGACGCCGCTGGTCAGGTACGGGCCGCGGTCGGAGTCGAAGTGCTTCAGGAGCGGCAGGGCGGTGAGGTCGACGGCCTCGCCCTCGGCGACCGTGTCGAGGACGGGGCCGGTGGGGACGAGGCGCGGCTCCACGCGGCGGGCCGCCGCCCGTTGGTAGGCGCGGTGCAGTCCGGCCGGGTCCGTGCCGAGGAGCCGGGCGACGCGGCGCCGCGAGGCGAAGACGTTGGTGACGAGGGTGGTGCCGTCCAGACCCTTCACCCAGGGGCAGACCAGGAGCTCGTCACGGCCGCGCGCGGCGAGTTCGGCGACGAGCGCGGCGACGTCCTCCCCCGCGATCTCCTCGTCGACGGTCAGGACGTCGTCGGGGTGCGCCGCGGTGTACGCGGCGAGGAAAGCGTGCAGGTCCTGACCCTCGCGCACGGCCGTCTCAGTGACTGTCACAGCACACCCCCGCGTGCACCCCGCCCGTGAACAGCCCACCCCAGGACGGCGATTCGACCGCGGTGCCGAGCAGGTCGAGCCCGGTGCGGACGGCGACCCGCGCCCCGTCGTGCACGGGTTTGCCGAGCTCCCGCTCCACCATGGCCGCGACGGGCGCCACCGGCAGTTCCGTACCGGCGACGACGAGGCACTGGGCGTCCGCCGAGTCGGCGTCGAGGAGGATGCGGCGGACCCGGGCCACGGGCAGCTCGGCCGCCTCGCGCGGGGTGCCCAGGCCGAGCGCGGTGACCGAGGCCAGGCGCAGGCCCGCCGCGAGGAACGTGTCGGCGAGGCGTCCCGCGCTGCGCTCGGTGCCCGCCGTGACCAGGGCGACGGAGTGGGTGCCGGACCGGGCGAGGAGGTCGAGCTGGCCGAGGGTCACGGTGGAGGCGCGCACGCCGGCCGTCCGCTCGATGACGCGGGACACGGCGCGGGCGTGGGCGGCGCCGTCGAGCCCCGCGGAGGTGCCGTGCCACACGATGGCGTCGGCGCCGGCCTGCGCCAACTGGTCGGCGGCGCGCTCCAGTTCGACGGAGTGGGAGGGCGCGAGGCCGGGCCCGTACTGGATCTCGGGGAGGGTGGCGCGGGCGGTGGGGTGGGCGATCTCGACCTGGACCGGCGCGCAGATCTGGGCGACCCAGCGGTCGGCGCCGAGCGAGGTGGCGGGCAGGAGGTGTCCGATGCGCTGCATGAGGGCTCCACGAGAGGGTGACGGGCACGGGCGGGGGTGCGGGTGGCCGGTCCCCCGGACCGGCCACCCGCGACCGGGCGTCAGGTACGCGCGACCGTGTCCAGGGACGCGTACGTGTCCGTCAGCCGCAGCTGCGCCTCCTCCTGGTCGCGCGGCGGCGGTGTCGGCTTGAGGCCGAGGAGCTTGGCCATGTTGTTGCCGAGGTAGCCCTCCAGGTGTTCCTCGGACAGGTGCATGCCCTGCGGCGGCGGGCCGCACAGCACCTCCAGCTCGCGCGCCCACATGCCCGGTTCGTTGGGCGGCGAGTCGGTGCCGAAGACGAGCTGGTGCTTCTCCATCTGCTGCGCGAACTCGACGATGCGCGACTGGAGCAGCCAGCCGGACTCCCCGTACACGTTCGGCGAGTCGAGGATCATGTAGAGCGCCTCGAAGCAGTAGACGCCGCCGGTCTGCACCCCGAAGTGCGCGAGGATGAAGTTGACGTCCTTGAACTCGCGGATGATCGGATAGAACTGGGTCGGGATCGAGTACGGACCGTCGCCGGTGTGGATGAGGACGACGACACCCAGTTCGTCGCAGACCCGCAGCACGGGCCGCAGCCAGTCCAGGGCACGGTCGGGACGGTACGCGTGCATGTTGGCATGCAGCTTGACCATCTTGTAGCCGTACTCCTTGACGTGGAACTCCAGCTCCTTCGCCCCGTTCTCGGGCCCGAAGCGCGGGTTGTACATGAAGTTCCCGATGAACCGGTCGGGGTACGCCTGGACCAGTTCGGTGATGTACGACATGTAGTCGCGGATGCCCTCGCGTCCGGTGCGCATCCCGTCCTGCCAGACGGAGTTGCCGGGCGGCGGCATGATGCAGCCGTAGTCGATGCGGCGGGGCTTTCCGTTGATCATGTAGGGGCCGTTCATCATCTCCAGCGTGCGCTCACCGGTGAACGGGGAGCCGTCGTGCCGCCACGCCTGGTCGACGATGTTCGTCGGGTGCATATGGGTGTCGATGATCAAGGTGCTGTTTCCTTCCCAGCTGGTGCCAACCGTGTTCCGTGGTGGACCGTTTGGGGACCCAGGGCAGGGCCCGCCTCACCTCCTCTCGCTGTGGGTGATGTCCTCGGGGCGCACCGGCACCTTGGGCAGCTCCAGGCCGGTCGCGGCGCGCAGCGCGTTGGCGATGGCCGGCGTGGAGGACAGGGTGGGCGGCTCGCCGACGCCGTTGAGGCCGTACGGGGAGTCGGGGTGCGGAAGTTCCAGCAGGTCGATGGGGACGTGCGGCATGTCGGCGATGGTGGGGATGAGGTAGTCGGTGAAGGACGGGTTGCGCACCCGCCCGTTCTCGACGCGCAGCTCCTCCATCACGGCGAGGCCGAGCCCCTGGGCGCTGCCGCCCTCGATCTGGCCCTCGACGGCGAGGGGGTTCATCGCCTTGCCGACGTCCTGCGCGGTGGCCAGCTCGACGACTTTGACGAGGCCGAGTTCGGTGTCCACGTCGACGACGGCACGGTGCGCGGCGAACGCGAACGCGATGTGGGCGTCTCCCTGGCCGCGTTCGGCGTCGACGGGGTGGGTGCGGCGGTGCGCGTACTCGTACTCCTCCTCCAGCGGGCCGTGCACGGCGAGGAGTTCGGTCAGTGACCCCTCCCCCAGTACGGTGATGCGCTCGCGCAGCGCCTTGCAGGCGCCCTGGACCGCTCCCCCGCTCATCCAGGTGATGCGGGACGCGGAGGACGAGCCCGCGTCGCCGACCTGGGTGTCGGCGGGCAGGACGACGACGCGCTCGACGCCGAGTTCGGTGCGGACGATCTGGGCCTGCACGGTGACGATGCCCTGGCCGCACTCGGCGGCGGCGGTGTGCACCTCGGCGACGGGCTCGCCGCCGTTCAGGGTGAGCCGGACGCGGGCCACGGAGCGGTCGTCGACGCCGCCGGAGAAGCCGATGGCCTTGACGCCGATCGCGTAGCCGACGCCGCGCCGGACGCCCTCGCCGTGGCTGGTGTTGTTGAGGCCGCCGGGGGTGCCGAAGGGGCCGTCCCCGGCGGGAGGCAGCGGCCGGGCGCGGAGTCGTTCGAGGAGTTCGGCGGCGGGGGCGGGCCCGTCGACGGCCTGCCCCGTCGGCAGGACCGTCCCGGTCGTCATGGCGTTGCGCACCCGCAACTCGACCGGGTCCATGCCGAGTTCACGGGCGAGCTTGTCGAGGTTGGACTCGACGCCGTAGCAGGACTGCACAGCGCCGAAGCCGCGCATCGCCCCGCAGGGCGGGTTGTTGGTGAAGACGGAGAAGCCGTCGATCTCGGCGTGCGGCACGTCGTAGGCGCCGGCCGCGAAGTACGAGCCGTTGGCGATGACGACCTGGGAGGTGGAGGTGTAGGCGCCGCCGTCGAACAGGAGCCGCGCCTTCACGAAGACGATCCGTCCCTCGCGGGTGGCGCCGTGCTCGAACCACATGCGGGCGGGATGGCGGTGCACGTGCCCGTAGAAGGACTCCTCGCGGTGGTAGCTCATCTTGACGGGGCGGCCGGTGTGCAGGGCGAGCATCGCCGCGTGGATCTGCACGGAGACGTCCTCGCGGCCGCCGAACGCGCCGCCCACGCCGGAGAGCGTGAGCCGCACCTTGTCCGGGGGCAGGCCGAGCGCCGCGCACATCTGGTGCTGGTCGTCGTGGAGCCACTGCGTGGAGACGTAGACGTCGACGCCGCCGTCCTCGGCGGGGATCGCGAGTCCGGACTCGGGCCCGAGGAACGCCTGGTCCTGCATGCCGACCTCGTACGTGCCGCTGACGACGACGTCGGCCTCGCGGCGGGCGGCGTCCAGGTCGCCGTGGCGGATGCGGACATGGCGGACCACGTTGCCCGGCCTGCCGTCGACGCGGGTCTCGTGGACCAGGGGGCCCACTCCCCGCACGGCGTCCTCGGGGTCGGTGAGCGCCGGCAGCTCCTCGTACGTGACGTCGATCAGGGCGAGGGCGCGGCGGGCCGTCTCGGGGTGGTCGGCGGCGACGAGGGCCACCGGTTCGCCCTGGTAACGGACGCGGTCGGCGGCGAGGACGGGCTGGTCGGCGACCTTCATGCCGTACGTCGCCTGTCCCGGCACGTCCTCGTGGGTGAGCACCGCCACGACCCCGGGCAGCCGCAGCGCCGCCGTCGTGTCGATCCCGACGATGCGGGCGCTGGGGTGCGGCGAGCGCAGGGTCGCGCCCCACACCATGCCCTCGGCCCGCAGGTCGGAGGAGTACGCGAAGTCCCCCCTGACCTTCAGGCGGCCGTCGGGGCGCGGGGTGCTGGCGCCGACGCCGTCACGCGTGGCGGCTCCGGTGGCGGTGCTCACGGTCGTTCACGTCCCTTCTGCGACAAACCTGGTGCCGAACGGGAGTGGAGCGGGTGCGTGGTGCGGTCGCGCTGTGCGGTCAGTCGACGGGTCGGACGTGCCCCGGGCCGGACGAGGGGCCGGGGGCGACCGCCTGGGAGAGGCGGATGCGCAGCTTGCGGATGTGGTCGCGGGCCGCGAGGTCGGCGGCGTCCGGGTCGCCGGACGTCATCGCCTCGAAGATCCGCCGGTGCTCGGCGACGGCGAGCCGCGGTGCCTCCTGGCCGCGCCACAGCTGGTGCAGCGCGAGGTGGGCCTTGCCCTGGATGGTGTCGAGGGCGGCCGTCAGGTGGGCGTTGCCCGCCACTTCACGGATGGTGCGGTGGTAGGCCATGTCCATCTCGATGTGGGTGCGCTCGTCCACGCCGGTGCCGACCTCGCGCTCGTGGCGCTCCAGGAGGTCGTGCAGTTCGGCGACCCGGGAGGCGTCGAGGCGCTCGGTGGCCAGGCGCGCGGCCAGTCCCTCCATCACCTCGCGGACGACGTACAGCTGGCGTACGTCCTCCACGTCGACGGTGGCGACCACGGCGCCCTTGTGCGGGACGTGCGTGGCGAGGCCGTCGTGGATGAGGCGCTGCACCGCCTCCCGTACGGGGCTGCGGCTGATGTTCATCTGGGCCGCGAGGGCGGGCACGGACAAGGCGTCGCCGGGCCGCAGCCGGTTGGCGAGGACGGCGCTCTTAAGTTCCTCGTACGCCCGGTCCGCCAGGAGGCTGCCGGCCGCGACCGGGTTGACCGCTCGCTCTGCGTTCATCGTCAACTCCCCCTCACTGCTTGCCCGTTGGACTTACATGTTGCATGTAATGTTCGGGCGGGTCAATGGACGTGACGGACTTCGCGCGATCCTCCCGGCGCCGCAGCCGCGGGATCCGCAGGTGGTGGAAGAACAGGTTGAGCAGCACCGCCGTGATCGTGCCGAGGATGATCCCGCTCTCGAACAGGGCGTGCAGCTGGCGGCCCGGCATCTGCTCGGCGAACTGCGGGAAGGCGGTGGGCAGGAAGCCGACGCCCATGCTCGCGGCGACGAGGATGGTGTTGCGCTGGTCGGTGAGGTCGGCCTGGACGAGGATCTGGACGCCGACGACCGCGATGGTGGAGAAGAGGACGATGGTCGCGCCGCCGAGCACGGAGGACGGCATCGCCGCCACGACCGCCCCGACCTTCGGCATCAGCCCGAGCACCATCATGATCACGCCGGACGCGGCGACGATCCACCGGGATTTGACGCGGGTCAGCCGGATCAGCCCGATGTTCTGCGAGTACACCGTGCTGGGGAAGGAGTTGAAGACGCCGGCGAGCGCCGTGGCGAGCCCGTCGGCACGCAGCGCGCGCGTCACGTGCCGCCCTTGCACCTCGCGCCCCACGATCTCGCCGACCGCGAAGAACTGCCCGATGGACTCGACCGCGATGATCACCATCACGAGGACGATGGACAGCACGGCGATGACGTCGAACCGCGGGGCGCCGTAGTGCAGCGGCGCGGCCGTCCCCAGCCAGGACGCGGACCCGATCCGCGAGAAGTCGGTGAACCCGGCGACGGCCGCCACGACCGTCCCCACCACCAGCCCGACCAGCACCGCGACGGTGGCGGCGAAGCCCCGGGACAGCTTGTGCAGCAGCAGGATGACGACGAGCGTGACGGCGGCGAGCCCCAGGTGCGCGGGCGAGCCGAACGAGCCCTGGCTCGGATCCCCGCCGCCCACCTGACGTGCGGCGACCGCGAGCAGGGTGATGCCGACGACGGTCACGATGGTGCCGGTGACCAGCGGCGGGAAGAAGCGCACCAGCTTGCTGAAGACGGGCGCGACCACGAACAGCGCGAGCCCGGCCGCGATGACCGCGCCGAACACCGTCGGCAGCCCGGCTTCGGCGCCGCCGGCCGCGAGCCCCACCGACACCAGCGAGGGCACGGCCGTGGTCGACGTGCCCTGCACCACGGGCAGCCGGATGCCGATACCGGGCAGCCCGACCGACTGGAGCAGCGTGGCGAGGCCGCAGGTCAGCAGCGAGGCGTTGACGAGCAGGGCGATGTCGTCGCCCTTCATTCCGATGCCCTCGGCGACGAGCAGCGGCATGACGACCGCGCCCGCGTAGAAGGCGAGCACGTGCTGGAATCCGTAGACGACGAGCCGCCACAGCGAGGGCACGGCCTCGACGGGGTCCTGCGGTGCGGCCGCGCCGGCCGGCTCGGTCCCGTCCTTCACTTCCTTGTCGGACATGTGCGTTCTCCCTCCACCCGCCGCGCGGGTGTTGTCTCGTGCACACTTGCCGGGGCCGCGGACGGACGGCCGGGGGCGACGGGTCTCAGCGCCGCCAGGGGATGGTGAGCGGGCCGAATCCGGCCCGGTGGACGAGGCGTTCGGCCCGTTCCTGGGCTTCGGCCAGGACCGCCTCCTCGTCGACGAGGGTGCAGCGTCCCTCCTCCACGACGACGCGGCCGCCGACCACGGTCATCTCGACGTCACCGCCCCGCGCGGAGTAGACGAGCGCGGCCACCGCCCGGTGCAGCGGCCGCAGGTGGGGCCGGTCGAGCGCGACGACGGCGAGGTCGGCGGGGGCGCCGGGCGCGAGCACTCCGGCGCCGGAGCCGACGTACCGGCCGCCCTCGCGGGTGGCGAGTTCCAGGGCCTCCTCGCAGCGCGCCACCGCCGGGTCGAGGGTGTCGAGGCGCTGGGCGAACAGGGTCTGTTTCATCACCTCGAACATGTCCTGGCGGTGCCCGGCGCTCGGCCCGTCGGTGCCGAGCGCCACCGCGGCCCCGGCGTCGCGGAGCCGGCGCAGCGACATCACGCCGGACGCCAGGTAGGCGTTGGAGGACGGATTGTGGGAGACACCGGCGCCGCGCTCCCCGACCGCCTTGACCTCGTCGTCGTCGAGCCAGACGGCGTGGGCGAGGGTGGCCCGCTCGTCCAGCAGCCCCTCCGCCGCCAGCCAGTTGACGGGCCTGATCCCGTACGCGTCGAGATAGCTCGCCGGGTCCTTGGCGCCCTCGCTGCAGTGGGTGTGCCACTTGGTGCCGTGCGTACGGGCCAACTCGGCGGCGCCGCGCACCAGTTCCTGGTCGACGTAGCTGAGGTTGAGCGGCGCGGGCCAGATCTCGACGGGCGAGCCGGGCGGTCGGGCCCGCATGCAGTCGCGGGTCAGGTCGAGCTCGTCGGCGACCGAGTAGCGGAACAGGGCGTCGGGCAGGCCGCGCGCGGCGGCGACCGCGGTCCTGTGGCCGATCATGCCGCGCGCGACGACCCCGCGGAGCCCGGTCGCCTCGATGGCGTCGGCCACCGAGAGCACGGTCTCCGCGTCGGTCGGCGCGTAGTGGTTGTCGACGACGGTCGTGATGCCGGCCCGCAGCGCCTCGACCGCGCCGAGCGTGGCCGCGACGCGCGCGTCCTCGGCGTCGACGGCGATGGAGTACGGCCACATGAACTCGCAGAGCCAGGGCCAGATCGACTGTCCCTCGCCCAGGCCGCGGGCGAGCGCCTGGAAGAGGTGGCTGTGGCCGTCGACGAAGCCGGGCAGGACGGCGCGGCCCCGGCAGTCCACGGTCCGGGCAGCCCGCCAGGCGGCCTCGATGTCCGCCGCGGGTCCCACCGCGACGATCCGCCCGCCGGTCACGGCGACGGCACCGGGCTCGTACACGTTCCTGGAGTCGTCGACGGTGACCACGTGACCGCCGGTCAAGAGGAGATCGCAGATGCGCGGGGAGTCCATGGAGCCTCCAAGGGGTCGGCCGGACTTCATATTGCATGCAACATATTCTGGCCAGTTGAACTGTCAACCCCTCGCGCTGTCACGGCACTTGGCCGCGGGGACCCGCGATCGCCGTCAGTCGGCCAGCTCGTAGGCGTAGTCCGGCGTGAAGGTCCCCGGCCGCCCCTTGCAGCCGTCGGACTCGCCGGGCAGCTTCACCCACAGATAGGCGTCGATCCCGGGCTCACCGGTCCGCAGGGTCGGCGCCTGCCCCAGCTTGCGGCCGTCGGGGTCGCACCACTCGCCGTCCGCCGGGGCGCCGTTGCCGTTGCGGCTGGTGTCGATGACGGCGCCGAGGCCGCTCGGGCCGCCCATCGCGGCGAGCACCCGGCGGGCGTACGCGATCTCGTCCGCGGTCCGGTTGAAGTTCGAGACGTTGCTGAAGATCCCGTCGGAGGACGCGGCCGACGCGGCGCCGGCCGCCCGCAGCCGCGCCGCCTGGGTGCCGGCCGGGTTCCAGTCGGAGTGGCCCGCGTCGTAGTAGACCCGGGCCCGCGGGTTCGCGGCCTTCATGACTCGGCCCGCGCGCGCCAACGCCGCGTACCGGTCGTCCCGTTGGCCTCCGCTGAGGCACTCCGTCTGGGACAGCGCGTCGGGCTCCAGGATCACGATGACCTCCCGGGAGCCGAGGCCGGCGGCGAACTTGTCGATCCAGGCGTCGTAGGCGGGGATGTCGGGCGCCCCGCCGTCCGAGTAGCCGCCGCAGTCGCGCCCGGGGATCGCGTACGCCACGACCGCCGGGACCTGCCCGGCGCCCGCCGCCCCCGAGGTCACCGCGCGCACCCGGGACGTGATCGTGTCGGGTGTGAAGTCGGCGAACCAGACGGCGGCGGGCCGGTCCGCGATGCGGGACTCGATCAGCGGGCGCCGCGGGTCGGAGCGGTTGGCCCGCACCCAGTCCTGGACCTGCGAGTCGCCGTGCCGGTAGAGGCCGGTCGAGGCCGGTGCCGCGGGCGCCTTCGTCGTGGGCCTCGGCCGTGCGGGCGCGGACTTCTTCACCGCGGGCTTCGTCGCGCGCTTCGACGGGGACGGGGACGGGGAGGCACTGGGGAACGAGGGAGCCGGCAGCGGGGCCATGCTGGGCGACTCGCTGACCACGGGCCGCGCCTCGTCGCCGCCGTCCGGGCCGCTGTCCAGAGCGGAGACCAGACCCGTGACCGCCCCGACGGCCACCACGGCCGAGGCGGCCGCGACCATCGCGCCGCGTCGCGCCGCCCTCCGCCGTGCGGCCCGGCGCTCGGCGAGCCGCCGCGCACGTAACCCTGACACCGTGTTCTCCCCCTCGTCCTGGCCCGCCGTTCCCTCGTTCTGGGGAAGCCCCCGGCCAGCCGACACCCGCGTCAGCCTACGACTGGGACCCTTCGTGCATGGCGCAGTTGGAATGGATCACACAACCCCACGCACCCGCCGTCCACGAGGTCGACTCGGTGATCGCGAGGATGCGGGCACTCGGCGCGGATCTGCCGCCCAGGGACGGCGTGGCGGTCTTCAACCGCGTCTACCTCTCGGTCACGGAGGCGCTCGACCGGGCCATCGGCACCGGTCGGGCGGGCGGCTTCGGGGACCGGACGGCGGCGGCCACGCTGGACGTCCGCTTCGCGGAGCGCTACCTCGCGGCCGTCGACGCGGCGTCCCACGGCGTGCGCGGGCCGGCGTGCTGGCGTCCGCTGTTCCAGTTCCGGCGCCATCCCGGCGTACGCCCGTTGCAGTTCGCGCTCGCGGGCATCAATGCGCACATCGGCCACGATCTCGCGCTGGCGGTGGTGGACTCCTGTCGTACGCTCGGCTGCGAACCGAGCGCCCTGGAGGACGAGTTCGAGCGCGTGGGCGATCTCCTCGTCACGCTGGAGGAGCGCATCCGCGAGGAGCTGATGCCGGGTCCCGACCTCCTCCAGGTCGCCGATCCGCTGACCCATCTGCTCGGCGCCTGGACCCTGGAGCGTGCCCGCGACGGCGCGTGGGCGGCGGCCCAGGCGCTGTGGGCGCTGCGTGAACTGCCGTCCCTGGCAGCCGAGTTCAGTCACCGCCTCGACGCCTCCGTGGGCCTGGTGAGCCGCATGCTGCTCACCCCGCTCCCTGACTGAAATCGACCCCGTGGCACCCGGAACTCCCGTGTGATCTCTGTACGTTGAAGCCTGCGGCGCCTGATGCGCGTGTGCGCGGCCAGCGGCCAGCGCGGACGACGCCGACGCGATGACGACACCGATCACGAAGGAGCACCGCATGGCGACCCGACTCGGTCTGAGCCTCCCGCAGATGAAGCAGTACGACATCGGCCGCGACATCCCCGACGTGGCACGCGCCGCGGAGGCCACCGGGTACGAGAGCCTGTGGGTGTTCGAGCGGATCCTGTTCCCGGACCCCGCCACCCAGGGCCTGTACGGGATTCCGGGACTGCCCTGGCCGGAGCAGTACCGATCGGTGGCCGACCCGCTGGTCTCGCTCACCCTCGCCGCGTCGGCCACGTCCCGGGCCCGGCTCGGCACCAGCGTCCTGGTGGCGCCGCTGCACGTCCCGTTCCAGCTCGCCCGCTCCCTGGCCTCGCTGGACGCGGCGAGCGGCGGCCGCGTCGTCGCGGGGATCGGCACCGGCTGGTCGCACGACGAGTACGCGGCGGCCGCGGTGGCCCCCTTCGAGCAGCGCGGCAAGGTCCTGGACGAGCTGATCGACGTGTGCCGGGCGGTGTGGGGTCCCGACCCGGTCGCGTACGAGGGCGCGCTGACGACCATCGCGCCGTCCGAGGTCGGCCCCAAGCCGGCCGGTCCGCTGCCGATCCTGCTCCCGGCGAACAGCCCGAAGGCCGCGCGCCGTCTGGTCGACCGCGCGGACGGCTGGATGCCCGCGGCGATGGGCGCCGAGCAGCTCAAGCAGCAGTGGGCGGATCTCCAGGCCCTGGCGGAGGAGCGCGGTCGCACGGCACCGTTGCAGAGCGTGCTGCGCGTGAACACGACGTACACGCGCGACCCGTACACGGGCGACGACCGCAGGCCGTTCCAGGGCAGCGTCGACCAGATCGTCGAGGACCTGGTCGCGCACGACGAGGTGGGCCTGGAGGAGATCCTCATCGACCTCCAGGGCCTGGTCCGCGACGCGCAGGAGCTGAAGGCCGTGGCGGCGGAGGTCTACGAGAAGGCCCGCGCCGCCGGTATCTGACCCCGCTCCGACCTGCCCTAGTCCTCCGGCAGTTCGACCGGAGCGATCTCGTCGTACACGTCACCCGGGCCGGGGTTGGCCGCGTCGGTCTCCCCACCCAGGTGGTGCATGACGCCCCACACCGCGTTCAGGGCGGTCTGCACGGCGCCCTCGGCCCAGCCGGCCGTCCACGAGATGTCGTCACCGGCGAGGAAGATGCCTCGGCGGTCGGCCGGCAGGTCCTTCTGCATGAAGTGCGTGAACAGGCGGCGCTGGTAGCGGTAGTGGCCGGGCAGGTTCGCCTTGAACGCGCCCATGAAGTAGGGCTCGTTCTCCCAGGACACGGTCACCGGGTTGCCGATGATGTGCTTGCGGATGTCGACCTTGGGATAGATCTCGCCGAGCGACTTCAGCATGACTTCGAGGCGCTCGTTGGCCGACAGCGGCAGCCACTTCAGGCTGTCGTCGCACCACGTGTAGGAGAGGCAGATGACGGCGGGCTTGTCGGGGCCGTCGTCGAGGAGGTAGGTGCCGCGCGTCATCCGGTCGGTGAGCGTCATCGACATCACGTCACGGCCCGTCTCCTCGTCCTTGTCCAGCCAGAACGGCCGGTCGACGGGGACGAACAGCTTGCTGGACTCCATGTAGTGGGTGCGCTCGATCGCCGTCCAGTGGTCGATCGGGAACAGTTCGTCGTCGCACGCCACCTTGGAGAGCAGCATCCAGGACTGCGCGGTGAAGATCGCGGCCTTGTACGTGCGGATGTCGCCGTCGGCGTCGGTGACGGTGATCCGGTTGCCCGCGGTGCGGGCGAGCCGGGTCACGGCCGGGCGCGGGGTGCCGTCCGCGTGCAGCGACGCGAGCGAGGTCCCGTACGCCCAGTGCACGATCTTCTCGGGCTCGCGCTCCCACAGGCGCAGCGGCAGCTGCTGCGAGCCGCCGACGATGCCGCGGTGGTGGTCGTCGGCCTCGGTGTAGACGACGCGCAGGATCTCCAGGATGGAGTTCGGGAAGTCCGTGTCCCAGCCACCGGTCCCGAAGCCGACCTGCCCGAAGATCTCCCGGTGCCGGAACGACTTGAACGCCTCGGACTCGCACAGGAACCCGTAGAAGGTCTGGTTGTCGAGCTTCTCGACGAGCTTGCCCCAGATCTCGCGGATGCGCGGCACGTCGCGCTCGCGCATCGCCTGGTTCATGTCGGAGAAGTCGGCGCCCTCGTCGAGGCACTTGTTCCAGGCGGCGGCGACGTCGCGGTAGACCTGCGGCAGGTCGTCGATCGTCTCGGCGTAGTGCGACTCGCCCTTGAGGTCGACGACCGTCGAAGGCGTCGACTCCGCGAGGGGGTTGGGGAACGGGCTGGTCTTCAGGTCCACCAGGTCGATGTAGTGCTGGAGCGCCGTCGAGGACGGCGGGAAGCGCATCGCGCCCATCTCGGCGGTGAGCGACGGGTCGCAGCCGTCGAAGCCGACCGTGCGCAGCCGGCCGCCGATCCGGTCGGCCTCGTAGACGACGGGCTTGAGACCCATCTTCATCAGCTCGTACGCGGCGACGATGCCGGACAGGCCGCCGCCGATGACGGCGATCTCGGTGCCGTGCTCGGTCGCGGGTATCTGGCCGAGGCCCGCCGGGTGGGCGAGGAAGTCGTCGTACGCGTACGGGAAGTCCGGCCCGAACATGGTGATCGGGGGCTGCGCGTCGGTGTGCTGGACGGCGGTGGGCACCGTGGACGTCATGGGGTGCGGACTCCTTGCGGATACAGGGCGGTGAGGGCGGGAAGGGGAGGGAAGGGCGGGGGCTGGGTCACGTCAGGGACGTGTAGAGCCCCGGGCGGCGGTCGGTGAGGTACGGGTTCGCGGTGCGCGACGCGGCGAGCAGGGCCGGGTCGACGTCACCGGTGACCAGCTCGTCGGCGCGTCCCGCGCGGGCCCGCGCGACCCCGTCGGGTCCGGCGAGCACGGACAGCCCGACGAAGTCGAACTCCCCTTCCCTGCCGACCCTGTTGGCGTAGGCGACGTACATCTGGTTCTCGAAGGCGCGCACCGGCACGACGGACTCGGCGACGAACTCGAAGGGGTGCATCTGCGCGGTCGGCACGAGGAGGAGGTCGGTGCCGGCGAGGGCGTGGGCGCGGACGTTCTCCGGGAACTCGACGTCGTAGCAGATCATGATCCCGATCCGTACGCCGTCGAACTCGGCCTGTACGACGGCCTGTTGCCCGGCGCTGAAGTGCGCCCGCTCGAAGTCGCCGAAGAGGTGGGTCTTGCGGTAGGCGGCGAGGCGGCTGCCGTCGGGGCCGATCAGCTGGGCCGCGTTGAAGACGTCGGCGCCGTCGCGTTCCGGCCAGCCGTAGGCCACGGCCAGGTCGTGCCGGGCGGCGATCCGGGCGACGGCGTCGGACGAGGGGCCGTCCGCGGGTTCGGCGAGGCGGCGCAGGTCGGCACCGATCGCGTACCCGGTGAGGAACATCTCCGGCGCGACGAGCAGCCGGGCGCCGGCCGCGGCGGCGCGGCCCGCGGCCACGTCGAGCGCCGCGAGGTTCTCGGCGACGACGCCGGGACGGCCCGAGCTCTGGAGCAGGGCGGTGCGCAGCGGCAACGACGGCATGACTGTCCTCGGAGTCGTACGAAAGGGTGGGAGGGATCGACATGACGGTACGTTTCCGCCGGTCGGCGCGACAAGAGAGGACCGTTGCGTCTCAGCGTGCGATCTGTTGCGTGCGCGGGGCCGGGAACGGCGATTCGTTGCGCGCTCGCGTGAGTCCTTGGTCGCGGTCCGTACGGATCCGTCTCCCCCGGGGCGACGACCCGGTGGATCAGCAGCTCAGGCGGGCGATCCGGAGGTGAAGCGGCGCATCAGCGGGGAGAGCACGAGCACCGATTTGGTCCGCTCGACGAACGGCTCCCCCGCGATCCGCTCCAGGACCCGCTCGAAGTGCCGCATGTCGGAGGCGAAGACCTGGACGAGGGCGTCCGCCTCACCGGTGACGGTGGAGGCGGACGCGACCTCGGGGTAACGCTCCAGACCTCGGCGAATCGAGTCCGGCGAGGTGTTGCGGCGGCAGTAGATCTCGATGAAGCCCTCGGTCTCCCAGCCGAGCGCGGCCGGGTCGACCCGCACGGTGAACCCGGTGATGGCGCCGGTGGCGCGCAGCCGGTCCACGCGCCGCTTCACGGCGGGCGCGGACAGGCCGACGAGCTGGCCGATGTCGGCGTAGGAGCGGCGGGCGTCCTCCGCGAGGGCGTGCACGATGCGTTCGTCGAGATCGTTCAGCAAGGCAGGCGCTTCACTTCTGTGCGGGCACGGGTGCCGCGGGAGCGGCGAGACGGGAGCGACGCATCCCGTAGCAGAAGTAGAACACGAGCCCGACGACCATCCAGGCACCGAAGACGATCCAGGTGATCACGGACAGACTGCCCATCATCCAGACGCACAGGGCGAAGCCGATCAGGGGGAGGACCGGCGACAGCGGCACCCGGAAGGTGCGCTTCATGTCGGGCCGGGTGCGGCGCAGCATGATCACGGCGATGTTGACCAGGGCGAACGCGAAGAGCGTGCCGATGCTGGTGGCGTCGGCGAGCTGGCCGAGCGGAATGGCGGCCGCGAGGACGCCGCAGAACAGGGACACGATGACGGTGTTGGCGCGCGGCGCGCCCGTCTTCGGGTGGACCTTGGAGAACACCTTGGGCACGAGCCCGTCGCGGGACATCGCGAAGAGGATGCGGGTCTGGCCGTAGAGCACGGTGAGCACGACGGACGCGATGGCGATGACGGCCCCGGCGGCGAGCAGCGTCGCCCAGAACGACTGCCCCGTGACGTCCTTCATGATCCCGGCGAGCGCGGCCTCCGAGTCGGTGAACTGCTTCCAGGGCTTGGCTCCGACGGCGACCGCGGCGACGAGGACGTACAGCGCGGTGACGATGACGAGCGAGAGCATGATGGCGCGCGGCAGGTCGCGCTGCGCGTTCTTCGCCTCCTCGCCGGCGGTGGAGGCGGCGTCGAACCCGATGTACGAGAAGAAGAGGGTGGCGCCCGCGGCGCTGACGCCCGCCATGCCGAGCGGCATGAAGTGCTCGTAGTTGCCGGACTGGAAGCCCTTGATGCCGATGGCGCAGAAGAGCAGCAGGGCCGCGATCTTCACGGCGACCATGATCGTGTTGGCGCGGGCGGACTCCTTGGCGCCGCCCAGCAGGAACACCATGGCGAGCAGTACCACTATCAGGGCGGGCAGGTTGAAGATCCCGCCGTCGCCGGGCGGCGCGGAGAGCGCGTCCGGGATGGTGACGCCGATCGTGCCGTCGAGCAGCTCGTTGAGGTACTCGCCCCAGCCGACCGCCACGGCGGCGACCGAGACGCCGTACTCCAGGACCAGGCACCAGCCGCACACCCAGGCGATCAGCTCACCCATCGTTGCGTATGCGTACGAGTACGAGGACCCGGCGACCGGGATGGTACCGGCCAACTCGGCGTACGAGAGGGCCGAGAAGAGGGCGGTGAGCCCGGCGATCACGAAGGACAGGGTGACGGCGGGCCCCGCCTTCGGCACGGCCTCGCCGAGGACCACGAAGATACCGGTGCCGAGCGTGGCACCGATGCTGATCATGGTCAGCTGCCAGAGGCCGAGGGAGCGCCGCAGCGAACCGCCCTCACCCTGACCACCCTCGGCGACCAGCCGTTCCACCGGCTTGCGTCGCATGAGGCGGGTACCGAACCCGGGAGGTGCGGTGTCGACGGGTGGGGTGCGCGGGGGTGCGCCGTGATCGAGCACGGGCCGGCTCCTTCATCGCTGCCAGTTGAGGCTGCGGGGAACGCGGCGGCCCACGCCCTGACCGGGGGACCGCCGAGCAGGCCGTCCCCCGCCACGCCACGTACAGCGGACGACTCTAGAGGAGAGGGCTTCCCGGCTGTAATGCAGCAACCTTGCGCACCGCCGCATGATCGTTGCGCGGATCGTCATGGGACGCACGTTCGTTGCGGTGCCCGTTTCGTCTGTTGCGCCCACAGTGACGGGAGTCACACCTCACGCGCAGGAGTGAAACCCCCGACCAGGGGTATTCGTTGGGGCCGTCCCAGCCGTTGATCCCCGGGACGGTCTGCCGTCGACCCGGCAGAGGACCGCGGCAATTCGAACCTGTGCATGATGGACAGGTCGCATATGCCGAGATGGACGATGAGAGGGGCTTGTGAGTACCAGCGAAACGGACATCCGCAATCTGCTGCTCGAGGCACTGAGGGGCCAGGAGGAACAGATCGCCGACCGCTGGACGACGCTCCAGCTGGAACAGGCGGCACTCGGTACGGACATGAGTGAGAGCGAGCTGCGTGAAGAGGCGCTGCTCCTGATCGACGCGCTGACCGAAGCGCTGGCCAGTGACACCCCGGTGGAGCGGCTCGTGACGTCGCACCACAATCTGCGCACGACGGTCACCGAGCTGTCCCTGCGCAGAGTGCGGGCCGGGGCCACCCCCACCGACACCTCGCTCGCCGTGCTCTCCCTCAAGGAGGCACTGCTCGCCGCGGTGCAGCACACGACGCGCGACACGAGCGAGCTGTTCTCCGCCGCCGTGCTCGTGAACCGGATGCTCGACGCGGCCGGCGCGCTCTCCTTCGAGACGTACGTCGAGGGCCGCGAGGAGATCATCCAGCGGCAGAGCCGCCAGCTGATGGAGCTGTCCACACCCGTCGTGCGGTTGTGGCGGCACGTCCTCGCGGTGCCGCTCATCGGCACCCTGGACACGGCCCGCACCCAGATCGTCATGGAGTCGCTGCTCCAGGCCATCCAGGACCACGAGGCCAAGGTCGCCATCATCGACATCACCGGGGTGCTCACGGTCGACACGGCCGTCGCCCAGCACCTCATGCACACCGTCAACGCGGTCCGCCTGATGGGCGCGGACTGCGTCATCAGCGGCATCAGGCCGCCCATCGCCCAGACCATCGCCCAGTTGGGGATCGACCTGTCCACCATCCTGACCCGCGCCACCCTGGCGGACGCCCTGACCGCGGCGGTCAAGCTCACCGACCAGCCCGCTGTCGGTCTCGCCGTCGCCGAGTCGGCGCAGCGGTGAACTCGCCGCGCCCTACGGGCGTTCCCATCCTGCGGCTCGGCGACGTCCTGGTGACAGGGCTGCTCAACGAGCTGGACGACCGGTCCGCGGTCGCCTTCACCGACGAGCTGACCGAGCGGATCGTGGCCGACAGCGCCCGCGGGGTGCTGATCGACATCTCCCGCCTGGAGATCATCGACTCGTTCGTGGCCCGTACGTTGATGGAACTGACCACGATGTCGCGGCTGCTGGGTGCCCGCGTCATCGTCGCGGGCATGCGTCCCGCGGTCGCGATCACCCTGGTCGAGCTCGGCATCCAGCTGACGGGCGTGGAGACCGCGCTCAACGCGGAGCAGGGTCTGATCGCGCTCGGCTGGCAGCGGACACCGGAGGGCCCAGGCCGTGACCATGTCCGATGAGCGCATCCTGCACCGAGCACGGCCGACCGGAACGCAGGTGACGGTCAGCCGCAGCTACGACGTGCGATCCGACGACGACCTGTTGACGGTGCGTCATGCCGTGCGCGCGGCCACGGTCGAGTGCGGCTTCGGCCTCGTCGACCAGACCCGGGTGGTGACGGCCGCGAGCGAACTCGCCCGCAACGCCTACATCCACGGCGGGGGCGGCACGCTCACCGTGGAACTGCTGACCCGGCCCGGCGCGGGCGGCATCCGCCTCGTCATAAAGGACGAGGGCCCCGGCATCCCCGACATCGCCGCGGCGATGACGGACGGCTGGACCTCGGGCAACGGCCTCGGCCACGGCCTGGGCGGGGCGCGGCGGCTGATGGAGGAGTTCCACCTGGACACCCGTCCCGGCGCCGGAACGACGGTGACCGCGACGCGCTGGACGACGCCATGAGGCCACCGGCCGACACCGCCGTCACCTCGCACGTGATCGTCGACCACACCAGCGCGGTGCACCACGCGGCCGCGCTGGCCAGGGCGTCGGCGCTCGCGGGCGGCCTCGGTATCGCCGTCGCCGAACGGACCGCGGTGCTCACCAGCGAGCTCGCCGGGAACCTGCTGCGGCACGCGGTGGGCGGCGCCGTCTACGTCCAGCGCCTCCCGCAGGGCGGCGGCCTCGACGTGGTCGCCGTCGACCGGGGGCCCGGCATGGCCCAGCCGGACCGGGCGATGGTCGACGGATTCAGCACGGCGGGGTCCCTCGGCTCCGGCATGGGCGCGGTCCGGCGCCTCGCGGACGAGCTGGCGCTGCGCACGCTGCCCGGCGTGGGCACGCTGATCTGCGCCCGGTTCCTTGCGCCCGGCAGCACTCCCCGCGCGCCGACATCGGGCTGCTGTGCCTGCCGGTACGTGGCGAGGAGCAGTGCGGGGACAGCGCGGCGGTGGTGGACGCCCCGGGCGGCCGCACCGCCGTCGTCGTGGACGGCCTCGGGCACGGCCCGGAGGCCGCCGAGGCGAGCGCCGCCGCCGTGGCCGCCTTCCACGCCGCGCCCGACCGGCCGTTGCCCGAGCTCCTCGCGGCGATGGACCGGGCGCTGCGCGCGGGGCGCGGCGCCGCCGTCGGCCTGCTGCGGCTGCGGCCGGGCACCGCGGAGCACTGCGGTGTCGGCAACGTACGACTGCTGCTCGTCGCGCACGACGGCGTACGCGCGCGGGCCGTGGGCCAGCCGGGCGTGGTCGGCTGGAACATGCCCCGGCCGCTGCCCCGCACCCTGGCCATGCCCGACGAGTGCGCGGCCGTCCTGCACAGCGACGGCATCGCGACACGCTGGCCGGACACCGCCACACCCTTCCTGCTGGGGCTGCCGCCCCGGCTGCTCGCCGCGGCCCTCGGGCACGGCCACCGCTCGGCACGCGACGACGCGACAGCCCTGGTCACCGGGGCCGCCAGGAGGAGCACATGACGGACCAGGCCGCGGCGGCGCGGCACCCCGGGCCCGAGCGCCCGCACCGCACCACCCACCGCTCGCTGCCCGAACTGCGTTCGGCCGTAAGGTCGTTGGCGGCTTCGCTGCGCCTTCCGGCCGAGCTGCGCACACGGCTGACCCTGTCGGTGACCCGGGTCGCCGAGCCCGAACTGCGGGCGGGGCGGATCGTCACGCTGGAGTCCGACCCCGAACAGGGCGCGCGCGAGCGGACGATGACCCTGCGGCTGCGGACGCCGTACGCCCCGTGGCCCGCTCCTTCCCAGGGGCTGCCGCTCCCGGCGCAGCGCGAGGAGGACACCCTGGTGTGGCAGCTGCCGCTGCCCGCGCAGCGGGAGGGCGCGGCGCCCCGGCGCGAGCCCGACCCCCACGACAGCGTGGAACTCCTGGAGGAGGAGCTGCGGGTGGCCGTCGCCCGCGCCGAGGCGCTGGAGACCGACCGGCGCCGCCTCACCCATGAGCTGGACGAGACCAACAGCGGAGTGCTCGCGCTGTACGTGCAGTTGGAGGAGCGCGACGAGCAACTGCGCCGCGCGCACGGGCAGATGCTGCGCGAGCTGGAGGACGCGCTGCGTCCCGGTCCGATGAAGGTGGACGGCCTCGAACTGGCCATCCACTACGCGCCCGCCGGCACGGACGCCCCGACCGGCGGAGACCTCTACGACTGGTTCCAACTGCCGGACGGCACCGTGCACATCACGGTCGTCGACGCCCTCGGCCACGGCCTGACCTCCACCCGCAGCGCCCTCAACGTGACGCACGCCGTGCGCACGCTCGCCCTGGAGGGGCATCCGCTGGAGACGGTGGTCGCGCGCACCGACGAGATCCTGATGCCGTACGACCGTGAGCTGATGGCGACCGTGCTGCTCGCCCGGATCGACCCGGTCTCCGGGCACCTCACGCTCGCCAACGGCAGTCATCCGCCACCCCTGCTGGTCTCCGAGGACGGCTCCGCCCGCTTCCTCGAAGTGCGCGGCAGGGGCATCGGCTACCCGATGGCGGGCAGTGAACGACTGTGGCACGAGAAACTCGCGCCCGGTGATCTGCTCGTCCTGTACACGGACGGCCTCACCGAGAGCCGTCGCGACCCCTATGAGGGCGAGCGCCGGCTCACGTCGGCGACCGTCCGTCACCGGCACCGCCCGACCGAAGAGATCCCCGGCGCCCTCGCGGAGGAGATGCACACCGTGATCCTGCATCCGGACGACACCCTGGCCCTGACCGTACGGAGAACCCGATGAGCCCCGCCACGGCCGGGTTCATACCCGACGACGCCTCGAACCCCGCCCACGGCACCCTGGACATCGCCACGGCGGCGGGCCCCACCGGGCCCGTCGTCTCGCTCACCGGCGACCTCGACTACGAGAGCGCGCCGGAGCTGCTCGCGGCGGTGGACGCCCTTGCCGCCACGGGCGGTACCACCGTGACCCTCGACCTCTGGGGCGTACGGTTCTTCGACTCGGGCGGCATCAACGCGCTGCTGCGGTCCCGCACGACGCTGCACGAACGAGGCGCCGAGCTGGTGGTCCGCCGGCTGTCGCCGGTCGTGGAGCGCATCTTCCGGATCACCGGCCTGGACACGGTGTTCGTCCCGGGCGCTCCGCACCCGACCGGAGGCGATGAAGATCCGACGGCGGGGTAACCGGTCACCATGGACATCGTGGTGGATGGTCCCGTCACCGGGACACAGGCCCGACGCACCGCCGCTCGGTTCCTCGCCGAGCACTGCCCCTGGGCCGATGCGGACGCGGTCCTGCTGGTCGTGACCGAGCTGGTCACGAACGCGGCCCGGCACACCGGCGCGCTCGCGCGACTACGGCTGCGGGTGGACGCCGGTGGCCTCTGCGTGTCGGTGGAGGACGGCGACCCGCGCGCTCCCGTGCCCCGCGCCCCGGACTTCGGCGGCGGCGGAGGCTTCGGCTGGCCCATGGTGGAGCGTCTCTCGGAGCGGGTCGCGGTGCGCCCGGCTCCCGGCGGCAAGTGCATCGAGGCGGCCTGGGCGGCCCCGGTCGGCTGAGCCGGCCCGCGCGGACCTGACGGTCGACCGCCGCCCGTACGCGGCCTTCCGGGCCACGGCCCCCATGAGCGCGAGCAGTTCGAGCAACGCGGCCCGGTCCAGGGCCTCCTGACCACTTCCGGCCCCGGCGAGCGAGTCCCGGGTGCGCAGCCCGTCGCGGCGGGCGACGGCGGTCCGCAGCGCGTGACCCGCTTCGATTCCCTGAGGTGTCGTCCTACGCGGAACGTCGTGTCGGATCCCCTGGACACCAAGGGAATCCGACACGACGTCGGCTATCGGCTGTCGGCTGTCGGCGCACGTGTCCCGCGCGGCCGGAGATCAGCTCCAGCTGGCGTGCAGCGGCTTGCCCTCCGCGTAACCGGCGGCGGACTGGATGCCGACGACGGCCTTCTCCTCGAACTCGGCGAGCGAGCTGGCACCGGCGTAGGTGCAGGAGGAGCGGACGCCCGCGATGATCGAGTCGATCAGGTCCTCGACGCCCGGACGCTGCGGGTCGAGGAACATCCGCGAGGTGGAGATGCCCTCCTCGAAGAGCGCCTTGCGGGCGCGGTCGTACGCGGACTCGTCGGAGGTCCGGTTCTTCACGGCGCGGGCGGACGCCATGCCGAAGGACTCCTTGTACGCGCGGCCCTGAGCGTCGTGCTGGAGGTCGCCCGGCGACTCGTAGGTGCCCGCGAACCAGGACCCGATCATCACGTTGGACGCACCGGCGGCGAGCGCCATGGCGACGTCGCGCGGGTGCCGGACGCCACCGTCGGCCCACACGTGCTTGCCGTACTTCTTGGCTTCGGCGGCGCACTCCAGGACGGCGGAGAACTGCGGCCGGCCGACGCCGGTCATCATGCGGGTGGTGCACATGGCGCCGGGTCCGACACCGACCTTGATGATGTCCGCGCCGGCCTCGATGAGGTCCTTGACGCCGTCGGCGGCGACGATGTTGCCCGCCACGATCGGCACCTGCGGGTCGAGCGCGCGCACGGTCTTGATCGCGCTGATCATCGACTCCTGGTGGCCGTGGGCCGTGTCGATGACGAGCGTGTCGGCGCCCGCGTCGAGCAGCTGCTTGGCCTTGCCGGCCACGTCGCCATTGATACCGACGGCGGCGGCGATGCGCAGCCTGCCCTCGGCGTCGGTGGCCGGGGTGTAGAGCGTGGCGCGCAGGGCGCCGGTCCGCGTGAGGATGCCCGCGAGCTTGCCGTCCTGGTCGACGGCCGGGGCGTAGCGGCGGTTGGCGCCGTCCAGCTTGTTGAAGGCGTCGCGCGGGTCGATGTCCGCGTCGAGCAGCAGCAGGTCCTTGGACATGACCTCGGACAGCTGCGTGAAGCGGTCGACGCCGGTCAGGTCCTGGTCGGTGACGACACCGACCGGGCGCCGCTCGTCGTCGACGACCACGCCGGCGTTGTGCGCGCGCTTGTTGAGCAGGGCCAGGGCGTCGGCGACCGTCTGCGTCGGGGCCAGGACGATCGGGGTGTCGAGCACCAGGTGGCGCGTCTTGACCCAGGAGATGACCTCGGTGACGACCTCGATCGGAATGTCCTGCGGGATCACGACGAGCCCGCCGCGACGGGCGACCGTCTCGGCCATCCGGCGCCCGGCGATCGCGGTCATGTTGGCGACGACCAGCGGAATGGTGGTCCCCGTACCGTCCGGCGCGGCGAGGTCCACGGCCTGGCGGGAGCCGACGGCGCTCCGGCTCGGCACCATGAAGACGTCGTCGTACGTCAGGTCGTACGCGGGCTTGATGTCATTGAGGAAACGCACGTGCGGACATCCCAGTCGGTAGAAGGGGGCCCCGGAAGAGTGCCGCCGGAGCACAAAGCACGTACTTCATTTTCCCATGCGGCCGACGACTCCGTCTCCGGGCCGAACGTCCCAAGGTCGCCGTGCCCTCCTTGGACGATCACCCAATCACGTCTTGCCGGATCCCGCGCGGGCGCCTAGCTTCCCCGCCACCGATACGCACGGACGGGGGTCCGACATGTCCGACGACGCACAGACCACCGCACAACAGCGACTGACCGAGTGCGAGCACCGCCTGACGGAGTTGCGCGCGGAGACCGAGGCACTCCTCAAGGAGCTGGGGGAGCTCCAGCACAGCGGCGACACGGCACCGGCGCAGGCCGGGCAGCAAGCGTCGAAGCAGGCTCAGGAACAGACACAGAAGCAGGCGACGGCCGCACCCCGCGCCACCGGCCAGGCGATCATCGCGGGCGCGTCCAACAGCGCCACGTCACCGACCCAGCTGTACGCGACCCAGACCAACTCGGCGGCCCTGTACCTGGTCGGCGACGTGCGCGGCCTGACCTCCGTGGGGCAGCAGAACGACGGCGTGCTCGGGTACAGCGGAGCCCAGTCCGGCGTCCTCGGCATGTCCAACAGCGGCACCGGCGTCCGGGCGGTAAGCCAGTCGGGGACGGCCTTCTCGGCGAGCAGCACGGGCAACACCGGCGCGGTCGTCTCCGGCAACGGCGCCGGTCTCGTCGCCGACAACAACGGCCAGTACGGCGGCTTCGGCGTGATCGCCCTCGGCCAGGTCAAGGGGACCGGGCTCTACGCCTCCGGGGAGCGGGCCGCGATACGGCTCGGCCAGTCCCCGTACGCAGGAGCGCCCACCACGGGCTCCCACGATGTGGGGGAACTCGTCCTGGATTCCAACGCCAACCTCTACCTGTGCCGCAAGGCCGGGACCCCGGGCAGCTGGGCCAGGCTCAACTGAGGCCGAGCAGCACGGTCAGGGCGGTGTCGCTCGCGCGGCGCCGCTCGACGGCCTCCTCGAACACCTCACGGGCGGTCTCCCACTCCACGGGGCACCGCCCGCCGAACTCCGACCAGCCGGTCACGACGACCACGAGCCCGGCCGTCGCGGCCCGCGGCCACACACCGGGGTCGCTCAGCACATCGGCCAGCGCGTCCCAGTTCCGCCCGAACCAGCCGGGCAGGTCGAGGGCGGCGGCGCAACGGTCCATGAGGGCGGCCTTGTCCGCGGCCCCCGCGAGGTCGACGACCCGCACCGCCCATCCGGCCTCGGCGACGGCTTCGTGCAGCCCGCTCATCTCAGCACCGCCCTGAACGACTCGTAGTGGTCATCGGTGTAGTACGTCTCCCCCTCGCGGCCGGTGACGAGGCGCCGCGCCCCGCGGCCGCGCTCCCCCGGCGTGGGCACGGTGTACTCGCGGTAGTAGCCGCGCGCCTGCTTCGGCAGCTCCCCCTCGAAGTTCCCGAAGACGCTCCCGTCCTTCTCGTACGGGAACGGCCCACCGGCGTCGATGAGCTCCAGCGTGCGGCGCGCCTCGACGGGCAGCTGCGCCACCCGCACGGTGGCCGTGCCGTCGTCCCCGCCGCCGCACCCGGTGATCAGCACACCGAGGACGAGCAGCACCGCAGCGAACAGCCGCAACCTCATTCGAGCCCTTCCGGCGAGGGAGGAGCGGGGGTCCGGGGCGGAAGCCCCGGGACATCAGCCGCGGCCGACGGTCAGTCGTCGGGGTCGGCCCGCTGCAGAGCAGGCCGAGGTGCGGCCCCCGCGGTCAGCAGAAAATCAGCCGCGGCCGTGTCGGTGACCAGGCTGGTCACGAGCCCGGACCGCAGGACCGCGTCGATGGCGGCAGCCTTGCGCTGCCCGCCCGCGATGGCCACGACCTCAGGTATCCGCCGGAGGCGGTCCGCCTCGACGGTGATGCACCGCTCCCCCAGGTCACGCCCGACCCGACGCCCCTGCGCGTCGAACAGGTGCGCGGACATCTCGGCGGCGACGCCGAGCGAGGCGTAGTGCGCCCGCTCCTCGTCGCTCAGCATGTCGTGCACGGTCGAGATCCCCGGCTCCCACGAGCCGATCGACACACACGCGACGGTGACCTTGTCGAAGTACTCGAAGGCGCGGGCGATGCCGGTCTGGTTGCGCAGCGCCGCGGCCGTCGCCTCGTCCGGCAGCAGCATCGGCGCGTAGATGGGGTGCGCGTCGCCACCGGAGACCTGGGCGGCCCGCCGCACGGCCTCCACGGAGCCGCGCTCCGCGGTCCCCGCGTCGTACACGCCGGTCAGCTGCACGACGGTGCACGGCGGCAGCCGGTCGAGGGCCGCGGCCATGTGGATGGTGGAACGGCCCCACGCGAGGCCGAGCACATCGCCCTCGGTGACGAGCTCGCCGAGCAGGTCGGCCGCCACCTCGCCGAGGTTCTCAGGGTCGGGCGACTCCTCGGCCTCGGCCGGAGACTCGACGACGACCGCGTGCCGCAGGCCGTAGCGGGCGCGCAGCGCGTCGGAGCGCTCGGCGTCCAGCTCGGCCGGGACCCGGATCTCGATACGTACGAGATCTCGCTCGAGGGCGGTTTCCAGGACCCGGGCCACCTTGAAGCGGCTCACGCCGAACTCCTCGGCGATCTGGATCTTGGACTTGCCCTCGAGGTAGAAGCGACGGGCCATGGCCGCCGCCTGCACCAGCTCCGCGGGTCCCATCCGCAGGGCTGCCCGTCCCGCCGATGATGCGGACACGGCGATCTCCTCACTTCTCTTCTGCACGACTCACTGCGTTCACAACCTGGATACGCCGTTCATCCTTGCAGATCCGGCGGGCTTGATCAGCCCTGATGGACGGCGTTCACATATCCGTGGCTCAGTGGTCGCACGCCCAGGAGGCGCCGGACGTGGCCTGCGCCGCCTGGGTGCGCAATGCACGTACCGCCTCGGCCGGGTCCTTCGCCCCGTATACCGCCGAACCGGCGACGAAGACGTCGGCCCCGGCCTCAGCGCACCGCTCGATCGTCGAGGCGGAGACGCCGCCGTCGACCTGCAACCAGAGTTCCAGACCGTGCTTCGAGATCAGGTCCCGCGTCCGGCGGATCTTCGGCAGCATGATGTCGAGGAACGCCTGCCCGCCGAAGCCCGGCTCGACCGTCATGATCAGCAGCATGTCGAGCTCGGGGAGCAGATCCTCGTACGGCTCGATGGGCGTGGCCGGCTTGAGGGCCATGGAGGCGCGGGCGCCCTTGGCGCGGATCTCGCGGGCGAGCCGGACCGGGGCGGCGGCCGCCTCCGCGTGGAAGGTGACGGAACCGGCACCCGCTTCGACGTACTGGGGAGCCCACCGATCGGGGTCCTCGATCATCAGATGGCAGTCCAGCGGGGTGTCCGTCGCGCGCGCCAGCGACTCTACGACCGGGACCCCCAGGGTGAGGTTCGGGACGAAGTGGTTGTCCATGACGTCGACATGGAGCCAGTCGGCGCCTTCGACGGCCTGTGCCTCGGCGGCAAGGCGGGCGAAGTCCGCGGAGAGGATGCTGGGGTTGATCTGAACGGCCATGCCCCAAGCCTGCCATGCCCACGGCCCGTTGCCCGCCCCGGTCCTGACCGGTGCCCGATACCGATGCCGAGCCGTGCCCTCCCGTGCCATTGTGGGCGGCCCACGACAGGCCGACAGGATCGACCGCAAAGGACGCAGCGGGGGGCGCCATGGCGGACGTACGGAGCGAGGACGACGTACGGGGCACAGCACCGGTACCGGGACGGCGGCACGGGGTCGCGTGGCTGGTGTGCGGGCGGCGCAGCAAGTGGCTGGTGCTGCTGCTGTGGCTGGTGATCATCGTGGGGACGGCGCCGCTGGCCCAGAAGCTGACGGACGCGCAGGACAACGACGCGCAGTCCTGGCTGCCGGGATCCGCCGAGTCGACCCAGGTCCTCGACCTCTCCAAGGACTTCAGGCCCGAGACCCTCCCGGCCGTGGTGGTCTACGCGCGCGACGGCGGCCTCACCGTCGCCGACCGCGCCCGGATCGCCCAGGACGTACGCCAGATCAAGGCGCTCAGCGACCACGGGCTGCGCGGCGACGAGGCCCGCGGCCCGGTCTTCGACAAGAAGGTGCGCGCGTCGGCGGCGCAGATCTACGTGCCGGTGACGATGGACGAGAAGGGCTGGGAGCGGATCGCACCCGCCGTCGACTCCATCCGGGACCGTACGGGCGAATCGACGGGCGGGCTGGCCATCCACATCACGGGTCCCGGCGGCACCTCGGCGGACTTCTCCGAGGCGTTCGAGGGGATCGACTCGACGCTGCTGCTGTCCGCGCTCGGCATCGTGATCGTGATCCTGCTGTTCACGTACCGCAGTCCCACGCTGCTGCTCGTACCGGTGCTGAGCGTGGTGGCGGCGCTGTTCACCGCGCAGGCGCTGATCTACCTCCTCGCCCAGCACGCGGGCCTGACCGTCAACGGGCAGAGCGCGGGCATCCTGACGGTGCTCGTGTTCGGCGCGGGGACGGACTACGCGCTGCTCCTGGTCGCCCGCTACCGGGAGGAGCTGCGCCGGCACGACGACCGGCACGAGGCGATGGCGCTGGCCCTGCACCGGGCGGGCC
Source organism: Streptomyces sp. Q6 (assembly GCF_036967205.1). Classification (NCBI taxonomy): domain Bacteria; kingdom Bacillati; phylum Actinomycetota; class Actinomycetes; order Kitasatosporales; family Streptomycetaceae; genus Streptomyces; species Streptomyces citrinus. The sequence continues at coordinate 1,373,236 of NZ_CP146022.1, forward strand.
CCGCCGTCGTCGCGTCCGGCGCGACGGTCGTGCTGAGCATGCTGGTGCTGCTCACGGCCGACATGAACTCGACGCGCGGCCTCGGCCCGGTCGCGGCGATCGGCGTCGCGGTCGCCCTGCTCGCGATGCTCACGCTGTTCCCGGCCCTGCTGGTGATCTTCGGGCGGTGGATGTTCTGGCCGGTGATCCCGCACGTGGGCAGCCCGGAGCCGACCGAGCGCGGGGTGTGGGCGCGCACCGGCCGCAGGATCGCGCACCGCCCGCGCCTGGTGTGGGCGGTCACCGCGGTGGCCCTCGCCGTGTGCTCGCTCGGCCTGATCCAGCTGAAGGCCGCGGGCATCAGCAACGCCGACTCGTTCACGGACAAGCCGGACTCGATCGTCGGGCAGGAGGTCTCGGCGAAGTACTTCCCCGCGGGCACCGGCGACCCGCTCGTCATCGTGGCGAACAGCGAGCGGCGCGGCGCGGTGACCCGCGCCGTCGCCCGGACGGACGGCGTGGTGGCGCGGAGCATCGGCGTCCCCCCGAACACCGCGCCCGAGCACGCGGGCCGGGTCCTGTTCGAGGCGACGACGTCGGACCCGTCCGACAGTCGGGCGGCGCGGGACACCGTGGAGCGGGTGCGCGACGCCGTGCGCGAGGTCGACGGCGCGGACGCCAAGGTGGGCGGCGGCCCCGCGGCGCTGCTCGACATGGACCGCGCGACGGCCCATGACAACAAACTGGTGATCCCGCTGGTCCTGGTGGTCGTGCTGCTGATCCTCGGGGTGCTGCTCCGGGCCCTGGTCGCGCCGCTGCTGCTGATCGGGACGGTCGTCCTGTCCTTCGCCGCGGCCCTCGGCGTGAGCGCGCTCGCCTTCCGCCATCTCTTCGACTACGCGGGCGAGTCCACGGACTTCCCGCTGTTCGTCTTCGTGTTCCTGGTCGCGCTCGGCATCGACTACAACATCTTCCTCACGACCCGCATCCGTGAGGAGGCGATCCGCCAGGGCACCCGGCCGGGCGTCGTGACGGGCCTGGCCGCGACCGGCGCGGTGATCACGTCGGCCGGCCTGGTGCTGGCGGGCACGTTCGCGGCCCTGGGCACGCTGCCGATGGTGGCGTTCGCGGAGATCGGCTTCGCGGTCGCGCTCGGCGTGCTCCTGGACACGTTCGTGGTCCGCTCGGTCCTGGTGACGGCGCTCTTCCTGGACGTGGGGCCACGGGTGTGGTGGCCCCACGCGCTCGCGAAGGCGTCGGACGGCGCGGCGATCGGCCCGGCGTCCCCTACCGGTACGTCAGGCGGTGCGCCGGATCAGCGCTAGGTACATCGCGTCCGTGCCGTGCAGATGGGGCCACAGCTGGACGTCGGGCCCGTCACCGAGCGCGGGCACGCCCTCCAACAGGGGCCGCGCGTCGATGAGTTCGGCCCCGTCGAAGGACTTCATGACGTCGTCGACGACGGCCCGTGTCTCCGCCATGTGCGGCGAACAGGTCGCGTAGCCCACGACTCCGCCGACGCGTACGGATTCAAGTGCCGTGCGCAGCAGGGAGCGTTGCAGCGGGCCGAACCCGTCCAGGTCCTCGGGCCTGCGCCGCCAGCGTGCCTCGGGCCGACGCCGCAGGGCGCCAAGTCCCGTACAGGGCACGTCCATCAGGATGCGGTCGAACGTCCCGGGGGCCCACGGCGGGCGCGTGCCGTCGGCCGCGATCACCTGGTAGGGGCCCGGGTTCCCGCGCAGCGCCTTCGCGACGAGCCCGGCGCGGTGCGGCTGCTTCTCGGAGGCGAGCAGCGTCGCCCCGCGCTGCGAGGCGAGGCCCGCGAGCATCGCGGCCTTGCCGCCGGGGCCCGCGCACCCGTCGAGCCACTTCTCGTCACGGCCCTCGACCGGAGCGTTCGCCAACGCGATCGCGACCAGCTGACTTCCCTCGTCCTGCACTCCGGCACGCCCGGTCCGCACGATGTCGAACGCGCCCGGCTCGCCACCTTCCGCGAGCCGCACGGCGTACGGGGACCAGCGGCCCGGAAGCCCAGATTCCTCGCCGACCTCTTGCAGCACGGCCTCGGCCGTGGTCCGTCCGGGGCGCGCGACAAGGGTGACCTCGGGCCGCTCGTTGTCGGCCTCCAGCAGGTCCTCGATCCCGGCACGGCCGCCGCCCAGCGAGTCCCAGAGCGCGGAGACAACCCATCGCGGATGCGAATGCACGACGGCGAGATGGTCCTCGGGATCCTCGTCGTACGGCGGCGCGACCTTCTCCAGCCACGCGTCGAGGTCGTGCTGCGAGACCTTCCGCAGCACGGCGTTGACGAACTTGGCGCGCCCGTCGCCGAGCACGACCCGTGCCAGCTCGACGGACGCGGACACGGCCGCGTGCGTGGGGATCCGCGTCCCGAGCAGCTGGTGCACGCCGAGGTTCAGCACGTCCAGGACCGGCGGATCGACCTCCCGCAGCGGCCGGTCGATGCAGGCCGCGACGATCGCGTCGTACGTGCCCTGCCGGCGCAGCGTCCCGTACACGAGCTCCGTCGCGAGGGCCGCGTCCCGGCCGTCGAACTTGTCGGGCCCCTCCTTCTCGCGCGCCTTGCGCAGCAGCGGCGGCAGCACGAGGTTCGCGTACGCGTCCCGCTCGTCGACCGCCCGCAGCGCCTGGAAGGCGAGGATGCGGACGGGGTCCTTCTTCGGACGCCGGTGGGGCTTGCCCGGCTTGCGGGGGCCGCGGTTCGACGAGGTCGGCTGGTCGCTCAAAGGTGCTCCGCTGGTGGGATCGTACGGGCGCTACGCACAGGTCGTACGCCGGGATGAACCCTCCCAGGGTACGTCCCGCGACGGCCCGGGGGCCGGGCGGGCCCGTCAGCCCAGGCGCTCCCCCGCGCCGATCCGCACGCCGCGCGCCCAGTCCGCCGCCGCCATCGGCTTCTTGCCCTGGGCCTGCACCCACAGCAGCTCCACGGCGTGCGAGCCGGTGCCGACGTACAGGTTCTTCTTGCCGACGCTCAGCTCACCGGGGGCCAGGTCCGTGCGGTCCGGCGCGAGCACGGCCGTGCGCACCTTGAGCCGCTCGCCGCGGAACTCGGTCCAGGCGCCGGGCGCGGGCGTGCAGCCGCGCACGACACGGTCGACGCGCAGCGCGGGCGCGTTCCAGTCGATCCGGGCGTCCTCGACCGTGATCTTCGGGGCGAGGGAGACGCCGTCGGCGGGCTGCGGCACCGCCTGGAGCGAGCCGTCCGCGATGCCGTCCATCGTCGCCACGAGCAGCCCGGCGCCCGCGAACGCGAGCCGGGTCAGCAGGTCGCCGCTGGTGTCGGTGGGCCGGACCGCCTCGGTCACCGTGCCGTAGACGGGACCCGAGTCGAGCCCCTCCTCGATGAGGAAGGTCGACGCCCCGGTGATCTCGTCCCCCGCCATGACCGAGTGCTGGACGGGGGCGGCCCCGCGCCAGGCGGGAAGCAGCGAAAAGTGCAGGTTGACCCAGCCGCGGGCCGGCACGTCGAGCGCGGTCTTCGGGAGCAGCGCCCCGTAGGCGACGACCGGGCAGCAGTCCGGGCCGATCTCGCGCAGCCGGGCGAGGAACTCCTCGTCGCGCGGCTTGGCGGGCTTGAGCACCTCGATGCCGGCCTCCTCGGCCCGCTCCGCGACCGGGCTCGCGACGAGGCGGCGGCCGCGCCCCGCGGGGGCGTCGGGCCGGGTGACGACCGCGACGACCTCGTGCTTGTCGGAGGCGATCAGGGCGTCCAGGGCGGGAACGGCGACCTCGGGGGTGCCTGCGAAGACGAGCTTCATCGGTGGCTTACGGCCTCTCGGGGCAGGGTCACGGGCAGCGCACCAGTCTATGGGTGCGCCGTCCCCGCCACACATGGGGCGCACGCCACGACGTGCGCCCCTCGCATATGCGGATACGCCCTCGCAGCGTGACCCCTCACGCCATGGCGCGTTGGTCAAGAAAGAGTTGACCACCCCATGGGCCGCGACCGCGCCATCGTCACCTGAGAACGTCGGTCGACGCGGGCGCGACCCCATCCGTTACATCGCCGGTTCGAGAGGCTTGTTCATGGCCGACCACGCAACCCACGACGCCCAGGCACGGGCCAGTCTGCACCTGCTGGTGCGGGACATCGAGCGGGTCCGGCGGCAGGTGGACGCGCTGCGCACCCTCACCGCGCAGCTCGGCAACGTCTACCGCCCGCGCCGCTCCGGCCCCTCCGCGGGCTTCGTCGTCTACGGAAGGGCCCCCGCCCCGACCGTCCGTCTCGCCCAGGAGCTGCGGGACAGCGTCGAGACACTGGTGACCGCCGCCGTGGACTTCGACCGTTCGCTGGGTTTCTCGTGGGACGCGGTGGGCTCCGCGCTCGGAGTCACCAAGCAGGCGGTGCACCGCAGGTACGGGGCCCGCAGGGCCGTCACCCAGGCGGCCGCCGACGCCGAGCGCGGTGCGGAGACGCCCGCGTCCCCCACCACCGTGACCTCCACGGCGCCGCGTCCCGCCCTGCCGATGGGCGCGGGTCCGCTCCCGGCGGTGCCCGCCGCCCGCTCCATGCCGACCCAGCCGACCGCGGGCAGTCCGGGCCTGCGCGACGAGGCCCGGCCGGGCGTCTTCCCCGGCCCGCGCAACGGCTGAGCGGGCCTTACCCCCACCGCCATCTGCCTCCTCGTACGCCACGTACGGGGAGGCAGTGGTGTGTTGACGCGCCGGGGGGCACGTCGGCTTCCAGGGAGTGACGACTTCCGACGGCTTCCCGGGGTTTCTCGGGCTTCCCCGGACTTCCCCGGACTTCCCCGGAGGTTTCGCACGGCTTCCCGTGTGTCCTCGGGTTGACCCTCCGCTGTCAGCGCCGCTTGACGTTCGGTCAGCCGATGTCCAGCGGATCCACCCGTACCCGCACCGGCTCGACCCCGCCACGTGCCATCCGCGCGGCCTGCGCCTGCTTGAGGGCGGTGGCCAGCGCCGCCCCGCTGCCGGGCGGCACCCGCACGAGCGCCCGCTCCCACTGCTCCCCGGGTGGCGGCGCCCCCGTCCGCCGGGCGGCCCCGGGCGCGGGTTCCGGCACGGGGACGGGCCCGAGGACCTCCGCGTCCGCCGGCAGTTCGACCGCGCCGAGGAAGCTCGCGAGCGCCTCCGCGGTGCCGGTCACCGACGCCATCCGGGAGACCGGCGGGAAGCCCAGCTCGGCCCGGTCGGCCAGCTCGCGCACCGCGTGCCCCACCGGGTCCCAGCGGACCAGCGCCTGCACCGGCCGCAGCGTCGGCTCGGCCATGATCACGACGATGCCGCCGGCCTCCTGGGGGCGGACCAGCGCGGACGCGGCGATCCAGCGGCGCAGCGCGTCCTCCCGGCCCGCAGGTCGGGCCGCCCCAGCATCGCCCATCCGTCGAGCAGCAGCGCGGCCGCGTACCCGCCCTCGGCGACGGGCTCGGCGCCCGGCGTACTGACGACGAGCGCGGGGGCACCCGGGACGGTGTCGAGCACCTGCTCACGGCCGGACGTCCGCACCGGAACCGCGGGGAAGGCCCGGCCCAGCTCCTCGGCGGTGCGCCGCGCCCCGACGACCTGAGCCCGCAGCCGCACGCCGCCGCACTCGCCGCACCGCCAGTTGCCCTCCTCGCGTCCGCACCAGCCGCAGGCGAGCACGCCGGTGGCCTCCCGCGCCTCCAGCGGACCGGCGCAGTGCCGGCACCGGGCGGGCTCCCGGCACCGCTGGCAGGCGAGCCGGGGCACGTACCCGCGGCGCGGCACCTGCACCAGGACGGGCCCGGTGCGCAGCGCGTCCCTGGCGACGTCCCAGGCGATGCTCGGCAGCCGCGCGGCCCGCGCCGCCTCGTCCCTGGCCAGGTCCAGATCGCCGACGGTCCGCACGCGCGGAGCGACCCGCCGTACCGCTTCCCGGGGAGCGGCAACGGCGGCGGCCCAGCCGCTGTGCACCAACTGCGCGGCCTCGACCGTGCAGCCCCAACTGCCCAGCAGGAAGGCGCACTTGTCCCGGGTGGCACGCAGCTCCAGGACCTCCCGCACATGCGGGAACGGCGCATGGTCGTCGCTGTGATGCCCGTCCCCGTCGTCCCAGACGACGACGAGTCCCAGGTCTCTCACGGGGGCGAACATGGCGGCCCGCGTCCCCACCACCGCCCGCACGGCGCCGCGCCGCACGGCGAGCCACTCCTCGTAGCGCCGCTGCTGTCCGGCCTCCGCGGTGAGCAGTGCGTGCTGCCCCTCCCCAGGACGTCCCGCAGCGCGGCGTCCACCCGGGAGGCGAGCCGCACGGTGGGCACGACCACCAGCGCCCCGCGCCCGGACGCCAGCGTCGCCTGAACGGCGAGCGCGATCTCGACGGCCCACTCGGGGCCCGGCAGCGCGGTCCACACGGCACGCGGCGCACCGCCCGAGGCCAGCGAGGCCAGCAGGTCGGCCCCCGCTCGTACCGGCGCCACGATCCGGCGTCGGGTGCGGCGGGCAGCGCGGGCGGCGCCGGGAACTCCTTCGCCTCGGCCTTGGCGTGCCGGGGCGGGACGGCGAGTTGCAGTACGTCGGCGAGGCTGCCCGCGTACCGGTCGGCCACGGCCCGGGTCAGCCCGAGCAGTTCGGGCCCGAGCACGGGCTCCGGCGACACGACCTGGGCGAGCGCGGCGAGAGGCCCCTGGTAGTCGGCCTCGGCGACACGCTCCACCAGGAACCCGTCGATCAGGCCGCCGCCCTCGCGCCGCCCGTCCCGCACCTGGCGGCTGCCCGCGCCGAACCGCACCCGCACCCGCACCCCCGGCTGCGCGACGGCGTCCAGCTCCTGCGGCACCGCGTACTCGAAGTACCGGTCGAGGTGGAGCACGCCCTTGTCGACGAGCACCCGGGCGACCGGCAGCTCGCCGGCCAGCGGCGCCCCCCGCCACGTCCGCGGCTTGGCCTTCGGCTTCTTGGCCTTGCGCACGGTCTCCCGGATCAACGCAAGCTGCTCCGGCTCGCCGCCGTCGGGCTGCGCGGGGGTGTCGTTCTCGCTGCTCACAGGTGCATTCCTACCAGAGGGCACGGACAGCCGAAGGGCCGGGAAAACGCCGGGGCCCGGGCCTCCCGAAGGAGACCCGGGCCCGAGAGCGCCAGAACCGGGACCTACAGACCGGCGGCCTTGCGCAGCGCGTCCACGCGGTCCGTCCGCTCCCAGGTGAAGTCGGGCAGCGCGCGCCCGAAGTGGCCGTAGGCGGCCGTCTGGGAGTAGATCGGGCGGAGCAGGTCGAGGTCACGGATGATCGCGGCCGGGCGGAGGTCGAAGACCTCGGAGATCGCGGCCTCGATCTTGTCGGTGTCGACCGTGTTCGTACCGAAGGTCTCGACGAAGAGACCGACCGGCTCGGCCTTGCCGATGGCGTACGCGACCTGGACCTCGCAGCGCGAGGCGAGACCCGCGGCCACGACGTTCTTGGCGACCCAGCGCATGGCGTACGCGGCGGAGCGGTCGACCTTCGACGGGTCCTTGCCCGAGAAGGCGCCGCCACCGTGCCGGGCGTAGCCGCCGTAAGTGTCGATGATGATCTTGCGGCCGGTGAGGCCGGCGTCGCCCATCGGGCCGCCGATCTCGAAGCGGCCGGTCGGGTTCACCAGGAGGCGGTAGCCCTCGGTCTCCAGCTTGATGCCGTCGTCGAGGAGAGCCTTCAGCTCGGGCTCGACGACGAACTCGCGGATGTCGGGGGCGAGCAGCGAGTCCAGGTCGATGTCCGACGCGTGCTGCGACGAGACGACCACGGTGTCGAGACGCACGGCCTTGTCGCCGTCGTACTCGATGGTGACCTGGGTCTTGCCGTCCGGACGGAGGTAAGGGATCGTGCCGTTCTTGCGGACCTCGGAGAGGCGGCGCGACAGGCGGTGCGCGAGGTGGATCGGGAGCGGCATGAGCTCCGGCGTCTCGTCGCACGCGTAGCCGAACATCAGGCCCTGGTCGCCCGCGCCCTGCTTGTCGAGCTCGTCGTCATCGCCCTCGACGCGCTTCTCGTACGCGGTGTCGACGCCCTGCGCGATGTCGGGCGACTGCGAGCCGATGGAGACCGAGACGCCGCAGGACGCGCCGTCGAAGCCCTTCTTCGACGAGTCGTAGCCGATCTCGAGGATCTTGTCGCGCACGAGCTGCGCGATCGGCGCGTACGCCTTGGTGGTGACCTCGCCGGCCACGTGCACGAGGCCCGTGGTGATCAGCGTCTCGACGGCGACGCGGGACGTGGGGTCCTCGCGCAGCAGGGCGTCAAGAATGGTGTCGCTGATCTGGTCAGCGATCTTGTCGGGGTGACCCTCGGTCACGGACTCCGAGGTGAACAGGCGACGGGACACAACGCTCCCTGTGGTTGCAGCGGCTGCTGGCTGATCATTGACGGACGGTACGGGGGCTGCGCCCGACGACATCCGGGAACAGTTTATCGGTCGTGCTCGGCCGCCGGACCACGCGTCTCGCTACTTGGGAGCGCTGTGACCTGCGACACCGCATTCTGCGATACGACCATCGACTTCCGGAAGAGTACCGGGCGCCCGGAATTCCCTTGTTTTGGGGGGTTCGGGGCACCCGAAGGGGCGAATGTGGATTTTCACCCGCGCCGGACGACCTCGTCCCAGATCCGGTCGGCGAGCGCGTCCTTCGGCCCGTAGGGGACCGGGATCTCGCTGCCGTCGGCGCCGAGGATCACGGCCTCGTTCTCCTCGGAGCCGAACGTCTTGCGCTCCCCGACCTCGTTGACGACGAGCAGGTCGCAGCCCTTGCGGGCGAGCTTGGCGCGGCCGTTGGCGAGGACGTCGTCGGTCTCGGCGGCGAAGCCCACGACGACCTGGCCGGGGCGCGGCCGGTCGGCGGAGATCTCGGCCAGGATGTCCGGGTTGCGGACGAGCGCGATCGGCGCGGGCTCCTGGCCGTCCTTCTTCTTGATCTTTCCGGTGGCGTACGTCTCGGGGCGGAAGTCGGCGACGGCGGCGGCCATGACGACCGCGTCGGCGTCGGCGGCCGCCTTGAGGACCGCCTCGCGCAGCTGGACGGCCGTTCCCACATGCACGACGTCGACGCCGGCCGGGTCCGGCAGGGCGGCGTTCGCGGACAACAGGGTGACGCGGGCGCCGCGCGCCACCGCGCTGCGGGCCAGCGCGTAGCCCTGCTTGCCGGAGGAGCGGTTGCCGAGGAAGCGGACCGGGTCGAGGGGCTCGCGGGTGCCGCCCGCGCTGACCACGACGTGCTTGCCGGCGAGGTCCCGCTCGCCGCCGCCCGCGAGGACCCGGCGTACGTAGTCGAAGATCTCGACCGGGTCGGGGAAGCGGCCCTTGCCCGTGTCCACGCCGGTGAGGCGGCCGACCGCGGGCTCGATGACGAGGGCGCCGCGGCGGCGCAGCGTCGCGACGTTCTCCTGGGTGGCCGGGTGCTCCCACATCTCGGTGTGCATGGCCGGCGCGAAGACGACCGGACAGCGGGCGGTGAGGAGGGTGTTGGTGAGGAGGTCGTCGGCGAGGCCGTGGGCCGCCTTGGCGAGCATGTCGGCGGTGGCCGGGGCGACGACGACGATGTCGGCGTGCTGCCCGATGCGCACGTGCGGGACCTCGTGGACGGAGTCCCAGACCTCGGTGGAGACCGGGTTGCCGGACAGGGCGGACCAGGTGGCGGCGCCGACGAAGTGCAGTGCCGAGTCGGTGGGCACGACCCGCACCTCGTGTCCGGACTCCGTCAGGCGTCGCAGCAGTTCACACGCCTTGTAGGCGGCGATTCCACCGCTGACCCCCAGTACGACCTTGGGCTTCGACGACACCGGATCTCCCCTGACTTCGAAAACGTACGACTCCATGACACACCACAGGCCCGGCAGTCGTTCTCCCAGCTGACGCTGAGAGGTGCCTCCTGCCGGGCCTGTGATGACGTGATGACTGCGATACGACGAGCGTTACTGCGCCGGGCCCTCGATGGCCTCGGACGTCAGCAGGCCCGCGTTGATCTCGCGGAGAGCGATCGAGAGCGGCTTCTCGTGGACGTGGGTGTCCACCAGCGGGCCGACGTACTCGAGCAGACCCTCACCGAGCTGCGAGTAGTACGCGTTGATCTGACGCGCGCGCTTGGCGGCGTAGATGACCAGGCTGTACTTCGAGTCGGTGGCCTCGAGGAGCTCATCAATCGGCGGGTTGATGATGCCCTCGGGCGCGGTGATGGAAGAGGACACGCTCTGCCTTCCGATGGGGGGCCGGGACCGACAGGTCCCGACTGGGGTAAAGATCAAAGAACTTTCATCAAGGCTAGCAGCTCACGCGCTACGTCCTCGACGGAGGTGTTGACAAGGGTCGTGTCGAACTCCGCCTCGGCCGCCAGCTCCACCTTCGCGGCCCCGAGACGACGCTCGATGACCTCCGGTGCCTCGGTACCGCGCCCGGTGAGCCGGCGGACCAGCTCGTCCCAGCTCGGCGGGGCGAGGAAGACCAGCTGCGCCTCGGGCATCGACTCCCGGACCAGGCGGGCACCCTGGAGGTCGATCTCGAGGAGCACCGGCTCGCCCGCTTCGAGGCGGTCGAGCACGGCACGCCGCGGGGTGCCGTAGCGGTTCCCCGCGAACTCGGCCCACTCGAGGAGCTCGCCATTGGCGATCAGCTTGTCCATCTCCTCGTCGGTGACGAAGAAGTACTGGACTCCGTGCTTCTCGCCGGGGCGCGGCTTGCGGGTCGTCGCCGACACCGAGAGCCAGACCTCGGGGTGCTGCTTGCGCATATGAGCGACGACCGTGCTCTTGCCGACTCCAGAGGGGCCGGAGAGCACGGTCAGCCGCGGACGTTCACTCATGCAGCGATTATTCCAGTTGTTCCGGAGTGCCCGGACCAGTCTCGCGACCGGCCGCGGTCACTCAGGCGCCGGTGCTGCCGAACTCGCGCTCCAGGGAGGCGATCTGGTTGGAACCGAGACCGCGCACCCGGCGGGATTCGGAGATCCCGAGACGCTCCATGATCTGCTTGGCGCGGACCTTGCCCACGCCCGGCAGGGACTCGAGGAGGGCGGAGACCTTCATCTTTCCGATGACATCGTTCTCCTGACCCTGCTTGATCACCTCGTGCAGGGAGGCGCCGGAGTGCTTGAGTCGATTCTTGACCTCGGCCCGCTCCCGGCGAGCCGCGGCGGCCTTTTCGAGCGCGGCTGCGCGCTGTTCAGGGGTAAGGGGCGGAAGAGCCACGCCTACGTCACCTCGGATGTCGAACTGTCGGATACGGACCGGTGAGGAACCTAGTCGCCCCACACCTGGTGAGCAACGAGCAACGCGATTACCTGCGCTGGCCTCTTCGCTCTCGTCGGAGACTAGCGGCCAAGGCCGCCTGAGTCAGCGAGAACAGAGGAAAAGTCCTGGTCAGCCTCGCTCGAGCCCTACATTTCGGACATAACGACCGGTAATTCGGTCAGGATTCGGACGCCTGGCCAAAGGTCGGCACGGAGTGCCACCCCCGTACCGACCCCGCACCGGCCTCCGGCCGACCTCCGGCGGACCTCCGAGCGACGTCGCGGGCCGCTCGGCGGAGCTACGCGACCGCTTCCCGCACCTGGTCCGCGAAGCGCACCGCCGCGTCGCGCAGGGCGGCGACCGAGGGGCCCTCCTTGAGAACGCCCCGGCTCACGTTCGGTACGACGTTGCGCGCGGCGGCGCCGAACACCGTCGGGAGATCGGCGGCCGTCGCACCCTGCGCGCCGATACCGGGGGCGAGGAGGGGACCGTTGATGTCGAGGTCGTACGAGGACAGGTCCCCGAGCGTGGCGCCCACGACAGCGCCGAAGGAGCCCATCGGGGACTCCCCCGCGTTCTCCGCGGCGAGGTGCGCGAGCATCGTCGCGCCGACGTTGCGGCCGTCGGCACGGACCGCGTGCTGGACCTCGCCGCCCTCGGGGTTGGAGGTGAGCGCGAGGACGAAGAGTCCGGCGCCGGACTCGCGCGCGAGCTCCACGGCGGGCTTCAGCGACCCGTAGCCGAGGTAGGGCGAGACCGTCAGGGCGTCCACGAACAGCGGGGAGTCCTTGCGCAGGTACGTCTCCGCGTACGCGGCCATGGTCGAGCCGATGTCGCCGCGCTTGGCGTCCATGACGACGAGGGTGCCCGCGGCGCGCAGCTCCGCGACGGCCTGCTCCAGGACGGCGATGCCGCGCGAGCCGAACCGCTCGAAGAACGCCATCTGCGGCTTGACCACGGCGACCGTGTCGGCCAGCGCCTCGACCGTCGTGCGCGTGAAGGATTCCAGGCCCGCGATGTCGTCGTCCAGGCCCCAGGAGGAGAGCAGGGCGGCGTGCGGGTCGATGCCGACGCAAAGCGGACCGCGCTCGTCCATGACGCGGCGCAGACGGGCGCCGAAGGGTTCACCCGAGAGATTCTGGTCGGACGACGGGAGGGCGGTCATGCGGCGTCAGCCTTCTTCCGGACATCGGCGCCGATCGCGTCGGCGAGGGTGGCGTACGGGCTCGTACGGAGGCGGGCGGCGAGGCCCTTGTGGATCGCGCGGGCGTAGAACGGGCCCTCGTAGATGAAGGCCGAGTAGCCCTGGACGAGGGTGGCGCCGGCGAGGATGCGCTGCCAGGCGTCCTCGGCGTTCTCGATGCCTCCGACGCCCACGAGGGTGATCCGGTCCCCCACGCGCGCGTAGAGGCGCCTGAGGACCTCCAGGGAGCGTTCCTTGAGCGGCGCCCCGGACAGGCCGCCGGTCTCGTCGACGACATCGCCCTTCGTGACGAGACCTTCGCGGGAGATCGTGGTGTTCGTGGCGATGACGCCGTCCAGACCCAGCTCGACGGCCAGGTCGGCGACCGCGTCGATGTCCTCGTCCGCGAGGTCGGGGGCGATCTTCACCAGGAGCGGGACGCGGCGGGAGCGGACCGAGCGGTCGGCGGCCTCGCGCACGGCGGTGAGCAGCGGGCGCAGCGCCTCCGTGGCCTGGAGGTTGCGCAGGCCGGGCGTGTTCGGCGACGACACGTTCACGACGAGGTAGTCGGCGAAGGCGGCGAGGCGCTCGGTGGACTTCACGTAGTCGCCGACGGCCTCGGCCTCGGGGACGACCTTGGTCTTGCCGATGTTGACGCCGACCGTGGTCCTGAAGACGGGGCTGCGGGAGGCCAGACGGGCGGCGACGGCCAGCGAGCCCTCGTTGTTGAAGCCCATGCGGTTGATCAGCGCGCGGTCCTGGACGAGGCGGAACAGGCGCTTCTTGGGGTTGCCGGGCTGCGGCTCGCCGGTGACGGTGCCGATCTCGATGTGGTCGAAGCCGAGCATGGCCATGCCGTCGATCGCGATGGCATTCTTGTCGAAGCCCGCGGCGAGGCCGAAAGGACCGTGCATACGAAGGCCGAGGGCTTCGGTACGCAGCTCCTTGTAGCGCGGCGCGAGCGCGGCCGCCACGAAGGTGCGCAGAACGGGGGTGCGGGCCGCGAGGCGGATCCAGCGGAAGGCCAGGTAGTGGGCCTTCTCGGGGTCCATGCGCTTGAAGACGAGGTTGAAGAACAGCTTGTACATGGCTGACGTCCTATAGGTGCTCATGAGGCGGTGGGCTCATGAAGAGGGGGACACCGTTCCGGTGTCCCCCTCTTGGGCTGCTAGTCGCGGGCCGCGGTCAGGTGTTCCGCGTGTTCCTGCAAGGAACGGACGCCCACGTCCCCGTGGTTCAGAGCGTCGATGCCCTGGACGGCGGCCGCGAGGGCCTGGACCGTCGTCAGGCACGGCACGGAGCGGGCGACCGCCGCCGTGCGGATCTCGTAGCCGTCGAGACGGCCGCCGGTGCCGTACGGGGTGTTGACGATCAGGTCGACGTCACCGTCGTGGATGAGCTGGACGATCGTCTTCTCGCCGTTGGGGCCCTCGCCCTCGGACTGCTTGCGCACGACGGTGGCGTTGATGCCGTTGCGCTTGAGCACCTCGGCCGTGCCGGACGTGGCGAGCAGCTCGAAGCCGTGGGCGACCAGCTCGCGCGCCGGGAAGATCATCGAGCGCTTGTCGCGGTTGGCGACGGAGATGAACGCCCGGCCCTTCGTCGGCAGCGGGCCGTACGCGCCGGCCTGCGACTTGGCGTACGCCGTGCCGAAGACGGAGTCGATGCCCATGACCTCGCCGGTGGAGCGCATCTCCGGGCCGAGGACGGTGTCGACGCCGCGGCCGTGGATGTCGCGGAAGCGCGACCACGGCATGACGGCCTCCTTGACGGAGATCGGCGCGTCCAGCGGCAGCGTGCCGCCGTCGCCGGTCTTCGGGAGCAGGCCCTCGGCGCGCAGCTCGGCGACGGTGGCGCCCAGCGAGATGCGGGCGGCGGCCTTCGCGAGCGGCACCGCGGTCGCCTTCGAGGTGAAGGGGACGGTGCGCGAGGCGCGCGGGTTGGCCTCCAGGACGTAGAGGATGTCACCCGCCATCGCGAACTGGATGTTGATCAGGCCGCGGACGCCGACGCCCTTGGCGATGGCCTCGGTCGAGGCGCGCAGGCGCTTGATGTCGAAGCCTCCGAGGGTGATCGGGGGCAGGGCGCACGCCGAGTCGCCGGAGTGGATGCCGGCCTCCTCGATGTGCTCCATGACGCCGCCGAGGTAGAGCTCCTCGCCGTCGTACAGGGCGTCGACGTCGATCTCGATCGCGTCGTCGAGGAAGCGGTCGACGAGGACCGGCCGCGAGGGGCTGATCTCGGTCGACTCCTCGATGTACGAGGACAGGCGGGTCTCGTCGTAGACGATCTCCATGCCGCGGCCGCCGAGCACGTAGGACGGGCGGACCAGGACCGGGTAGCCGATCTCGTCGGCGATGGCCTTGGCCTCGGCGAAGGTCGTGGCCGTGCCGTGCTTGGGGGCGGGCAGTCCGGCCTCGGCGAGGACCCGGCCGAAGGCGCCGCGGTCCTCGGCGGCGTGGATCGCCTCCGGGGAGGTGCCGACGACGGGCACGCCGTTGTCCTTGAGCGCCTGCGACAGGCCCAGCGGGGTCTGGCCGCCGAGCTGGACGACGACGCCCGCGATCGGGCCGGCCAGCGACTCCGCGTGGACGATCTCCAGCACGTCCTCGAGCGTCAGCGGCTCGAAGTACAGGCGGTCGGAGGTGTCGTAGTCCGTGGAGACGGTCTCCGGGTTGCAGTTGACCATCACGGTCTCGTAGCCCGCCTCGCTGAGCGCGAAGGAGGCGTGGACGCAGGAGTAGTCGAACTCGATGCCCTGGCCGATGCGGTTCGGGCCGGAGCCCAGGATGATCACGGCGGGCTTGGTGCGCGGCGCGACCTCGGTCTCCTCGTCGTACGAGGAGTAGAAGTACGGCGTCTTGGCGGCGAACTCGGCGGCGCAGGTGTCGACCGTCTTGTAGACCGGGCGGACACCGAGCGCGTGCCGGACCTCGCGGACGACGTCCTCGCGCAGGCCGCGGATCTCGGCGATCTGGTGGTCCGAGAAGCCGTGGCGCTTGGCCTCGGCGAGCAGGTCGGCGTCGAGGCGCTCGGCGGCCGCCAGCTCGTCGGCGACCTCCTTGATCAGGAAGAGCTGGTCCACGAACCACGGGTCGATCTTCGTGTAGTCGAAGATCTCCTGCGGGGTGGCGCCGGCGCGGATCGCCTCCATGACGGTGTTGATCCGGCCGTCGGTCGGGCGCACGGCCTCTTCGAGGAGGGCGGTCTTGTCGCCGGTCTCGCCGACGAAGGTGAACTGCGAGCCCTTCTTCTCCAGGGAGCGCAGCGCCTTCTGGAACGCCTCGGTGAAGTTGCGGCCGATGGCCATGGCCTCGCCGACCGACTTCATGGTCGTGGTCAGCGTGGAGTCGGCGGACGGGAACTTCTCGAACGCGAAGCGCGGGGCCTTCACGACCACGTAGTCGAGCGTCGGCTCGAAGGAGGCCGGCGTCTTCTCCGTGATGTCGTTCGGGATCTCGTCGAGCGTGTAGCCGACGGCCAGCTTCGCGGCGATCTTGGCGATCGGGAAGCCGGTGGCCTTCGAGGCGAGGGCCGAGGAGCGGGAGACGCGCGGGTTCATCTCGATGACGATGATGCGGCCGTCGTCGGGGTTCACCGCGAACTGGATGTTGCAGCCGCCGGTGTCGACGCCGACCTCGCGGATGATCGCGATGCCGATGTCACGCAGGCGCTGGTACTCGCGGTCGGTGAGGGTCATCGACGGGGCGACGGTGATCGAGTCACCGGTGTGCACGCCCATCGGGTCGAAGTTCTCGATGGAGCAGACGACCACGACGTTGTCGTTCTTGTCGCGCATCAGCTCCAGCTCGTACTCCTTCCAGCCGAGGATGGACTCCTCCAGGAGCACCTCGGTGGTCGGGGAGAGCGTGAGGCCCTGACCGGCGATGCGGCGCAGCTCCTCCTCGTCGTGCGCGAAGCCGGAACCGGCGCCGCCCATGGTGAAGGAGGGGCGGACGACGACGGGGTAGCCGCCGAGGGTGTCGACACCCTTGAGGACGTCGTCCATCGAGTGGCAGATCACGGACCGGGCGGACTCGCCGTGCCCGATCTTCTTGCGGACCTCTTCCACGACACCCTTGAAGAGGTCGCGGTCCTCGCCCTTGTTGATCGCCTCGACGTTGGCGCCGATGAGCTCGACGCCGTACTTCTCGAGGACGCCCTGCTCGTGCATGGAGATCGCGGTGTTGAGCGCGGTCTGGCCACCGAGGGTCGGCAGGAGCGCGTCGGGGCGCTCCTTCGCGATGATCTTCTCGACGAACTCGGGGGTGATCGGCTCGACGTACGTGGCGTCGGCGATCTCCGGGTCGGTCATGATCGTCGCCGGGTTGGAGTTCACGAGGATGACCCGCAGGCCCTCGGCGCGCAGGATGCGGCAGGCCTGGGTACCGGAGTAGTCGAACTCGGCGGCCTGGCCGATGACGATCGGACCGGAGCCGATGACCAGGACGGACTGGATATCGGTGCGCTTAGGCACGCTGGCCCTCCATCAGGGAAACGAAGCGGTCGAAGAGGTACGCGGCGTCGTGCGGGCCGGCAGCAGCTTCGGGGTGGTACTGGACGGAGAAGGCCGGCTGGTCGAGCAGCTGGAGGCCTTCGACGACCTGGTCGTTCAGGCAGACGTGGGAGACCTCGGCGCGGCCGAAGGGGGTCTCGCTCACCTTGTCGAGCGGCGCGTCCACGGCGAAGCCGTGGTTGTGCGCGGTGACCTCGACCTTGCCGGTGGTGCGGTCCTGCACCGGCTGGTTGATGCCGCGGTGGCCGTATTTGAGCTTGTACGTGCCGAAGCCGAGGGCGCGGCCGAGGATCTGGTTGCCGAAGCAGATGCCGAACAGCGGCGTCCTGCGGGCGAGGACGGCGGTCATCAGCGCGACCGGGCCCTCTGCGGTGGCCGGGTCGCCCGGGCCGTTGGAGAAGAAGACGCCGTCGGGGTTCACGGCGTACAGGTCGTCCTCGGTGGCGGTCGCCGGGAGCACGTGCACCTCGATGCCGCGCTCGGCCATGCGGTGCGGGGTCATGCCCTTGATGCCGAGGTCGACGGCGGCGACGGTGAACTTCTTCTCGCCGATCGCCGGGACGACGTAGGCCTCCTTGGTGGCGACCTCCTCGTACAGGCTCAGGCCCTTCATGAGGGGCTGGGCCTGGACCTTCTCGACGAGCTCGGCGTCGGTGGCCAGCGCCTCGCCGGAGAAGATCCCGGAGCGCATGGAGCCGCGCTCGCGCAGGTGGCGGGTGAGCGCGCGGGTGTCGATGCCGCTGATGCCCACGATGTTCTGGGCGACCAGCTCGTCGTCCAGCGAACGCTTCGCGCGCCAGTTGGACGGGATGCGGGCGGGGTCGCGCACGACGTAGCCCGAGACCCAGATGCGGCTCGACTCGTCGTCCTCGTCGTTCCAGCCCGTGTTGCCGATCTGCGGGGCGGTGGCGACCACGATCTGGCGGTCGTACGACGGGTCGGTGAGGGTCTCCTGGTAGCCGGTCATGCCGGTGGAGAACACGGCCTCGCCGAAGGTCTCCCCCACGGCCCCGTAGGCGCGGCCGCGGAACACCCGGCCGTCCTCCAGGACGAGAACGGCAGGAGCCTTCGTGGCTCCCCTGGTGGAGGTGGTCATCGTGCGGTGCCTTCCGTCGTTTTGGTCATCTTGTTGAGGGTCTCGACCCATGCGGCCTGCTCGGCGGCGTGGTCGGAGCGGAACCCGGAGTCGATCAGCCGGTCGCCGTGGGCCCAGGTGACGATCAGCAGACCGCCCTCCGTGAGGACCTTGCCCGCGATGCCCTTGTCGAGCCGGGCCTCGCGCACCGCGTCCAGCGGGATGAAGAAGTCGGCGGCTCCGGGGCGTACGACATCGAGTCCCGCGTCCGTCAGCGCCAGCTCGACACGGCTGCGGGTTCCGAGGCCGTGCGCCACGATGCGGTCGAGCCACTGCCCCGCGGTGGTGGAGCCGTGGTACCGGCCGCTCAGCTCAAGTCTGGCCGGACCGCGCCCGTCCGGCGCGCTGGGCAGCGGCGGCAGGTCGCCCTGGAGCGTGCCGCGCCACTTCCAGCCCTGGCGCATCAGCCAGTAGACGAGCGCGATGAAGAGCAGCAGACCGACGATCCAGCCGATCCGGTCGGGCCAGTCCGTCACGTCCGCCGACTTCTGATCGGCGGCCAGCTGGACCAGGTGCAGAGGTGTCACGCGAGCTTCCCGTCGGCGAGGGTGGCCTTGCCCCGCAGCCAGGTGTGGGTGACGCGCCCCGGCAGCTCACGGCCCTCGTACGGGGTGTTGCGGCTGCGGGAGGCGAAGCCCGCGGGGTCAACGGCTCCACGGTAGTCGGCATCCACGAGGACGAGGTTGGCGGGCTCACCTGCCGAGACGGGACGGCCGTGACCCTGCGCCCGTCCGATCTCGGCGGGCTTCACGGACATCCGGTCGGCGACCCCGGCCCAGTCGAGCAGCCCGGTCTCCACCATCGTCTGCTGGACCACGCTGAGCGCGGTCTCCAGGCCCACCATGCCCATGGCGGCGGCGGCCCACTCGCAGTCCTTGTCCTCGTGCGGGTGCGGGGCGTGGTCGGTGGCGACGATGTCGATGGTGCCGTCGGCGAGCGCCTCGCGCAGCGCCATGACGTCCTTCTCCGTCCGCAGCGGCGGGTTCACCTTGTAGACCGGGTTGTACGACCGCACGAGCTCGTCCGTGAGGAGCAGGTGGTGCGGGGTGACCTCGGCGGTGACGTCGATGCCGCGGGACTTCGCCCACCGCACGATCTCGACGGACCCGGCGGTCGACAGGTGGCAGATGTGCACGCGCGAACCGACGTGCTCGGCGAGCAGCACGTCGCGGGCGATGATCGACTCCTCGGCGACGGCCGGCCAGCCGCCCAGGCCCAGCTCGGCGGAGACGGTGCCCTCGTTCATCTGTGCGCCCTCGGTGAGGCGCGGCTCCTGGGCGTGCTGCGCGACGACGCCGCCGAAGGCCTTCACGTACTCCAGGGCGCGGCGCATGATCACGGCGTCGTGGACGCACTTGCCGTCGTCGGAGAAGACGGTGACGCCGGCGGCGGACTCGTGCATGGCGCCCAGCTCGGCGAGCTTCTGGCCCTCCAGGCCGACGGTGACGGCGCCGATGGGCTGCACGTCGCAGTAACCGGACTCCTTGCCGAGCCGGTAGACCTGCTCGACGACGCCGGCGGTGTCGGCGACCGGGAAGGTGTTGGCCATGGCGAAGACGCTGGTGTAGCCGCCGGAGGCGGCGGCCCGCGTGCCGGTGAGGACGGTCTCGGAGTCCTCGCGGCCCGGCTCGCGCAGGTGGGTGTGCAGGTCCACGAGGCCCGGCAGGAGGATCTTGCCGTCGGCCTCGACGACCTCGTCGACGCCCTCGGCGGACAGGCCACCGCCCACCTCGGCGATGACGGCACCGTCGATCAGGACGTCCTGCGGCTCGCCGCCGAGCACCTTCGCACCACGGATCAGGATCTTGCTCATGTCGTTCAGTTCCCCTCGGTACGGGTGTGCGTGACGGCGGGCTCGTTGCCGCCCAGAAGCAGGTAGAGGACGGCCATCCGCGTGTGGACGCCGTTGGCGACCTGCTCGATGACCGTGCAGCGCTCGGAGTCGGCGACCTCGGCGGTGATCTCCATGCCGCGGACCATCGGGCCGGGGTGCATGACGATGGCGTGGTCCGGCATCTTCGCCATGCGGTCGCCGTCGAGTCCGTAGCGGCGCGAGTACTCGCGCTCGGTCGGGAAGAAGGCGGCGTTCATGCGCTCGCGCTGCACCCGGAGCATCATCACGGCGTCGGACTTGGTGAGCGTGGAGTCCAGGTCGTACGAGACCTCGCAGGGCCAGGACTCGACCCCGACGGGCACCAGGGTGGGCGGCGCGACGAGGGTGACCTCGGCGCCGAGCGTGTGCAGCAGGTCGACGTTGGAGCGGGCGACGCGGCTGTGCAGCACGTCGCCGACGATCGTGACGCGCTTGCCGTCGAGACCCTTGCCGATCCCGGCGTCGCGGCCGACGAGGCGGCGGCGCATGGTGAAGGCGTCGAGCAGCGCCTGCGTGGGGTGCTGGTGGGTGCCGTCACCGGCGTTGATGACGGGGGCGTCGATCCAGCCGGAGGTGGCGAGCCGGTACGGGGCGCCGGACGCGCCGTGCCGGATGACGACGGCGTCGACGCCCATGGCCTCCAGGGTCTGCGCGGTGTCCTTCAGGGACTCGCCCTTGGAGACGCTGGAGCCCTTGGCGGCGAAGTTGATGACGTCGGCGGAGAGGCGCTTCTCGGCGGCCTCGAACGAGATCCGCGTGCGGGTCGAGTCCTCGAAGAAGAGGTTGCAGATGGTCCGCCCGCGCAGCGCGGGCAGCTTCTTGATGGGCCGGTCGGCGACGCGGGCCATCTCCTCCGCGGTGTCGAGGATGAGGACGGCGTCGTCGCGGGTGAGGTCGGCGGCCGAGATGAGGTGTCGCATCATCGGGGGTGCTCCGTAAGGAAGTTCAACCGTAAGGAAGTCGGGTGATGTGGGGCATACGGGCGCGCGAGGGCACGCCTTCGGGCCGCACGGAGGTACGCGTACGGCGGAAGGGAGTGCTACCGCTCGGCTGCCTGGGTGTCCGGCTTGGCACCGAGCAGCACGGCGTCGCGGCCGTCCTCCTCGGCGAGCTGGACCTTGACCGTCTCCCGCAGCGACGTGGGGAGGTTCTTGCCGACGTAGTCGGCACGGATGGGGAGTTCGCGGTGGCCCCGGTCGACGAGGACCGCGAGCTGCACGGCGCGCGGCCGCCCGATGTCGTTCAGGGCGTCCAGTGCGGCGCGGATGGTGCGGCCGGAGAAGAGCACGTCGTCGACGAGGACGACGAGGCGGCCGTCGATGCCGTCGCCGGGGATCTCGGTCCGGGCGAGTGCGCGCGGCGGGTGCATGCGCAGGTCGTCGCGGTACATCGTGATGTCGAGCGAGCCGACGGGGATGGCGCGGCCGGTGATCTCTTCGAGCTTCTCGGCCAGGCGGCGGGCGAGGAAGACGCCTCGCGTGGGGATGCCCAGGAGGACCACGTCCTCGGCGCCCTTGGCGCGCTCGACGATCTCGTGGGCGATACGGGTCAGCACCCGCGCGATGTCAGGTCCCTCGAGAACGGACCTGGCTCCGGAATTCTGCGTGTCCATAAGAAACGGACCCCCTTCTCCGCCTCACGGGACGGACCTTAAAGGACGTCGGAATTGCGCCATCCACGTTACCAGGCCCTCAACATCGCTGATCACCCCCCTGGAGGTGCGAGAACGCCCGTTTTGGGAGATGGTCGGTACGGACCATTCGGCTTGACGCGGCCAAGTAACGCTGCGTAACCTCACAGTGAGTTACCAGCCACGCGGCGGAGCCGCACAGTGATGCAGTGTCCGGGGAGCTATATGTCCAGCGAATACGCCAAACAGCTCGGGGCGAAGCTCCGTGCGATCCGCACCCAGCAGGGCCTTTCCCTCCACGGCGTCGAGGAGAAGTCCCAGGGACGCTGGAAGGCGGTCGTGGTCGGGTCGTACGAGCGCGGTGACCGTGCCGTGACCGTGCAGCGCCTTGCCGAGCTGGCGGACTTCTACGGCGTGCCGGTGCAGGAGCTGCTGCCGGGCACCACCCCGGGCGGGGCCGCCGAGCCGCCGCCGAAGCTCGTGCTCGACCTGGAGCGCCTGGCCCACGTGCCGCCGGAGAAGGCGGGCCCGTTGCAGCGCTACGCGGCGACGATCCAGTCGCAGCGCGGTGACTACAACGGCAAGGTGCTGTCGATCCGCCAGGACGACCTGCGCACCCTCGCGGTCATCTACGACCAGTCGCCGTCGGTCCTCACCGAGCAGCTGATCAGCTGGGGCGTGCTGGACGCGGACGCGCGGCGTGCGGTGGCGCACGAAGAGGTCTGAGCGAGCTTGTAGCGAAGAAACGTCACAGCCGAAGGGGTGGAGCCGTCCGGCTCCACCCCTTCGGCGTTCCCCGGTGACGACTCACGTCTGGTAGAGCCGCCCGATGACCTCGGGCAACAGCCGTTCGCTCAGTCGCGGCGGCAGTGCCTGGAGAACCGCGAGCACCGGTGCCATCCGCTCGGGCAGCCGGCCGCCCTCGCCGACGCCCGCGAGGGCCAGGGCCACCTCGACCTCTTCCGGCGTCAGCGCGTCGGGATCGAGCCCGGCGGCGGCCTCCACGATCGCCGGGTCGACCCGCACCGGCCCGGCCTCGCGCGCCCGCCCCACCGCCTTCTCCAGTTCGGCGAGCAGCAGCCGTACGGTCTCCTCGCCGGCGACGGCCGCGGTCACCGTCAGATGCAGGTTCGCCGGGGAGGAGCCGAACGCCGGCTGCGGCTGGAGGTACCAGCCGCTCCCCCGCATCTCGTCCGCCACGACGAAGACGTCGAGGTCCGGGTCGTCGGAGGCGACGGCGAGCAGCGACGCCTCGGGGCGGGCGAGCAGGCGCAGCCCCTCGATCCGCCGGACGCCGTCGGCGAGGGTGTGGGTCGCCCGGTGTACGCGCGTCGACAGCGCCGCGTAACCCTCGGAGCCGACGCGCTCCGTCACCGCCCAGGCCGCCGCGAGCGGTCCGGCCGACTTGGTGCCCTGGAGGGTGGAGTTGACGACGGGGTAGCCGGGCCAGGACGCGTGCGCGAACCAGCCGTGGCGGCGCAGCTCGGCGTCCCGGAAGAGCAGGAGCGAGGCGCCCTTCGCCGTGTACGCGTACTTGTGGAGATCGACGGAGAGGGACGTGACACCGGGCACGTTCAGGTCGAACTCCGGTATCTCCGGCGCGTCCTGGGCAAAAGCCTCGGTGCTCGTCCGCAGATGGCCGAGATACCACCCCCCGATGCACGCGTCGACGTGGCAGAGCACCCCGCGCCGCGCCGCCTCGGCCGCCACCTCGCGCACCGGGTCGATGACGCCGTGCGCGTAGGAGGGCGCGGAGACCACGACGAGCGCGGTGCGGTCGGTGAGCGCGGCGCCCATGGCTTCGGGATCCGCCTTGAAGGTGACCGGGTCCACGGGCACGGACACGACCCGGAGGCCGAAGAGTTCGGCGGCCTTGTGGAACGCGGCGTGCGCGGTCTCGGGCAGGACCAGCTCGGGCTCGGTCACACCCCGGACGGCGCGCGCGTGCCGACGTGCCGTGAGGACGGCGAGGAGGCAGCTCTCGGTACCGCCGCTGGTGAAGGTCCCCGCGGTGCCGCCGAGAAGTGCGGTCGCCCTGCGCACCAGGTCGTTCTCCAGCTCCACGACGCTCGGGAACGCGGTCATGTCGAGCCCGTTGACCCCCGCGAAGGCGGCCTGCGCGGCGCTCGCCAGTTCTTCGAGCCCGTCGAGCCCGGAGTCGTACACATAGGCCATCGTGCGTCCGCCGCGTACGGGCAGATCGCCGGCGCGCAGGGCGGCCAGCCGCTGGAGGATCGGGTCGTCGGTCGTCATACGGATTCCTCGTCTCGCTCGGTGGACTCGTGGCGCAGCCGGACCAGCTCGGCCTCGGTGAGGCGGTAGCGGGCCAGCAACGGAATGCTCAGGACAAGGAGCAGCGCCGGCAGGGCGCCGAAGCCGACGACGATCGCGGTGAGCGCCGAGCCCGGCTGGGCGACCCGCTCGTCGGCGTCGGAGGACACGAAGTCGCCGAGGGCGAGCACGAGCCCGAACAGGCCGGGCCCGAGGGCGAGGCCGAGCGTCTCGCCCGCGGTCCACAGTCCGGTGAAGACGCCGGCCCTGCGCCGCCCGCTCCGGTAGGCGTCGGCGGCGATCGCGTCGCCCAGCATCGCCATCGGCAGCATCTGCATGCCCGCGTACCCGACACCGGCCAGGGCCACGGCGACGTACACGAGCGAGGGCGGCAGCTCCCGGCCCGCCGCCGCGCCCAGCGCCCCGGCCAGGAAACACAGCGACGCCCCGACCGCCGCGTTGCGCTTGCCCGTGCGGCGTCCGACGGCGAGCCAGAGCGGCATCGCGAGGAGGGACGGGACGATGAGGCAGGCGAACAGCCAGGTCGTGGCGGACGGCCGGTCGAGGATGTACGTGGCGAAGTACTGGGTGCCCGCGAGCATCAGGCCGGTCGCGGCGGCCTGTACGACGAAGGCGCCGAGCAGCCAGGCGAAGGGGGCGTTGCCGCGGGCGGCGCGCAGTTGCGCGCGCAGGCTCGGCTCGCTCGTGGTCCGTACGGCGCTCTTCGCGCCGGCGGTCGCGACGACGGCGGCGCACATCCCCACGGCGAGGATCGCGCCGACGACCACGCCCATCAGCCGGTATCCGCCCGCACTCCCCCGGTCGTCGCCGTCGGCCCCGGCGAGCAGCGGCGCGAGCGCCCCGGACAGCAGGATCGCGACCCCGAGGAAGGCCACCCGCCAGGACATGACGCGGGCGCGCTCGTCGGGATCGGCGGTGAGTTCCGCGGGCAGGGCCACGTACGGCACCTGGAAGCAGGCGTACGCGGAGGCCGTGAGCAGGAAGAGCACGGCGACGTACGCGGCGGCGGCCCCGCCTTCGAGGCCCGCGGGCGCCGCGAACATGGCGGCGAAGCAGAGGGGCAGGGTGAGCGCCCCGAGCAGCATCCAGGAGCGGCGCGGGCCGAGGCGGGCGCCGGTGCTGCGGTCGGAGAGGCTGCCTATCCACGGGTTGAGCAGGACGTCCCACGCTTTGGGCAGGAAGACGAGCAGGCCGGCGATGCCCGCGCTCACCCCGAGGACGTCGGTGAGGTAGTAGAGCAGCAGCAGGCCGGGGACGGTGCCGAAGGTGCCGGTGGCGAAGGAGCCGAGGCCGTAGCCGATCCGCACCCTCGACGGGAGACCTGTTGGGGACATGGCCAGAACCTAGTCATGATCCCCGGGAACGCACCAGGCCCGAAGCAGAACAATGTTCATGTTCTGCTTCGGGCCTGCGAAGGTGCTGTGGGCGAGAAGCTCAGGCCTCGTCGCGGCGCAGCGAGGGCTTCAGGTCCTTGAAGCGGGCCAGAAGTCCGTTGATGAACGCCGGTGAATCGTCGGTGGAGAACTCCTTGGCCAGCGAGACGGCCTCGTCGATCACCACGGCGTCCGGGGTCCCGTCGACCCAGACCAGCTCATAGGCGCCGATCCGCACGATGTTGCGGTCCACGACCGGCATCCGGTCGAGGGTCCAGCCGACGGCGTACTGCGAGATGAGGTCGTCGATACGGCGCACCTTGGTGGCGTACCCCTCGACGAGCTCCATCGTGTACTCGCTGACGGGCGGCTGGCGCGTGTCGCTGCGGGAGTGCCGGATCCAGTCCGCGAGGACGACATCGACGGACTCGCCGCGCTGGTCGGCCTCGAAGAGGATCTGGAAGGCGCGCTTACGGGCCGTATTACGGGCAGCCACGGTTAGCTGTTCACCCGGCCGAGGTAGCTGCTGTCACGGGTGTCGACCTTGATCTTCTCGCCCGTGGTGATGAAGAGCGGCACCTGGATCTGGTGGCCGGTCTCCAGCGTGGCGGGCTTGGTGCCACCGGTGGAGCGGTCGCCCTGGACACCCGGCTCGGTCTCCTGGATGACGAGCTCGACGGCGGCCGGCAGCTCGACGAAGAGCACCGAGCCCTCGTGCTGCGCGACGGAGGCGTTGAAGCCCTCGATCAGGAAGTTGGCGGCGTCGCCGACCGCCTTCTTGTCGACGTGCAGCTGGTCGTAGGTCTCCATGTCCATGAAGACGAAGTACTCGCCGTCCATGTAGGAGAACTGCATGTCGCGCTTGTCGATCGTGGCCGTCTCGACCTTGACGCCGGCGTTGAACGTCTTGTCGACGACCTTGCCGGAGAGCACGTTCTTCAGCTTGGTGCGCACGAAGGCCGGGCCCTTGCCGGGCTTGACGTGCTGGAACTCGACGACGGACCAGAGCTGGCCGCCTTCGAGCTTGAGCACCAGGCCGTTCTTGAGGTCGTTCGTGGAAGCCACGGTTGCGGAATCTCCTGGACTGACGTGGACGACCCCGGGGGCACGCGAGCAGCCCGAAGGCTAGAGCGCGAGCAGCTCCTTGGTCGTGATGGTGAGTAGCTCGGGTCCGCCGTCCGCCTCTGGGCGGACGACGAGCGTGTCATCGATCCGGACACCGCCCCGGCCCGGGAGGTGGACCCCCGGTTCGACGGTGACCGGCACACAAGCGTCAAGTTTACCCATGGCCGCGGGGGCGAGCTGCGGGTCCTCGTCGATTTCGAGTCCCACCCCGTGTCCGGTCAGCTGGGCGAGCCCGTCACCGTACCCCGCGGAGTCCAGTACGTGGCGGGCGGCCCGGTCCACCTCACGGCACTCGGCACCGGGCACCAGGGCCTCCCGACCGGCCCGCTGAGCTGCGAAGACAAGGTCGTAGAGCTCGATCTGCCAGTCCGCGGGCGAGGTCCCGATGACGAAGGTGCGACCGATCTCGCTGCGGTATCCGCGATAGGTGGCGCCCAGACACACGGACAGGAAGTCGCCCTCCTCGACCCGGCGGTCGCTGGGCCGGTGCGCGGATCGTCCGGAGTTCGGTCCCGTTCCCACCGACGTCGGGAAGGCGGGCCCGTCGGCACCATGGTCGACAAGTCGACGTTCCAGCTCCAGGGCGAGATGCCGCTCGGTCCGGCCGACGAGGATCGACTCCAGGAGCTCACCGAGTGCCTGGTCGGCGATCTCGGCCGCGATCCTGAGGCAGGAGATCTCCTCCTCGTCCTTGACGAGCCGCAGCTGCTCGACGGCCTTGTTCAGGTCGGTGAGGCGCAGCCGTGGCGCGACGGAGCCGAGCTGGCGGTGGCGGGCCACCGTCAGGTGGTGCTCCTCGACGGCGAGCGAGTCGATGCCCTGGGCCGCGGCCACGTCGGCGGCGGCCACGGCCGGATCACCGGCGGACCCGGCGAGCAGCTGCACCGCAGCTCCTCGTCGGCCCGGCCCTCGTCGGTCTGGCCGCTGGGCGGACGCGCGCACAGCAGGACGTCGCCGCTGCCGCCGATCTCCCGGCCCAGTAGCAGGACCGCGCCGGGCGGCGCCGCGCCGGCGAGATAGCGGACATTGGCGGACCGCGACACGAGGGCGGCCGCGCTGCCACCCGCTGTCGCGCGCTCTCTGAGCCGGTCCCGGCGGGCCGCGTACACCTCTGACATGAGGCCGAGCGTACGAGCGGGCGCGGGAACCGGCCGGTTCAGCGCGTCCGGACGGGCGTCGGGGCGTTCGTTCCCCGGGGTGCGGTCACCACTGGGGTGGGCTGGCGATGGCGCGGGCGAGGACCTCGTCGAGGACCTGCGCGGTGCCGGGCACGTCGAGGCCCGAGTTGTCGATGATGGGCAGCCCCGAGCCGTACCAGCCCGCCATGCGGCCGTGGATCCGGGCGACTTCCTCGTCGGTGAGGCGGCGGTTGCCGCTGCGCTGCGCGTTGCGTTCGAGGACGACCTCGAGCCCGGGGAGCAGGACCACGGGGAGCAGCCCGGGGCCGACGTGCCGCTTCCAGCCGCCGAGCCCGACGACGGGCCGGTCGGGGAAGACGGCGTCGTCGAGGATGCAGGAGATCCCGTTCGCCAGGAAGTTGCGGGCGGCGAAGCCGCAGGTGCGGCGGGCCAGGCGGTACTGGGCCTCGCTGTTGTCGTTCCACCCCGTCTGCGGGTCGGCGAATCCGGAGCGGACCCATTCGCGTACGTCGTCGAGGCTGATGTGGGCCGTCGGGACGCGGCGGCGCTCCGCCCAGAACTTGGCGACGCTCGTCTTGCCGGCGCCGGCCGGGCCGATGAGCAGCACCGCGAGGGTGGTCGCGGTCGGGTCGGCGGGGGCCTGCGCGTGCGGCGGGCTCGGCACGGCGACGGGGCCGCCGGGCGGGAGCTGCACATGACCCGTGGTGTCACGCGCCGGACGCGGGGGCGCGTGCGGCGAGACCGGGGGTGGTGCGGTGCGCCGTTGAAACCCGGTGCGCCCGGGGGCTGCTGCGCCTGGTGCGCTGCCGTCCACGGGGTGCCAGGGCCGTGCCCGGGCTGATGGGGCGGTGGCAGCGGAGACCCCACTGCGTGCTGCATCCGGTGCCACTCCGTCTCGTACAACCGTCGCTGGGGCGCCGACGAACAGGGCGCTACCGAACGGTACCGTCCCCGGCCGACGTTGTGTGAACGGCCGGGGAGGTCGCAAAGTGCCCGAAGCTGAACGAGCGGTGCTATTCGGCCACTTCACCGTAGGCGGCGAGGAGGACGGCCGGGTCGGGACCCTCCAGGACGGTCGGCTTGCCGAGGCCGTCGAGCACGATGAAGCGCAGCAGGTCGCCGCGTGACTTCTTGTCGACCTTCATGTTCTCCAGGAGCTTGGGCCACTGGTCGTAGCGGTAGCTCAGCGGGAGACCGACGGACTCCAGGACGGCGCGGTGCCGGTCGGCGGTCGCGTCGTCCAACCGCCCTGCGAGGCGGCCCAGTTCGGCGGCGAAGTGCATGCCGACGGAGACGGCCGCGCCGTGCCGCCACTTGTAGCGCTCGTTCTTCTCGATGGCGTGGCCGAGGGTGTGCCCGTAGTTGAGGATCTCGCGCAGTCCGGCTTCCTTCAGGTCGCCGGAGACCACCTCGGCCTTGACCTTGATGGACCGTTCGATGAGCTCCGCGGTGTGCGGCCCCGCGGGCGTGCGGGCCGCCTGCGGGTCCTCCTCGATCAGCTCCAGGATCCGCGGGTCGGCGATGAAGCCGGCCTTGATGATCTCGGCGAGCCCGGACACGTAGTCGTGGACCGGGAGCGAGTCGAGGGCGGCCAGGTCGCACAGGACGCCGGCCGGCGGGTGGAAGGCGCCGACGAGGTTCTTGCCCTCGGCGGTGTTGATGCCGGTCTTGCCGCCGACGGCCGCGTCCACCATGGCGAGCACGGTGGTCGGGACGGCGATCCAGCGCACGCCGCGCAGCCAGGTCGCCGCGACGAACCCGGCGACGTCCGTGCTGGCGCCGCCGCCCACACCGACGATGACGTCGGAGCGCGTGAAGTTCGACTGCCCGAGCGCCTTCCAGCAGTAGGCGGCGACCTCGGCGGTCTTCGCCTCCTCCGCGTTCGGGATCTGGATGGCGATGGCCTCGTAGCCCTGGTCGGCGAGGTCGGCACGGAGCGCCTCGCCGGTCTCGGCGAGGGCCTCGGGGTGCACGACGGCGACCCGCTTCACCCGGTCGCCGATCAACGCGCCCAGTTCGCCCAGGAGTTGACGCCCCACCAGGACCTCGTACGGGTCGGTGCCGGCGGTGCCGCCGACCTGGATGCGCGTGACGTTCTCGCTCATGCCTGCTTCAACTCCAGTGCGTCGAGGACGGCTTGGGCGACCTCGTCGGGGGTGCGGCCGTCGGTGGCGACGACCACCCGGGCGACCTCGGTGTACAGATGCCGGCGCGCGTCCATCAACTCCCGCCACTGCTTACGGGGGTTGACGGCCAGCAGCGGCCGCGCGGCGTTCAGACCGGTCCGCTTGGCGGCCTCCTCGACGTCCATCGACAGGTAGACGACGTGGTGACCGGCGAGCAGTGCGCGGGTGTCGGCGTCGAGGATCGCGCCGCCGCCGAGCGCGAGGACGCCCTCGTGCTCGGCGATCGCGGCGGCGACGGCGGCCTTCTCCAGGGCGCGGAAGTGCGCCTCGCCCTCGTCGACGAAGATGTCCGCGATCGTCCGGCCCTGCGCGGTGACGATGTCGCCGTCGGTGTCCCGGAACGCGCAGCCGAGACGCTCCGCGAGCAGTTCGCCCACGGTCGACTTGCCCACGCCCATCGGGCCTACGAGGACGACTTCCGGTCCGCCGCTCACCGGATCTGGAGGTTGTCGAGGTACGAGGTGACGTTGCGCCGGGTCTCCGGCACGCTGTCGCCACCGAACTTCTCGGCCACGGCGTCCGCGAGGACCAGCGCGACCATGGCCTCGGCCACGATGCCCGCGGCCGGAACGGCGGAGACGTCCGAGCGCTGGTGGTGCGCCTGCGCCGCCTCGCCCGTCGTCACGTCGACCGTCTTGAGCGCGCGCGGCACGGTCGCGATCGGCTTCATCGCGGCCCGCACCCGCAGCAGCTCACCCGTGGTGAGCCCGCCCTCGGTGCCGCCCGCGCGCCCGGAGACGCGGCGGATGCCCTCGGGGGTGTTCACGATCTCGTCGTGCGCCTGCGAGCCCGGCACCCGGGCCAGCTCGAAGCCGTCACCGATCTCGACTCCCTTGATCGCCTGGATGCCCATGAGGGCGCCGGCGAGACGGGCGTCGAGCTTGCGGTCCCAGTGCACGTGCGAGCCGAGGCCCACCGGCACGCCGTAGGCGAGCACCTCGACGACGCCGCCCAGCGTGTCGCCGTCCTTGTGGGCCTGGTCGACCTCGGCCACCATCTGCTTCGACGCGTCCGCGTCCAGGCAGCGCAGCGGGTCGGCGTCGAGCTTCTCCACGTCGGCCGGCGTCGGGTACACGCCCTGCGGCGCCTTCACCGAGCACAGCTCGACGACGTGGGAGACGATCTCGATCCCGGCGGTCTCCTTCAGGTACGACCGCGCGATCGCGCCCAGCGCCACGCGGGCGGCCGTCTCACGGGCCGAGGCCCGCTCCAGGACCGGTCGCGCCTCGTCGAACCCGTACTTCTGCATGCCCGCCAGGTCGGCGTGACCGGGCCGCGGCCGGGTCAGCGGCGCGTTGCGGGCGAGGCCGTCGAGGATCTCGGGGTCGACGGGGTCGGCCGACATGACCTGCTCCCACTTCGGCCACTCGGTGTTGCCCACCATGACCGCGACCGGGGAACCCATCGTCAGGCCGTGCCGCACGCCACCCAGGAAGGTGACCTTGTCCTGCTCGAACTTCATCCGCGCCCCGCGGCCATAGCCGAGGCGCCGCCGGGCCAGGTGGTCCGCCACCATCTCCGTGGTGATCGGAACGCCGGCGGGAAGTCCCTCCAGCGTCGCGACGAGTGCGGGGCCGTGCGACTCCCCCGCGGTCAGCCAGCGCAACCTGCTCAACGGTGCTCCTCATGCTCGCGCTCTGTACGGCTCGGCGGGCGCGGCTACGGGTGCGCGGCCCGGCCCACCGTGTATCCCCTGATCCTCCCATGCCGCGCGGGGCGGCCGTCGCGCTGTCCGGTGTGCGGACGTGCGGTGAGACGGGGAACACGCGGGACGTGCGCTCAGAGCGCCGCGAGACCCGCCGCGCGCATCGCGGCGAGCACCGGCCGCGTGTCGCCGGTGAACTGCTCGAACTGGAAGACCGCCTGGTGCACGAGCAGGTCGAGGCCACTGAGCACCGGGCCGCTCCGCGCCTGCCAGGCCGCGGCGAGCGGCGTCGGCCAGGGGTCGTAGACCACGTCGAAGAGCGTGCCCACCCGCGCGGGCACCTCGGCGACCAGGTGGTCGGTACCGCCCTTGGGCGTCGTCGAGATCACCAGCGGAGCCTCGAAGGCCCCCGCCGCGTCGGACCAGCTCGCCGTGCGCACGGGCACACCGAGTCGCTCGCCCCAGCCCCGCATCTCGTCGGCCCGCCGCTCGCTGCGTACGTACGCGACGACCTCGCCGGTGCAGACCCGTGCGAGGGCGGCGAGCGCCGAGGACGCGGTGGCGCCCGCGCCGAGGATCGCCGCGGACTCGACCTTCTCGACACCGCGCTCGTGCAGCGCGGCGACGAGCCCGGGGATGTCGGTGTTGTCGCCGGTCCTGCGCCCGTCGGCGTGGAACACCACGGTGTTCACGGTCTCGACGGACGCCGCGGTGTCCGTGATCCCGTCGAGCAGCGGGATCACCGCCCGCTTGAGCGGCATCGTCAGCGAGAGCCCGGCCCACTCGGGCCCGAGTCCGGCGAAGAACCCGGGCAGCGCGTCCTCGTCGACGTCGAACCGGTCGTAGGTCCAGTCGCCGTCGAGCCCCAGCGCCGCGTAGGCGGCCGTGTGCAGTTGGGGCGAGAGGGAGTGGGCGATGGGCGACCCGAGTACGGCCGCCCTGCGCTTGTGTGCCATCAGTCGTTGTTCCTCGACGCGTTCCACTCGTCGACCAGC
This sequence comes from Streptomyces sp. Q6, assembly GCF_036967205.1. Taxonomy (NCBI): domain Bacteria; kingdom Bacillati; phylum Actinomycetota; class Actinomycetes; order Kitasatosporales; family Streptomycetaceae; genus Streptomyces; species Streptomyces citrinus. The sequence continues at coordinate 1,405,505 of NZ_CP146022.1, forward strand.
TTCTGGTGTTCGGCGTTGGTCTTGGTGAACTTGCTGGTCTTGCCGTCCATCGAGATGAAGTAGTACCAGCCGTCGTCCGTCGGATCGAGGGCGCCCTTGAGGGCTTCCTCGCCGGGGTTGCCGATCGGACCGGGCGGCAGGCCCTTGTAGTAGTACGTGTTGTAAGGGTTGTCGTACTTGCGCAGCTCCGAGAGGCCCAGATCGATCTTGCTCTGGCCCTTCACGTAGTTGTACGTGGAGTCGAACTCCAGCATGCCGTTGGTCTGCGCGTTGCCCGGCTTGAGGCGGTTGTAGACGACCTCGGCCATCTTGCGGAAGTCGTCGTGGCTGGTGCCCTCGGCCTGCGCGAGGCTGGCGACGGTGAGCAGCTGCCACGGCCCGTCGAGGCCCAGGCTCTTCGCCCTGGACCCGAGGTCGAGTTCCTCGTACTTGTCGTCGGCACGCTCGACCATGTCCTTCAGGACGGCTTCGGGCTTCATGCCCTTGGCGGCCGCGTAGCTCGACGGGTAGAGGAAGCCTTCGAGCGGGTCCTTCAGGTTGGCGTGCTTCTCGGCCCAGTCGGGCAGGCCGAGGTTCTTGTACTCCTTCTTCGCCACGTCGGCCGTGGTGCCCTCGGGCACCTTCAGCTTGGCGTCGATGAGCTTGTAGATCGCGGCGTTGCGCGTGCCCTCGGGGATGGTGAGGTTGGCGCGGCTCTTCGGACTGAGTAGGAGATCCACCGCGCTCGACGCGGACATCTCCTTCTGGAGCACGTAGGCGCCGGCCTGGATCGACTTGCCGTCGGGGTTAGACGACTGCGCGGCCACGAAGGCGTCGACGCTCTGTACGACGCCGGCGGCCTTGAGCCGCTGGCCGATGGTGTAGCCGTCGGCGCCCTTGTCGATGACGACGGTGACGGTCTCACCGTTGCCCGCACCCGCGTAGTCCGGCGCCGCGCCGAAACGATCCTGGTAGAACTGGTAACCGAAGTACCCGACCCCGCCGACACCGCCCGCGAAGATCACCGTGAGCACGAGGCACGCGCAGCCACTGCGACGTTTCTTCGGTTTCTTGCCGCCGCGGCCCCGACGGCCGCCCCGGCCCTCGTCATCGTCGTCCTCGTCGCCGCCACCGCCGAAGAACGCGTGTTCGCCCTGGTCGGGGCCCGCGTCCCACTCCGTCTGCTCCGGCTCGGGCGCACGGCGACGGCCGGGCGGCTCCGGCGGCGGATAGGCGCCGGGGGTGTTGTAGTAGTCCGGCTGTTCGCCGCCGTACGCGGCGTTCTGGCCGGTGTTGTACGGGTCCATGGGGTCGGAGCCGTAGGGGACCTGACCGTGCGCGCCGGTGTTGTCCCAGCCCTGGCCCTGCTGTCCGCCGTACGACTGCTGCCCGTAGCCGGGGTCCTGGCCGTGGCCGGGGTCCTGCCCGTAACCGTGGCCCGGATCCTGCCCGTAGCCGGGCTGCTGACCCGTGCCCCAGTCACCGCTGTAGGCCTGCTGCGGCTGCTGCGGGTCGTACTGCCCCTGGCCGCCGTAGGCAGGCTGGCCGTGCTCGGCCTGCTGCCCCCACCCCTGGTCCCCGTACAACGGGTCCTGAGGGTGCCACGGTTCGGAGCCTTGGCCCCGGCCATACTCAGTCATCGGTCCCCTACAAGCCGCGAGGCGGGGCAGAGCCCGTGTCCGATCGGGAGGGCAACCGTTCCGCCTCTTGATGCTGTGCGGCGGCTGTTCGAACGCCACCGGTCGCGCGGAACGTTACCGTATCGCGATCAGATGACCACTTCGACGCCCTCGCCCGGTGAATTACCTGACGCCCGTTCGGACTCCAGGGCCTGCTGAAGGATGATGACGGCGGCCGCCTGGTCGATGACAGACCGGCCCTTTTTGGACTTAACGCCGCTGGCGCGCAGGCCCTGACTGGCCGTCACTGTGGTCATCCTCTCGTCCACGAGCCTCACCGGCACGGGCGCGATGCCCCGGGCGAGCTCCTGGGCGAAGCCGCGGACCTTGACGGCGGCCGGACCCTCGCCCCCCTTGAGGGAGCGAGGGAGTCCGACGACGACCTCGATCGGTTCGTACTCCTCGACGAGCTGCTTCAGCCGCCGGTGGGCGGCCGGGACATCGCGTCCCGGCACGGTCTCCACCGGCGTCGCGAGGATCCCGTCGGGGTCGCAGGACGCGACCCCGATCCGGGCGTCCCCGACGTCGATCGCCAACCGGCGGCCTCTGCGCATCAGTTGGCCGTCTCGGAGACCAGGCGCTCGACCGCGTCGATGGCGTCGCCGATGGCGGCCGGGTTCTGGCCGCCGCCCTGCGCGACGTCCGGCTTGCCGCCGCCACCGCCGCCGAGGGTCTTGGCCGCGGTGCGGACCAGGTCACCGGCCTTGAGACCGCGGTCGCGGGCCGCGTCGTTCGTCGCGATGACCGTGAGCGGCTTGCCGTTGACCGTCGTGAAGAGCGCGACCACGGCGGCGCGGCCGCCCTGGATGCGGCCCCGCACGTCGAGGACCAGCTTGCGCAGGTCGTCGGCGCCCGTGCCGTCCGGCACCTGGCCGGTGACCAGGGCGACGCCGCGTACGTCCTTGGCGGAGTCGGCGAGACCGGCGGCGGCCTGGAGGACCTTCTCCGCGCGGAACTTCTCGATCTCCTTCTCGGCGTCCTTGAGCTTGCCGAGCATCGACGAGATCTTCTCGGGCAGCTCCTCGGCGCGGCCCTTGACCAGCTCCTGGAGCTGGGCGACGACCGTGTGCTCCTTGGCGAGGAAGTTGTACGCGTCGACGCCGACCAGGGCCTCGATACGGCGCACGCCCGAGCCGATGGACGACTCGCCGAGCAGCTTCACCAGGCCGAGCTGGGCGGTGTTGTGCACGTGCGTGCCGCCGCACAGCTCCTTGGAGAAGTCGCCGATGGTGACGACGCGGACGCGCTCGCCGTACTTCTCGCCGAACTCGGCGATGGCGCCCTGCTTCTTGGCGTCGTCGATCGACATGACCTCGGCCTGCACGTCGAGCTCGCGCGCCAGGACCTCGTTGATCTTCTGCTCGACGTCCGTCATCACGGCCGTGGGCACGGCGGACGGCGAACCGAAGTCGAAGCGGAAGCGGCCCGGCTGGTTCTCCGAACCGGCCTGCGCGGCCGTCGGGCCGAGCGCGTCGCGCAGCGCCTGGTGCGTGAGGTGCGTGGCGGAGTGGGCGCGGGCGATGGCGCGGCGCCGGGTGACGTCGATGATCGCCTGGGCCGGGGCGCCGACCGTGACCTCGCCGACCTGGACGACGCCCTTGTGGACGTAGACGCCGGGGACCGGCTTCTGGCAGTCGCGGACCTCGACGACCGCGCCGTTGTCCAGCTTGATGCGGCCGGTGTCGCCGATCTGGCCGCCGCCCTCGGCGTAGAAGGGGGTGCGGTCGAGGACGACCTCGACCTCGTCGCCCTCGGTGGCGGCGGGCGAGGAGACGCCGTTGACCAGCAGGCCGACGACACGGGACTCGCTGTCCGTCGAGGTGTAGCCGATGAAGTCGGTGGCACCCGCGGCGTCCGCGATCTCGCGGTACGCGCCGACGTTGGCGTGACCGGTCTTCTTGGCCTGGGCGTCCGCCTTGGCGCGCTCCCGCTGCTCCTTCATCAGGCGCCGGAAGCCGTCCTCGTCCACGGACAGGCCCTGCTCGGCGGCCATCTCCAGGGTGAGGTCGATCGGGAAGCCCCACGTGTCGTGGAGCAGGAACGCCTTGTCACCGGCGAGGACCGACTTGCCGGCGGCCTTCGTCTCGGTGACGGCGGTGTCCAGGATGTTCGTGCCGCCCTTGAGGGCCTTGAGGAACGCGGCCTCCTCGGCGAGCGCGACCGTCTCGATGCGCTTGCGGTCGGAGATCAGCTCCGGGTACTGGAGGCCCATCGTGTCGATCACGACGTCGAGCAGCTCCTGCACGACGGGACCGGTGGCGCCCATGAGGCGCATGTTGCGGATGGCGCGGCGCATGATGCGGCGCAGCACGTAGCCGCGGCCCTCGTTGCCGGGCGTGACGCCGTCGCCGATGAGCATCGTCGACGTCCGCATGTGGTCGGCGACGACGCGCAGCGAGACGTCCGAGTCGTGCTGGGCGCCGTAGCGGACACCGGTCAGCTCGGTGGCCTTGTCGATGACGACGCGCAGGGTGTCCGTCTCGTACATGTTCTGTACGCCCTGGAGGATCATCGCGAGACGCTCGAGGCCGAGACCCGTGTCGATGTTCTTCGACGGCAGGTCGCCGAGGATCTCGAAGTCCTCCTTGCCGATGCCCTGGCCGCGCTCGTACTGCATGAAGACCAGGTTCCAGATCTCCACGTACCGCTCGTCGTTGACGGCGGGGCCGCCCTCGGCGCCGAACTCCGGGCCGCGGTCGTAGTTGATCTCGGAGCAGGGACCGCAGGGGCCCGGGACGCCCATGGACCAGAAGTTGTCCTTCTTGCCCAGGCGCTGGATGCGCTCCTTCGGGACGCCGACGACCTCGTGCCAGATGCGCTCGGCCTCGTCGTCGTCCAGGTACACGGTGATCCAGAGCTTCTCCGGCTCCAGGCCGTAGCCACCGTCCGCCACGGAGCTGGTGAGCAGCTCCCAGGCGTACTTGATGGCGCCTTCCTTGAAGTAGTCGCCGAAGGAGAAGTTGCCGCACATCTGGAAGAACGTGCCGTGGCGGGTCGTCTTGCCGACCTCTTCGATGTCCGGCGTGCGCACGCACTTCTGCACCGAGGTGGCTCGCGGCGCGGGCGGCTTGACCTCGCCGAGGAAGTACGGCTTGAACGGGACCATGCCCGCGGGGACGAGCAGCAGAGTCGGGTCGTCCGCGATGAGCGACGCCGAGGGCACGACCTTGTGGCCACGCTCCTCGAAGAAGCTCAGCCAGCGGCGACGGATTTCAGCCGACTCCATCAGTGGTCCTCATTCCGGTTGTTGTACTCGATGTACGTGGGTTGCTTGGTGTTCTCGGGGTGCTTCGCGGTGAAGGCGCTCTCGACGGCCGCGAGGCGGCGCGGTGCGGGGAGTTCGGGATCCACCGCCCCGTTCAGGCCCAGCGCGTCGCCGAGTTGGGCCTCGCGCTCCGCCATGTTGTCGCGGACGTCGAGGGCGAAGTCCTTGAGCTTGTGGCCCGCTTCGACCGCCTTGGTGGCGGCCTGGGCGGCGAGGCTCTCCGGCGTCAGCTGCTTGAGCTTGCGGTTGACCTTGGTGGTGGCCCATACGCCGGCGGCTGCGCCCGCGGTGAACCAGAACGTACGGCGGAACATCGCTGGGTTCAGTCCCTCTTATTCCGGTCGGCCCGGCCGTTCCGCTTCGCGCGGCGCGACTGCGGGACCGCGCGGCCCACGATCACGGTACGACGGGTCTGCTTGGCGGGCACGTCCTTGCCCCGGCCACCGATGGCCCGGCGCACGCCGTAGCCGAACGCGGCCACCTTGACCAGGGGGCCGCCGAAGGTGGAGGCCACGGTGGAGGAGAGCGCCGAGGCGTTCGACGTGACTTCCTGGACGTCCGACGCGATGGCGTCGACGCGGTCGATCTGGGTCTGCGCGGAGCGCACGGCGTCGGAGGCGTCGGCCAGGAGCGGGACGGCCTGCTCGGTCACGTCCGCGACGAGCTTGGTGGTCGCCCTGAGCGTCTGGGCCAGCCTCGCGAGCGCCACCGCGAGGAAGGAGACCAGGATCGCCCAGAAGACAGCCACCAGGATCCCGGCCACCTCTCCACCGGACACTTGGCACCGCTCCCTGTTCTTGCCGTTCTTGCTTGCCTGTTCACCGCTTGTCGACCATCGAAAAAGTCGTCCTCCGACCCTATCGCGCCCCGCCCCGCGCTTCTTACCGCATTCTGCTCGCGCGCGGGCGCACTTCGACCGGAGCGATTGTACGGACTGCGTACGGATGAGTACGCTCCGTACCTCATGCGACGCTCTTTGCGCCCCGACGACCCCCACGACGTCCGGACCGGCCCCCCGCGGCCCGGCAACCTCCCCCACGAACTGAACCGTTTCGTCGGTCGTGCCGCCGAGGTCGCCGAACTGGTCGGCGCGCTCGGCTCCGCCCGTCTGCTCACCGTGACCGGGGCGGGTGGCGTGGGCAAGTCACGCTTCGCGGCGCACGCCGTCGCACAGGTGCCCGCCGATCTGCGACGGGACGGCGTGTGGCGGGTGGACCTGTCGACGGTGCGCCAGCCGGAACTCGTCGAGCACACGCTCGTCGAGGCGCTCGACCTCACCGACCACACCACGCGCCCGCCGCGCCGGGTCCTGGTGGACCATCTCGCCGAGCGTCAACTCCTGCTCGTCCTCGACGGGTTCGAGCACGTCGTCGACGCGTGCGCCCCTCTCGTACGGGACCTGCTGCGCGCGGCGCCGGGTCTGCGGGTCGTCGCGGTGGGCCGCAGGCCGCTGCGGCTCGACGGTGAGCGCCTGTTCCCGCTCGCGCCGCTGCCGGTCGCCGACGCGGCCGAGCTGTTCGCGGACCGGGCGGCGGCGCTGCTGCCCGGCTTCCGGCTGAGCGGCGACAACCTGGTGGACGTCCTGGAGGTGTGCCGGCGCCTGGACGGGCTGCCGCTCGCGGTGGAGCTGGCGGCGGCGCGGCTGCGGGCCCTGTCGCCCGCCCAGCTGATGGAGCGGCTCGACGACCGGTTCCGGCTGCTCAAGGGCGGGGTCCGGGACGCGCTGCCGCGCCATCAGACGCTGCGGACGGCGATCGGCTGGAGCCATGAGCTGTGCACGGCGCAGGAGCGGCTGCTGTGGGCGCGCCTCTCGGTCTTCTCCGGCCAGTTCGACCTGGAGGCGGCCGAGTACATCTGCGGCGGCCAGGGTCTGCACACGGAGCAGGTCCTGGACGTGCTGCACGAACTGCTCGCGCAGTCCGTGGTGATCCGCGAGGAGTCGGCCGCCGGGGTCCGCTACCGCATGCTGGACACGGTCCGGGCGTACGGGGCGGAGTGGCTGGACAGTGTCGGCGACACGGACCGGATGCGGCGCCGGCACCGCGACTGGTACATGGGGCTCGCCACCTGGTGCGAGCTGGACTGGTTCTCCGCGCGGCAGGCCGAGGTGGCGGCCCGGATCGACGCGGAGCTGCCGAATCTGCGAGCGGCCCTGGAGTACTGCCTCACCGAACCGGGAGAGGCGCATCTGGGCCAGTACCTGGCGGGGACGCTGTGGTTCTACTGGGCGGGCTGCGGGCGCCTCGCGGAGGGCCGCCACTGGCTGGACCGCAGCGTCGACCTGGACCGGGACCTCGCGGGCGAACCCGGCGAGTACGCGGACTCCCGGCTCAAGGCGCTGTGGGTGCTCGGTTACGTGGCGATCCTCCAGGGCGACGCCGTGCCCGCGCTCGCCGCGCTCCAGGAGTGCCACGACGAGGCGGAGCGCACCGCGAACCCGACGGCACTGGCGTACGCCGTGCACCGCACCGGCTGTCTGGCCCTGGTCACGGACGACATGCCGCGCGCCGAGCAGCTGCTGCGCGACGCCCTCGCCCGCTACCGCGAGATCGGCGAGCTGAACAGCAATGTGCTGATGGGGCAGGTGGAGCTGGCGATGGCCGTCGCGTTCCAGGGCGATCTGACGGAGGCCGTGGCGCTGTGCGAGGACGTGCGGCAGGTGTGCGAGGACCACGGGGAGCGCTGGACCCGGGCGTACGCGCTCTATGTCCTCGCCTACGCGGCGTGGGCCGACGGCGATCTCGCGCGGGCGCGCAAGCTCCTTGAGGAGTGCCTGGTGATCGGGCACCAGTTCCACGATCTGCTGGGCACGGTCCTGGCCGTCGAGCTGCTCGCGCTGGTGACGACCGTGGAGGGCGACGCGGCGGAGGCCGCGGTGCTTCAGGGCGCGGCGGGCCGGATCTGGCCCTCGGTGGGGCTGCCGCTGTTCGGCTCGGGCTACTACAGCGTGCCGCACGAGCGGTGCGAGGAGCGGGCCCGGGAGGATCTGGGCGACGCCCGCTTCGACGAACTGGCGCGCACCGGCGAGCGGTTGGGGCACGACGAGGCCGTGGCCCGCGCGCTGGGCCGCGGCGAGCGGCAGCACGTGGCGAAGGTCCCGCGGGCGGCCCGGCCGAGTGCGGCGGGAAAACGCGAACCCGCCGCCTCCCCCACCCGCAAGGGCGGGGAGACGACGGGCTGAAACGCAGGTGAGACTACGTCCGCTCTCCGGTGAAGGAGACTCCGGTGAGGGAGATCAGCGGGCGTAGTACTCGACGACGAGCTGCTCGTCGCAGATCACGGGGATCTCCTTGCGGTTCGGGTCACGGTCCAGACGGAAGGCCAGGGCCTTCAGGTTCACCTGGAGGTAACGCGGGGTCTCGCCCTCGGGGGCGAAGCCACCCTCACGCGCGACCTGGAACAGCGGCTTCTCGCGGCTGCGCTCGCGGACCATCACGACGTCGTCGGGACGGACACGGAACGAGGGCTTGTCGACCTTCTGGCCGTTGACCTCGATGTGGCCGTGGACGACCATCTGGCGCGACTGGTAGATCGTGCGGGCGATGCCCGAACGCAGCAGCAGCGCGTCCAGACGACGCTCGAGCTCGATGACCAGGGCCTCGCCGGTCTTGCCTTCGGCCTTCTTGGCGCGGTCGTAGGCACGGGCCATCTGCTTCTCGCTGATGTCGTACTGCGCGCGCAGACGCTGCTTCTCGAGCAGACGGACCTTGTAGTCCGAGTTCTGCTTGCGGCCACGGCCGTGCTCGCCCGGCGGGTAGGGGCGGGCCTCGAAGTACTTGACGGCCTTCGGGGTCAGCGCGATGCCGAGGGCACGCGACTTCTTGACCTTGGGGCGGGACTGGTTCGCCATGAACCAAACACCTCATATTTCTGATGCGAATACGGCTTCACCAGGGTTTGGGAGGTCGCATCCGCAGCCCGGGAAACCCGTCCATCGCGAGGATGGAGAGGCAGCCGCTCCCGGATCTGGGCACATACGTGCAGCACGCGAGTGGCCCACCGACCGATTCCCGGGAACCGGGAGGGTGGTGGGCTGCCCGCGACACCTTCGAAGGTGCGCGACGCTCCTGGATCCCCTGTGCCTTGCGGTTCGGGGGATCCGGCTGAATGATCCGCTCTGGTGACGCCCTGTCTCCCTTTCGGGACACCGGGCACGGATCACAGCACTCGCGGAAGTCTACCGGATCTATCGGGGGCAGGTCGCCAGCAGGTCCTGGAGCGCCAGTTTCTCGGGGGCCGTGACGGTGAGCGCGTACTTGTGCTTGATCCCGGTCCAGCGGCGGCCGTACTCGCACCAGAAGCCCCGGTTCGGCGGCTTCCACCGGTCGGGCGTCCAGCTGCTCTTCTCGTAGTTGGCCGTCTTGTCGGCGGCGAGCAGCACGTCCAGGTCATTGGCGTACGTGAGCCGCTTCCGAGGTGTCCAGGCCCAGGCCCCGGCGCGCCAGGCGGCGCCGAGGGCCACGACGTGGTCGCTCTGGATCTGCGACGCGCGGCGGTAGGAGTACGGCAGGTCCTTGCCGGTGTACGGGTCGTGGAGCGTGCCGGAGATCACCACGCACGGGTTGCGGTCGCCCTCGCGCAGGTCGCTGAGGTCGCGGCGCAGGACGTCGTCCCGGGTGTCGCAGCCGTTGCGCCCGCCCGGGGCGTCCACGTCGTCGCTCCATCCGTCGCCGAACGCGCTGCGCCGGTACGTCTGCCAGTTCTTGCCCCGGGCGACGGTGAGGGCGGCGAGCTGGTCGCGGGCGGTGGCGGCGTCCGGCGGGAATCCCTTGCCGGCGAGGGCCCGCGGGGGCGCGGTGCTGCCGGTGCTCCGGGGCGCTGCGCGGTCCAGCTGGGGCGGGGTGCACGCCGCGACGGCCATGACGAGCAGGGCCCCGGCGATGTGTGTCGCGTGCGGCGCGCCCATGCGGTGAGCGTAGGCCCGCGGCGTGGGGAGCGCCCGTCGAGTCTCGGAGCCGGACGAAGGCTGAGCGCCGCTCCCACAGGGACGCGGGGAACTGCGCGACCGGCCACGACGCGACCCGCGGCCGCCGGCGAGACACCAGCGGGGCGGGCGGACGCTCACGCGCCCCCGTCGCCGCGCAGCCGCTCGCGGACCCGCTCCACCACATCCGCGTACCGCGCCTCCGCCCCGTACCGCGTCGGCTCGTAGTAGCGGCGCCCGGCGATCGCGTCCGGCGCGTACTGCTGCGCCGCGATGCCACCGGGGACGTCGTGCGGGTACACGTACCCCTGCGCGTGGCCGAGCTTGGCGGCGCCCTTGTAGTGGCCGTCGCGCAGATGGGCCGGGACCGCACCGGCGAGGCCCTTGCGGACGTCCTCCATGGCGGCGCCGATCGCCGTCGTCGCCGCGTTCGACTTCGGGGCCAGGGCGAGGGCGATCGTCGCGTGGCTGAGGGTCAGCGCGGCCTCCGGGAAGCCGATCATCGCGACGGCCTGGGCGGCGGCGACCGCCGTGGGCAGGGCCGTGGGGTCGGCGAGGCCGATGTCCTCGCTCGCGGAGATCATCAGTCGGCGCGCGATGAAGCGCGGGTCCTCACCGGCCTCGATCATGCGGGCCAGGTAGTGCAGGGCCGCGTCGACGTCCGAGCCCCGGATGGACTTGATGAGGGCGCTCGCCACGTCGTAGTGCTGGTCGCCGTCACGGTCGTACGTGACCGCCGCGCGGTTGACCGACTCCTCGACGCTTTCGAGGCTGATGGACTCCTCGCCCTTGTCGAAGGCCGCTCCGGCCGCCGCCTCCAGGGCGGTGAGGGCCCGGCGGGCGTCGCCGCCGGCCACCCGCAGCAGGTGCTCCTCGGCGTCCGTGTCGAGCCCCAGCGCGCCGTCCAGGCCGCGCTCCTCGGTGAGCGCCCGCGCGAGCAGGCTCCGCAGGTCGTCGTCCGTGAGCGGTTCGAGGGTGAGGAGCAGGGAGCGGGACAGCAGCGGAGAGATCACCGAGAAGTACGGGTTCTCCGTCGTCGCCGCGATCAGCGTCACCCAGCGGTTCTCCACCGCGGGCAGCAGGGAGTCCTGCTGGGCCTTGCTGAAGCGGTGGATCTCGTCGAGGAAGAGGACGGTGTCCTTGCCGTGACCGCCAAGCGCGCGGCGGGCGCCCTCGATGACGGCGCGTACTTCCTTGACGCCCGCGGTGATCGCGGACAGCTCCACGAACCGCTTGTTCGTGGCCTTGGAGACCACGTAGGCGAGAGTCGTCTTTCCGATGCCGGGCGGGCCCCACAGGATCACCGACGAGACACCCGCCGGGCCGGAGGCGCCCTCGCCGACGAGGCGGCGCAGCGGCGCTCCCGGCTTCAGGAGGTGCTGCTGGCCCACCACCTCGTCGAGGGTGCGGGGGCGCATCCGTACGGCCAGGGGGCTCGCGGACGGGTCCTTCTCCTGGCGTTCTTCGGCTGCGGCGGTGAACAGATCGGGTTCCACGCCCAAAACCCTAAGTCACGCCACTGACAACGCCGCGGGCGCAGGTCACGCCCAGAGGGCGTCGCCCCAGCGCGTGAAGATCAGTACGGCGATGATGCCGATGTGCACGACCGGCAGCGCCCAGGTGAAGTCCTCGAAGAACGTCTTGACGGGGCGGGGCACCGGCAGGAAGTCGTTGCGGATGTTGAACGACGTGACGTACCAGAACATCAGGATCGTGGCGACCCAGGCCAGGCAGCACCACAGGCACAGCGCGTTGATCCGGTACAGGGACTGGAACATCAGCCAGGTCACGAAGCCGACGCCGAACAGGCAGCCCGCGTTGAAGGTGAGCCAGTACCAGCGCGGGAAGCGGGCGCGGGCCAGCAGGCTCATGCCGACGCAGATCACGATGCCGTAGCAGACGAGGCCGAGCATCGGGTTCGGGAAGCCGAAGGCGGCGGCCTGCTTGCTCTCCATGATGCTGCCGCAGGAGATGACCGGGTTGATGCTGCACCCCGGCGTGAAGGTCTTCCCCTCGACCTTGTATTCGAGGATCTTGAACTTGTCGAGCGTGATGACCCACGCGGCGAGCAGCCCCGCCGCTCCGGTGATCACCAGCAGCAGCCCGAACGCTCGGCTCCCGCCGACGGTCCGAGGGCTGTCGTCGCTCCCGGCGTCGCGGGACAGGCTGTCGCTTGCTGTCGTCGTCTTGCTCATCACGCCGATCCGTCGCTGAGGGGGCCTTGGGCACGGTCATTCTGCCGTACGCACCCAGGTGTCCACCGTTCGATGGACATAAGGAGGTACGCCCGCGGGCCCCGCGGTGTTCGGCCGGTCGCGCGGTTCCGTCCCCGTGCGGGGAGCCGCGCGACCGGCCGGAGCCTCAGCCCAGCCTGGCGCGGAGCACCTCGACGACCTCGTCCACCGGCACGCCCACCTGCTCGCCGGACTCCATGTCCTTGAGCTGCACGACCCCCTCGGCGAGATCCCGCTCACCGGCGACGAGCGTGAAGCGCGCGCCGCTGCGGTTGGCGTTCTTCATGGCGCCCTTGAGGCCCTTGCCGCCGAACGAGAAGTCCGCGGAGACGCCCGCCCGGCGCAGCTCGGTCACCTTGGAGAACAGGACTCGGCGCGCCTCGTCGCCGAGCGGCACCGCGAACACGCTCGTGGTGGACGGGAGCCGAAGCTCCACGCCCTCCGCCTCCAGGGCCAGGACCGTGCGGTCCACGCCGAGCGCCCAGCCGACCGACGGCAGCGAGGGGCCGCCGATCATCTCGGAGAGACCGTCGTAGCGGCCACCGCCGCCCACCGCGGACTGCGAACCGAGACCGTCGTGGACGAACTCGAAGGTCGTACGGGTGTAGTAGTCGAGGCCGCGGACCAGCTTCTCGTCGTCCTCGAAAACAACGCCCTCGGCGACGAGCAGTTCACGCACCTGCTCGTGGTACGCCTTGCACGCGTCGCACAGGTAGTCGCGCAGCGAGGGCGCGCCGACGAGCTGCTTCTGGACGTCCGGCCGCTTGTCGTCGAGGACGCGCAGCGGGTTGATGTCCGCGCGGCGCAGCGTCTCCTCGTCGAGGTCGAGCCCGCGCAGGAACTCCTGGAGCGCGGCCCGGTAGACGGGACGGCACTCCTTGTCGCCCAGCGAGTTCAGCAGGATGCGGAAGTCGCGCAGGCCGAGCGAGCGGTACGCCTGGTCGGCCAGGATGATCAACTCGGCGTCCAGGGCCGGGTCCTCGGCACCGATCGCCTCGGCACCGACCTGCGAGAAGTGGCGGTAGCGGCCCTTCTGGGGGCGCTCGTAGCGGTAGTACGAGCCCGAGTACCAGAGCTTGACCGGGAGGTTGCCCGCCTTGTGCAGGTTGGCCTCCAGAGCCGCGCGCAGCACGGAGGCGGTGCCCTCGGGGCGCAGGGCGAGCCTGTCGCCGCCCTTGGTCTCGAACGCGTACATCTCCTTGGTCACGATGTCGGTGGACTCACCGACACCGCGTGCGAACAGTTCGACGTTCTCGAAGCCGGGCGTCTCGACGTAGCCGTAGCCGGAGTTGCGCAGCGGCGTGGAGATCGCGTCGCGCACCGCGAGGTACGTCGCGGAGACCGGCGGCAGCAGGTCGTACGTGCCCTTGGGGGCCTGAAAGGTGCTCACGGAAACTGTCTCTTCACATTCCTCGTCGGGGGGCCTTGGGCGAGTCCCCCTGGCCGGTGGCGGCCACCTGCCGCAGATACGGGTTGGTGGCGCGCTCCTGGCCGATGGTCGTCTGGGAGCCGTGTCCGGACAGGACCACGGTCGAGTCGTCGAGCGGCAGGCACACGCGGGCCAGCGATTCGAGCATGTCGTCCATGGAGCCGCCGGGAAGGTCGGTGCGTCCGATGGAGCCGGCGAACAACAGGTCGCCCGAGAAGAAGACGGACGGGATGTCCGACGCCTCGGGCATCCGGAACGTCACCGACCCCTTGGTATGGCCGGGCGCGTGCGCGACGGAGAAGTCGAGTCCGGCGAGCCTCAGCGCGGCGCCGTCGCTCAGCTCCCGTACGTCGTCGGGCTCCCCCACGGTCAGCTCGCCCATGAGCGGCATCCCGATCGAGCGGCCGAGGGCCTTCTCCGGGTCGCTCATCATGTAGCGGTCCTCGGGGTGGATCCACGCCGGCACGTCGTGCGCTCCGCAGACCGGGACGACCGAGGCGACGTGGTCGATGTGCCCGTGCGTGAGAACGACCGCGACCGGCTTGAGCCGGTGCTTCCTGAGCGCTTCCTCGACGCCTTCGGTGGCCTGGTGGCCGGGGTCGATGATCACGCACTCCTCACCCGCGGCGGGGGCGACCAGATAACAATTGGTGCCCCAGGCCCCTGCGGGGAACCCGGCAATCAGCACGATCGTCCTTCGTATGTCGTCGTAACAAGGGAATGCGGCAGATCAGAGCCTACCGGCGCTGCCGATTCCACAGCGAACCCATATACGGTACGGGGCACCATCAGACGGCCCGCACACAAGGTCACGAGACGTACGAGGAGAACACCCGGTGGTCAGCAAGGATCAGCGGCAGCGTCAGCTCGCCCGGGAGAAGTTCCTGCGCCAGCAGCAGCGGCGCGAGGCCGCGCGCAGCAAGGCGCGCACCCGCAACATCGTGATCGCCTCGGTGCTCGCGGTGGCCGTCCTGGGGTCGGGCGCCGCGTATGCCGCCGGAGCCTTCAAGAGCGACGACAAGTCGAGCACGGCCGGCGCCGACGCGAGCGCGAGCCCGAGCCCGAGCGCCTCCGCGTCGGAGAAGCCCGAGCCGAAGATGACCGTCGACAAGAAGGCGAAGTACACCTTCACGCTGAAGACGAACCGCGGCGCCATGGCGATCGCCATGGACGCGGCCAAGACGCCGCACACGGTCAACTCGTTCAAGTACCTCGCCGACAAGGGCTTCTTCGACAAGACGAAGTGCCACCGCCTCACCACCGAGGGCATCTACGTCCTCCAGTGCGGCGACCCCGAGGGCACCGGCGCGGGCGGTCCGGGCTACACGATCCCGGACGAGAACCTGAAGGCGCTCGGCAAGGCCGGCAAGGACGGCTCGGTGACGTACCCGGCCGGGACCGTCGCGATGGCGAACACGGGCCAGGCGCACACCGGCGGCAGCCAGTTCTTCCTCGTCTACAAGGACAGCAAGCTCCCGCCGTCGTACACGCCGTTCGGCACGCTGGACGCGGCCGGGCTCACGGCGGTCAAGGACGTCGCGAAGTCGGGTGTGGCCGCCGGTGGCCAGAGCGCGTCCGACGGTGCCCCGAAGAAGGGCGTCGACGTCACGACCGCGACCGTGACCAAGAACTGACCTGCCTGCTGCCAAACTTCGGTCGCGCGGGATGCGGACAGCCGCCCCGCCGGTCGCCTATGTTGGCGGTGACGAAACTGTGGACGATGCCCGGGGGCCACGAGCCGCCCGCAGGCATCATGTGGAGGAGGCGCTGTGAGCAGCGACCCGTGGGGCCGCGTCGACGAGACGGGGACCGTGTACGTGCGTTCGGCCGACGGCACTGAGCGTGAAGTCGGTTCGTGGAAGGCTGGTTCGCCCGACGAGGCTCTTGCCTACTTCAAGCGCAAGTACGACGGTCTGGTCGTCGAGATCGGGCTCCTCGAGCGCCGGGTGCAGACGACCGACCTGTCGTCCAAGGACGCCATGACCGCGATCGAGCACCTGCGGGACCAGGTGACCGACGCGCACGCCATCGGTGACCTGGACGCGCTCGGCAAGCGGCTCGACAAGCTGGTGGAGAGCGTCGAGTCCCGGCGCGAGGAGCGCAAGGTCCAGAAGGCCAAGCAGTCCGACGAGGCCCGGCACTCCAAGGAGGCGCTGGTCGTCGAGGCGGAGGAGCTGGCCCAGTCCGAGCAGTGGCGGGCGGCCGGCGAGCGGCTGCGCGCCCTGGTGGACACCTGGAAGGGCCTGCCGCGGCTCGACCGCAAGTCGGACGACGAGTTGTGGCACCGCTTCTCGCACGCCCGCTCGGCGTTCTCCAAGCGCCGCAAGGCGCACTTCGCGTCCCTCGACGCGCAGCGCGAGGAGGCCCGCAAGACCAAGGAGAAGCTGGTCGCCGAGGCCGAGGCGCTGTCGAACTCGCAGGACTGGGGCGCCACGGCGGCCCGGTACCGCGAGCTGATGACGGACTGGAAGGCGGCGGGCCGGGCCCAGCGCGAGTTCGAGGACGACCTGTGGAACCGCTTCCGCGGCGCCCAGGACGTGTTCTTCGCGGCGCGCAGCGCGGTCTTCGCGGAGCGGGACGCCGAGCAGGGCGAGAACCTGAAGCTCAAGGAGGAGCTGGCCGACGAGGCCGAGAAGCTCCTGCCGATCGGGGACCTGAAGGCGGCCCGCGCCGCCTTCCGCTCGATCAACGAGCGGTGGGAGGCCATCGGCCACGTCCCGCGCGACGCCCGTCCCAAGGTCGAGGGCCGGATGCAGGCCGTGGAGCGCGCCCTCCAGGAGTCCGAGGAGGCCGAGTGGCGCCGGACGAACCCGGAGGCACGCGCGCGTGCCGCGGGTCTGACCGGTCAGTTGCAGGCCGCGGTCGACAAGCTCAAGGGCCAGATCGAGCAGGCCCGCGCGCAGGGCAACAACGCGAAGGCGGACAAGCTCCAGCGCGAGCTGGACGGCCGCCAGGCGCTGCTCGACTCGGCGCTGAAGGGACTGGAGGAGTTCGGCGGCTGACCGCCCTCTCCCGTACGTGCAGGAGGCCCCCGGCAGATGCTGCCGGGGGCCTCCTGCACGTGAGCCGTCAGGGCCTGCGGGCCGATGTCACGCGGTAGACGTCGTAGACGCCCTCGACGCCGCGCACGGCCTTCAGCACATGGCCGAGGTGCTTCGGGTCGCCCATCTCGAAGGTGAACCGCGAGGTGGCCACCCGGTCGCGGGACGTCTGGACGGCCGCGGACAGGATGTTCACGTGCTGGTCCGACAGGACCCGGGTCACGTCGGACAGGAGCCGCGAGCGGTCCAGGGCCTCGACCTGGATGGCGACCAGGAAGACCGAGGACTGGGTGGGCGCCCACTCGACCTCGAGGATGCGCTCCGGTTCACGGGACAGCGAGTCCACGTTGACGCAGTCGCTGCGGTGAACCGATACGCCGCTGCCGCGCGTGACGAAGCCGATGATCGGGTCGCCGGGCACGGGCGTGCAGCAGCGCGCGAGCTTGACCCACACGTCGTCGACGCCCTTGACGACGACGCCCGGGTCGGCGCTGGAGCGCCGCTTGGAGCGGCCGCGCGAGGGCGGGGTGCTCTCGGCGATGTCCTCGTTGGCGGCCTCTTCGCCGCCGAGCGCCTGGACGAGCTTCTGCACGACGGACTGCGCCGTGACATGGCCCTCGCCGATGGCGGCGTACAGCGACGAGATGTCGGGGTAGCGCATCTCGTGCGCGAGCGTCACGAGCGAGTCGCCGGTGAGGATCCGCTGGATCGGCAGGTTCTGCTTGCGCATGGCGCGGACGATGGCGTCCTTGCCCTGCTCGATCGCCTCGTCGCGGCGCTCCTTGGAGAACCAGGCGCGGATCTTGTTGCGGGCGCGGGGCGACTTGACGAAGCCGAGCCAGTCGCGGGACGGGCCCGCGCCCTCGGCCTTGGAGGTGAAGACCTCCACCAGGTCGCCGTTGTCCAGGGTGGATTCGAGGGGCACGAGGCGTCCGTTGACGCGTGCTCCTATGGTCCGGTGGCCGACCTCCGTGTGGACCGCGTACGAGAAGTCCACCGGTGTCGCCCCGGCCGGGAGCGCTATGACGTCGCCCTTCGGGGTGAACACGAAGACCTCGTTGCGCGACAGGTCGAAGCGCAGGGACTCCAGGAACTCGCCCGGGTCCTCGGTCTCCTTCTGCCAGTCGAGCAACTGGCGCAGCCACGCCATGTCGTTGAGGTGGTCGTCCTTGCCGGTCGTCCTGGGCGCGTCGGAGCGCACCTTGGAGGCGCCGGCGACGGCCTCCTGCTTGTACTTCCAGTGCGCGGCGATGCCGTACTCGGCGCGGCGGTGCATGTCGAACGTACGGATCTGGAGCTCGACGGGCTTGCCGTTGGGGCCGATGACCGTCGTGTGCAGCGACTGGTACATGTTGAACTTCGGCATCGCGATGTAGTCCTTGAACCGGCCGGGGACCGGGTTCCATCGCGCGTGCACGGTGCCGAGGGCCGCGTAGCAGTCGCGGACCGTGTCGACGAGGACACGGATGCCCACCAGGTCGTAGATCTCCGCGAAGTCACGGCCGCGGACGATCATCTTCTGGTAGACGCTGTAGTAGTGCTTCGGGCGGCCGGTGACGGTCGCCTTGATGCGGGCCGCGCGCAGGTCGGACTGCACCTCGTCGGTCACTATGGCCAGGTACTCGTCGCGCTTGGGCGCGCGCTCGGCCACGAGCCGCACGATCTCGTCGTACATCTTGGGATAGAGGATCGCGAACGCGAGGTCCTCCAGCTCCCACTTGATGGTGTTCATGCCCAGGCGGTGGGCGAGCGGCGCGTAGATCTCCAGGGTCTCGCGCGCCTTCTTCTCCTGCTTCTCGCGCTTGAGGTACCGCATGGTGCGCATGTTGTGCAGGCGGTCGGCGAGCTTGATGACCAGGACGCGGGGGTCCTTGGCCATGGCGACGACCATCTTGCGCACGGTCTCGGCCTGCGCGGCCTCGCCGAACTTGACCTTGTCCAGCTTGGTGACGCCGTCGACGAGCAGGGCGACCTGGTCGCCGAAGTCGCGGCGCAGGGTGTCCAGGCCGTACTCGGTGTCCTCGACGGTGTCGTGCAGCAGACCGGCCATCAGCGTCGCCGGGTCCATGCCGAGCTCGGCGAGGATCGTGGTGACGGCGAGCGGGTGCGTGATGTACGGGTCGCCGCTCTTGCGCTTCTGACCGCGGTGCCAGCGCTCGGCGACCTGGTAGGCGCGCTCGATCTGGCGCAGCGTCGACGTCTCGATCTTGGCGTCGTTGCTGCGCACTATCCGCAGCAGCGGCTCGAGGACCGGGTTGTACGGGTTCGAGCGCTGCACGCCGAGACGGGCGAGACGGGCGCGGACGCGGTTGGAGGAGCCGGAGCGGGCCGCAGGCTGGTTCGCCGCGGCGCGGATCGCCGGCGCGGGTGTGGCGCGCGACGGCTCGGGCGCCGGCTTCTCGGCGGAGGGCTTGGGCCGTGGCTGCTCGGCCGCCGGGCCGCTCGGCGAGGCCGGCTGCGCCTTCTTCGCGGGCGTGCCGGTGGGAGCCGCGGCCTGATCGGCCTGCTGGTCGGGCTTGGCGGCGATGAGTGGCTTGGCCTCGTCTGGCAACGGCGCTCCTCGTGCGCGACGGGTCCCCGTTCGGTTCCCGGAGAGCCCATGGTATCGATCCGGCGCCCACCCACCGCATTCGGCCGGTGAGACGCCTTCGTACGGAAGAAACACCAGAGGCGGGCGCCGGATTCCTCCGGGCCCGCCGATACGGCTGTGAGCTGGTGTTCTACACCACGAGCAGGGCGTCGAGCGGGGCGTCCTGGAGCGCCGGCTCCAGGCGTGCGCGGCCCGGCAGGAAGCCCAGCTCCATCAGAACGGCCACGCCCGCGACCTGGGCGCCGGCCCGGCGGATCAGGTGCAGGGCGGCCTCGGCGGTGCCGCCGGTGGCCAGCACGTCGTCGATGACCATGACGCGGTCGTCGGCGCTGAGGTCCTCGGCGTGCACCTCGATCTCGGCGGACCCGTACTCCAGGTCGTACGACTGCGCGAGCGTCGCCCCGGGGAGCTTGCCCGCCTTGCGTACGGGGATGAAGCCGAGGCCCGCGCGGACCGCGACGGGGGCGCCGAGGATGAAACCGCGCGCCTCCAGGCCGACGACCTTGGTGGCGCCGTGCCGGACACACAGCTCCGCGAGGGTGTCGGTGAGGGCCGTGAAGGCCGCCGGGTCCGCGAGCAGCGGCGTGATGTCCTTGAAGAGGACACCGGGCTCCGGGTAGTCCTGCACGTCGCGGATGCGGCTGAGGAGCAGCTCCTTGATGTCGGTCACTTCTGCACCTCAGCGTGTGTGTCGGTGAAATTTTGAGGGGTCCTGCGCGGTCGTCAACCCTAGCAGCAGGGCCGGTGACGCAACGACGCGGGCGCCAGGGCCTCGACGGCTCCTGGCGCCCGCGCGCGTGTCGTTCCGGGTCAGCGGCGCTTGCCCGAGGGGCGGCCACGACCACGGTTGCGGGACGGCTGGCTGCGCGGCCCCGCGCCCGCGGGGGCGGCGTCGTCGTCCGGCTCGTCCAGCTCCGCGCCGGCGGCCTGGTGGCCGACGACGGCGGCCGTGTCGGCCTTGGCGGCAGCGGCGGCCCGCTTGGCGAGCACCCGCTTCTTGAGCGCCTTCATCTTCGGGTCGCGCTCCTTGAGGTCGGCGACCAGCGGAGTGGCGATGAAGATCGACGAGTACGCGCCGGCGGCGAGGCCGACGAAGAGCGACAGCGAGATGTCGTTCAGCATGCCGGCGCCGAGGAAGCCGCCGCCGATGAACAGCAGGCCCGCCACCGGCAGGAGCGCCACGACCGTGGTGTTGATCGAGCGGACCAGGGTGGAGTTGATCGACCGGTTGGCGACGTCGCTGTACGTCCAGCGGGTCTGCTTCTCGATGTCCTTCGTCTGCTCCTTGAGGGAGTCGAAGACGACGACCGTGTCGTAGAGCGAGTAACCGAGGATCGTCAGCAGACCGATCACCGTGCCCTGCGTGACCTCGAAGCCCACCAGGGCGTAGATCCCGACGGTGATGGTGATGTCGTGGATGAGCGCGACCAGGGCCGCCAGTGCCATCCGCCACTCGAAGGCGATCGCCAGGTAGATCACGACGAGGACCATGAAGATGGCCAGGCCCTGCCATGCCTTGTTGGCGATCGACTGTCCCCAGCTGGGACCCACCAGTTCGGCGTTGATCTTGTCGGCGGGGATGCCCATGTCCTTGGACAGCTCGGCCTTGATCTTGTCCGACTCGCCGGTGTCGATGCCGGCGACCTGGATGCGCAGACCGCCCGTGCCGAGCTCCTGCACGGTCGCGGCGTGGCCGGACGCCTCCGTGGCGTACTCCTCCGCCTGCGAGGCGGAGACGCTCGTCTTGGGCGTCGTGAAGGTCGCGCCGCCCTCGAACTCGATGCCCATGTTCAGGCCGCGCACCGACAAGCCGAGGATGGCCGTGATGGTGATCAGGATCGAGACGCCGTACCAGATCTTGCGCTTGCCGATGAAGTCGTAGCCGACCTCACCGCGATACAGCTTGGCGCCGAGATTGCCGAGCTTCGACATCTCACGCCTCCTTCGGGTCGACGGGAGCGGAGGCACGGCGGGTGCGGCGCAGCGGGGGCTGCACGCCGAGGCGCTTGGGGTCGAGGCCGGACCACTTGTGGCCGCTCGTGAAGAACTTCGTGCGGGCCAGGACCGTCATCAGCGGCTTCGTGAAGAGGAAGACCACGACCACGTCGAGCAGGGTGGTCAGGCCGAGCGTGAACGCGAAGCCCTGCACCTTGCCGACCGTCACGACGTAGAGCACCGCGGCCGCGAGGAACGACACGAAGTCGGAGACCAGGATGGTGCGCCGGGCACGCGGCCAGGCACGCTCCACGGCGGGCCGCACGGAACGGCCCTCCCGGATCTCGTCCCGGATCCGTTCGAAGTACACGATGAACGAGTCCGCGGTGATGCCGATGGCCACGATCGCGCCGCAGACGGCCGGCAGGTTCAGCGCGAAGCCGATCGTCGGGCCGAGCAGCGTCATCAGCGTGTACGTGAGGATGCCGGAGGTCAGCAGCGAGGCGAGGGCCACGACCGACAGACCGCGGTAGTAGACCACCAGGTAGATGACGACCAGGGCGAGACCGATGGCGCCGGCGATCAGACCGGCTTCCAGCTGCTCACCGCCGAGCGTGGCGGTCACCGAGGTGACGCTCTGCTCGTGGAAGGTCAGCGGCAGGGCGCCGTACGAGAGCACGTTGGCCAGGTCCTTGGCGGACTCCTGGTTGAAGCTGCCGGAGATCTCGGCGCTCTGGCTCAGGGTGGAGCTGACGCTGGGGGCGGAGACCACGTCGCCGTCGAGCACGATGGCGAACTGGTTCATCGGCGACTGCTGGTCCTTGAGCTTGCTGGTCGTCGTGGCGAACTTCTTCGAGCCGGAGCCCGTGAACTCCATGTTGACGACCCACTGGCCGGACTGCTGGTTGATGCCCGCCGAGGCCTTCTTGACGTCCTTGCCGTTCACCTCGGACGCGCCGAGGATGTACTTCTCCCAGGCGCCGGACGAGTCCTTGCCGCAGGCGACGATGGTGTCGGTCGCCTTGGCGCCCTCGTTGACCGCGGTACGGGCCTTGGAGTCGGTGCAGTCCAGAGCCGTGAACTTCTTCTCCAGCGCGGCCGTGGCCGGGTCGGCGGAGGCGCTCGCGGACGGCGTCGCGGACGCCTTGGCGTCGGCGCTCGCGGACGCGCTCGGCGTGGAGTCGGCCTTGAGGCCGTCACTGACGGCGCGGCCCTGCGAGGTGGCGGAGGCGGACGGCGTGGCCGAGGAGGACGCCGTGTCGGTCGCCTTGTCCGTGGCCTTGTCGGTCGCCTTGCTGCTCGACGAGGCGCTCGGCGACGGGCTCGTGGAGGAGTCCGCGGCGGGCGCGCCGGCGGCCACCGTCAACACCGGGCGGAAGTAGAGCTGCGCGGTCGTACCGACCTGGTCGCGCGCCTGCTTCTGGTTCGTGCCCTTGGGGATGTTGACGATGATGTTGTTGTTGCCCTGCGTCTGGACCTCGGCCTCGGAGACACCCATGCCGTTGACACGGCGGTTGATGATGTCCGCCGCCGTGTCCATGTTGGTCTTGTTGATCGCGTTGGGCTTGCCCGGCTCGTTCTTGGCCTCCAGCGTGATGCTGGTGCCGCCCGCGAGGTCGATGCCCAGTCGCGGGGTGAACGTCCCCGAGATGAACATCCCACCGACGAGCGCCACCATGATGATCACGATGAGGCTCAGAGCACGGCCCGGCTTGCTCGGGGCACCTGCCCCTCGGCTCTTTTTAGGTGTGGCCACCTTCTCGTACTCCCTCTCCATCCGTCCGGCATCGGGATTCGTGCTCGGACGGCCATGAAATGGTCGACACTCCGCGCGGGGCACTCACGAACGGGAACCGCGGGGGGACGAGCGTCGCCCGCGGTTCCTGCCGTGACTACTTCGCGTCGGACTCGCCGTCGGTCTTCTTCGCCTCGGCGTCGTCGGCCTTCTCGGCCTCGACGTCCTTCTTGCCGAGGTCGATGCGCGAGTCGTCAGCGGCGGTCTCGTCGGTCTCGGTGAGGGAGGACGCGTCGTCCGGAACGACGGCGTCGTCGGTCAGCTCGTCGTCGCCGGCCTCCTCGCCGTGCACGATGCGGTTGTACTCGTCGTCGGAGAGCACGGCACCGATCGCGTTCTTCGCGAACATGAGGTGGACGCCGGGGCCGGCGTCGAGGAGGACCGCGTCGTCGTGGACCTCCTTGACCGTCGCGTACATGCCCCCGATCGTGCGGACGCCGGAACCGGGCTGCATTTCATTGCGCATCGTGGCGGCCTGCTGCTGCTTCTTCTTGGCCGACCGGGTCATCAGGAACATGGCCCCGATGAGCACGATGAACGGGAGGAGGGTCACGAGACTCACGGGTGGGAACTTCCTTCATACGACCGCGCCGGGGAGCGGCCTTGTTGGGTTCTGGGGGCGGCCGTCGACCGTAAACGGTAACGACGACGTCGGCGGAGTCTAAGCGAGTCCGCCATCTGGGAACAACGCTCAGCATGGCACCGGGGTTCCAGGCCCCGCGAGTACCCGCGCCGTCACGCCCCGAAGAGGTCCTGTTGTCCGCTTGCGCCCGTTCTCCCCTGGGGCGGAGTGAGCCCCAGGTGGGCCCAGGCGGCCGGAGTGGCGACCCGGCCCCGGGGGGTTCGGGCCAGCAGACCCTCGCGTACGAGGAAGGGCTCGGCCACCTCCTCGACGGTCTCGCGCTCCTCCCCCACGGCCACGGCGAGCGTCGACAGGCCCACCGGTCCCCCGCCGAACAGCTTGAGCAGGGCTTCCAGGACGGCCCGGTCGAGGCGGTCGAGGCCGCGGCCGTCCACCTCGTACACGGCGAGCGCGGCGGAGGCGATGTCGCGGTCGATCCGGCCCTCGGCCTTGACCTGGGCGTAGTCGCGCACCCGGCGCAGCAGTCGGTTGGCGATACGGGGCGTGCCGCGGGAGCGCCCGGCGATCTCCGCCGCGCCCACCGTGTCGATCTCCACGTCGAGCAGGCTCGCGGAGCGATGGATGACCCGCTCCAGCTCGGCCGGCTCGTAGAACTCCATATGCGCGGTGAAGCCGAAGCGGTCGCGCAGCGGGGGCGGCAGCAGGCCCGCGCGCGTGGTGGCGCCGACCAGGGTGAAGGGGGGCAGTTCGAGCGGGATGGCGGTGGCGCCGGGGCCCTTGCCGACGATGACGTCGACGCGGAAGTCCTCCATCGCCATGTAGAGCATCTCCTCGGCGGGCCGCGACATCCGGTGGATCTCGTCGAGGAAGAGGACCTCGCCCTCCTGGAGGGAGGAGAGGATCGCGGCCAGGTCGCCCGCGTGCTGGATCGCCGGGCCGCTGGTGATGCGGATCGGGGCACCCATCTCCGCGGCGATGATCATGGAGAGGGTGGTCTTGCCGAGGCCGGGGGCGCCGGAGAGCAGGACGTGGTCGGCGGTGGCGCCACGCGCGCGGGCGGCGCGCAGCACGAGGTCGAGCTGCTCCCTGACCTTCTCCTGGCCGATGAACTCGCCCAGGTCCTTGGGGCGCAGGGCCGCCTCGACGGCCTGGTCCTCGCCGTCGGCCGACGCACCGACGAGCCGGTCGGCGGCCTGGGGGGCGCCTTCGTCGGTCGTCTCGTCCCAGTTCATGTGGTGTGCCTCGCGTTACGGGTCTGGAGGGGAGGGGGGCGGCGGCTAGCGGGTGCGGTTGAGGGTCTGGAGGGCCGCCTTGAGGAGCGGGCCCACCTGGGGGGTGCCCTCCATGGCCTCGGCCTGCGGGGCGACCGCGGAGACGGCCTCGTCGGCCTCTCGGGTCGCGTATCCCAGGCCGATGAGCGCGGCGTGCAGCTGCTCGCGCCAGCCGCTGGTGACGGCGGTGCCGATGGCGGGGCCGCCGGTGCCGAGGGGCTCGCCGAGCCGGTCCTTCAGTTCGAGGAGGAGCTTCTGGGCGCCCTTCTTGCCGATGCCGGGGACGGCGGTGAGCGCCTTCTCGTCACCGGTGGAGACCGCGCGGCGCAGGGCGTCGGGGCTGTGCACGGCGAGCATGGCCTGGGCCAGGCGCGGGCCGACGCCGCTCGCGGTCTGGAGCAGCTCGAACGTCTGCTTCTCGTCGTCGTCCGCGAAGCCGTACAGGGTGAGCGAGTCCTCCCGTACGACGAGGGAGGTGGCGAGCTTGGCCTGCTGGCCGAGGCGGAGCGTGGAGAGCGTGTTCGGCGTGCACTGGACGGCCATGCCGACACCGCCGACCTCGACCACCGCGGCGTCGGGTGCGAGTGCGGCGATCGGGCCGCTGACGAAGGCGATCATGCGGTACGGCCTTTCAGTGCTTTGGATGCTTGAGCGGCGTGCAGGGCCACGGCCTGCTGGAGTCTGTTCTGCGCGGGGGCGCGCCAGATGTGGCAGATGGCGAGGGCGAGCGCGTCGGCGGCGTCGGCCGGCTTGGGGGGCGCGTCGAGCCGCAGGAGCCGGGTCACCATGGCGCCGACCTGGGCCTTGTCGGCGCGTCCGCTGCCGGTGACGGCGGCCTTGACCTCGCTGGGCGTGTGCAGGGCGACGGGGATGCCGCGGCGTGACGCGCACAGCATGGCGACCGCACTGGCCTGGGCGGTGCCCATCACCGTGCTCACGTTGTGCTGGCTGAACACCCGCTCCACGGCGAGGACTTCGGGGTCGTGCTCGTCGAGCCACTGCTCGATGCCCTGCTCGATCGCGACGAGGCGGTGGCCCAACTCGGCGTCCGGCGGGGTCCGCACGACACCGACGCCGCGCATCGTCAGGGGGCGGCCGGCGATCCCCTCGACCACGCCCACACCGCACCGGGTCAGACCCGGGTCCACGCCCAGTACGCGCACGCCTCGCCCCCAACTTCGCTCACCTGTTTGTGCAGGGTATCGGGGACCTCTGACAAACCGACAAAGCGACGGGCCGACGGAGTGTGTCCCGTCGGCCCGTCGCTGAGGTGACGTCAGGCGTCGACCTTCTCCATGACCTCGTCGGAGACGTCGAAGTTCGCGAAGACGTTCTGGACGTCGTCGCTGTCCTCGAGGGCGTCGATCAGCTTGAAGATCTTGCGCGCGCCCTCCTCGTCCAGCTCGACCTGCATGGTCGGGACGAAGTTGGCGTCGGCCGAGTCGTAGTCGATGCCGGCCTCCTGGAGCGCGGTGCGGACCGCGACCAGGTCGGTGGCCTCGGAGAGCACCTCGAAGGACTCACCCAGGTCGTTGACCTCCTCGGCACCGGCGTCGAGCACCGCGCCCAGGACGTCGTCCTCGGTCAGCTCGCCCTTGGGGACGACGACGACGCCCTTGCGGTGGAACAGGTACGACACGGAGCCCGGGTCGGCCATGTTGCCGCCGTTGCGGGTCATCGCGACGCGCACGTCCGAGGCGGCGCGGTTGCGGTTGTCGGTGAGGCACTCGATGAGCACCGCGACACCGTTCGGGCCGTAGCCCTCGTACATGATCGTCTCGTAGTCGGCGCCGCCGGCTTCGAGACCGGCGCCACGCTTGACCGCGGAGTCGATGTTCTTGTTCGGGACCGAGCTCTTCTTCGCCTTCTGGATGGCGTCGAACAGCGTCGGGTTACCGGACACGTCGGCGCCGCCGGTGCGGGCCGCGACCTCGATGTTCTTGATCATCTTCGCGAAGAGCTTGCCGCGCTTGGCGTCGATCACGGCCTTCTTGTGCTTCGTCGTAGCCCATTTAGAGTGGCCGGACATCTGCCTGTCTCCTTCGCGTAAGCATCCTCTAGAACGAACTCCCCCTGCCTGAAGGGCGGGGGGACCCCTCGAGATCCTACAAGGATCCCGACGCGGCCTTCGCCCGCACCATGTCCACGAACAGGCTGTGGATCCGGTGGTCGCCCGTGAGTTCCGGGTGGAACGACGTCGCCAGGGCGCTTCCCTGCCGTACGGCGACGATGTGTCCCCCGTGCTCGGCGAGCACCTCCACGGAGGCGCCCACGGACTCCACCCAGGGAGCGCGGATGAAGACACCCTCTACAGGATCGCCCTCGACGCCCGCTACGTCGACCGCCGCTTCGAAGGACTCGTTCTGACGGCCGAAGGCGTTGCGGCGCACGATCATGTCGATGCCGCCGATGGTCTCCTGACCCGAGCGCGGGTCGAGGATCTTGTCGGCGAGCATGATCAGTCCCGCGCATGTCCCGTAGACGGGCATTCCGGCGTGCACGCGCGCGCGGAGCGGCTCCATCAGGCCGAACAGGTGGGCCAGCTTGGAGATCGTGGTCGACTCGCCGCCGGGGATGACCAGACCGTCGACCTCGGCCAGTTCTTCGGGGCGCCGCACCGGCCTGGCCACGGCGTCGGCCGTGGCCAGGGCGATGAGGTGCTCCCGTACGTCGCCCTGGAGCGCCAGGACTCCGATGACGGGGGTGGCACTCATGGAGCGGGTCACCAGCCCCGGTTCGCGTAGCGCTCGGCCTCGGGCAGGGTGTCGCAGTTGATGCCGACCATGGCCTCGCCGAGGTTGCGGGAGGCGTCCGCGATGATCTTGGGGTCGTCGTAGAAGGTGGTGGCCTTCACGATGGCCGCGGCGCGCTTGGCCGGGTCGCCCGACTTGAAGATGCCGGAGCCGACGAAAACGCCCTCGGCGCCGAGCTGGCGCATGAGCGCGGCGTCGGCCGGGGTGGCGACACCACCGGCGGAGAAGAGGACCACCGGCAGCTTGCCCAGCTCGGAGACCTCCTTGACGAGCTCGTACGGGGCGCGCAGGTCCTTGGCGGCGGCGTACAGCTCGTTGTTGTCGAAGCCGCGCAGCCTGGCGATCTCGTTCTTGATCTGGCGCAGGTGGCGCACGGCCTCCACGACGTTGCCGGTGCCGGCCTCGCCCTTGGAGCGGATCATGGCCGCGCCCTCGGCGATGCGGCGCAGTGCCTCGCCCAGGTTGGTGGCGCCACAGACGAACGGGGTCGTGAACGCGAACTTGTCGCTGTGGTTGACCTCGTCGGCCGGGGTGAGGACCTCGGACTCGTCGATGTAGTCGACACCGAGCGACTGGAGGACCTGGGCCTCGACGAAGTGGCCGATGCGCGACTTGGCCATGACCGGGATCGAGACGGCGCCGATGATCTCTTCGATCATGTTCGGGTCGGACATGCGCGCCACGCCGCCGTCCTTGCGGATGTCGGCGGGGACCCGCTCCAGCGCCATGACGGCGACGGCGCCGGCGTCCTCGGCGATCTTCGCCTGCTCGGCGTTGACGACGTCCATGATCACGCCGCCCTTGAGCTGCTCGGCCATGCCTCGCTTGACGCGGGCGGTGCCGGTGGCGGGAGCGGCGGACGTGGACTGGGTGCTGGTGGACACGGGTGACCTCACTCGGTGAACGCGGTGAACTCTGGGGAGAGCATTTGGTACTGCACCGAGGAAACGCCTGTGCACCAGGCCACTACAAGGGCCAATGGGTAGGCGGTGGCTCCTTTTGGCCTGTGATCCTGAGCCTGCCGCGTGCTGACCTGCCCCGATCGAACCGACCAGGCCCGACCCCACCCGGCCCGGCCCGGCCCGCTCTAGCTGTATTGACCCGCAGGGTTGTTGACGCGGGTGATGGGTGGCTGGCCGCCGAGTGCGGTGTGGCTGCGGTGGTGGTTGTAGGTGTGCAGGAAGTCTGCCAGGGCCGCGGTGCGTTCGTCGTTTGAGGTGTAGAGCCGCAGGTAGGCCCATTCCTCGAGCAGGGTGCGGTTGAAGCGTTCGACCTTGCCGTTGGTCTGGGGCCGGTAGGCGCGGGTGAGCTTGCCACTCGCGCCGAGTTCGGCCAGGACGTTCTTCCAGGCCAGGCCCTTGCGGTAGGCCCAGGCGTTGTCCGTCAGCACGCGTTCGATGCGGGTGATGCCCATCTCGGCGAAGAACGCGGCCGCGCGGGTGAGGAAGGCCGCGCAGGTCGCGGCCTTCTCGTCCGGGTGGATCTCGCTGTAGGCGAGGCGGGAGTGGTCGTCGACGGCCGAGTGGATGTAGTCGTAACCCATGTTGTTGCGGGTGACGCGGCCGGCCTGGCGGCCCAGGGCCTTGTGGCCGCCGCCGTCGGGAATCCGGCCGAGTTTCTTCACGTCGATGTGGATCAGTTCGCCGGGCCGGTCGCGTTCGTAACGGCGGATCACGGTGCCGGTCGGCCGGTCGATCCAGGACAGCCGGTTCAGCCGGTGGCGGGTCAGAACGCGGTGCACGGTCGAGGCGGGCAGTCCCAGGATCGGGCCGATCCGGGCCGGCCCGAGCTTGCGGTCGGTCCGCAGCCGGCAGACGTCGGCCTCGATACTCGCCGGGGTCCGATGCGGTGTCGTCAAAGGCCTGCTGGAGCGGTCGGCCAGGCCCGCCCCGCCCTCGGCTCGCCACCGCCGGAGCCATTTATGGGCGGTCGCCCGCGAGATGCCCATCTCGGCGGCGACATGGGCGACGGGACGGCCGGACGCGACACGTTCGACCAGCAGGCGCCTGCCGTGCACGGTCAGCCGGGCATTACGGTGGGACACGAAGACCTCCGTGTGGTGCAGTCCTAGACAGCTCCACCACACCGGAGGTCTTCGCCATGATCAAGACCCGCCAGTGTCAACAACGCTCGTGATCAATACATCTAGCTCGTGGGCCGGTCGGCCAGGGCCGTCGGCGGCTCGTCGTCCATCTCGAAGGCGAGCGGGAACGGGGCGTGTCCGGCGAGCCGGAACCAGCGCACCGCGCGGTGCCGTCGCAGGGCGCGGGCCGCGCGGACGGCGTCGTTGTGGAAGCGGCGGGCCATGGGGACCCGGCGCACCGCCTGGGCCAGTTCCTCGGCGGCCTCCTCGCCGCCGCGGGCCGCGCGGACGGCCTCGACCTGGTCCGGCTCGTTGAAGACCGCCCTGAGCGCCTGGCTGAGCTCGCTCTCGGCGACCTCGCGCTGCTCCTCCTCCGTCTGCCGCGCGGCGTGCGCGGCCTCGTACAGGACGATCGAGGCGGCCGGGTCGAGGACGCCCGACGTGGCCAGTTCCTGGGCGACGGAGGCGCGGCGCAGGAGTTGGGCGTCGAGGGCGGCGCGGGCCGCGTCGATGCGGGCGTGCAGGCGGTCGAGGCGGCCCGCGGTCCAGCTCAGGTAGAGCCCGATCGCGAAGAGGCCTACGGCGATCCAGATGAGGGTGACGGTCACGGGCGGCAAGGCTACCGTCGGCGCGGCCCGCCCCGGTCAGCCCGTGGCGGGCCGCGGCCGGTCCCGCGCCGGTGTCAGTCGCGGGCGAGGCCGAACCGGGCCCGCAGCCCCGTCCGCTCGTCCGCCGCCACGGCTGCCGCGCCCTGCGTCACCGTCTCGTACACGCTCAGGATGTCCGCGCCGACGGTCGACCAGTCGAAGCGGCGTACGTGCTTGCTGCCGCGCTCGCGCAGTTCCGCACGGCGCTCGGGGTCGCCGAGGAGGCGGATCGCGGCCGTGGCGAGGGCGTCCGCGTCCTCGTTCGTGAAGAGCTCGCCCGCGCCGCCCTGGTCGAGGACCTGGGTGAAGGCGTCCAGGTCCGAGGCGAGCACCGGGGCGCCCGCGGACATGGCCTCCACCAGGATGATGCCGAAGCTCTCGCCGCCGGTGTTCGGGGCGACGTACACGTCGACGCTGGCGAGGAAGCGGGCCTTGTCCTCGTCGCTGACCATGCCGAGGAACTCGACGCGCTCGCGCATCTCCTTCGGCAGCGACGCGACGGCCTCCTTCTCGTCGCCGCGCCCCGCCACGAGCAGCCGCGTCCGCGGCCGCTCGGCGAGGATCTTCGGCAGCGCCTTCATGAGGACCGGCAGGCCCTTGCGGGGCTCGTCGATGCGCCCGACGAAGCCGAGCGTCTCTCCCTGCCACTCGGGCTTGGGCTCGGCCCGCGCGAAGAAGTCCACGTCGACGCCGTTCGGAATGACGACCGCGTCGCCGCCCAGGTGCTCGACCAACGTACGGCGGGCGTACTCGCTGACCGCGATGCGCGCGCTGATCTTCTCCAGGGCGGGCTGGAGGATCGGGTACGCGGCGATCATGGCCCGCGAGCGCGGGTTCGACGTGTGGAACGTGGCCACGATCGGGCCCTGCGCCGCCCAGCACGTCAGGAGGCCGAGCGACGGGGAGGCCGGCTCGTGGATGTGGATCACGTCGAACGTGCCGTCGTGCAGCCAGCGCCGCACACGCGCGGCGCTCAGGAAGCCGAAGTTGAGGCGCGCCACCGAGCCGTTGTAGGGCACCGGGACCGCGCGGCCCGCCGACACCACGTACGGCGGCAGCGGGGTCTCGTCGTCCGCCGGGGCGAGGACGGAGACCTCGTGCCCCAGGGCGATGAGGTGCTCCGCCAGATCGCGGATGTGGAACTGGACGCCGCCCGGCACGTCCCACGAGTACGGGCAGACGATTCCGATCCTCACGCCGGCCGCTCCTCGAAGTTCGGTGCTTTCTCGAGGTCCGCGAGCCACAGTCGTTGCAGCATGTGCCAGTCCTCCGGATGGTCCGCGATCCCCGTGGCGAAGGCATCGGCCAGCGCCTGCGTCATGACAGACGTCTTCTCGGCCCGCGTGCCTGTCTCCGGTACGTCGACGGGCGGGTGGACCCGGCCTCGCATTATGGAGGACGAGTCGTACCAGAGGGTGACAGGAAGGAGCAGCGCGCCGGTCTGCTGGGCGAGCATGGCAGGTCCGGCCGGCATCCGCGTGGCCTCGCCGAAGAACTTCACCTCGACGCCCGACGCGGACAGGTCGCGGTCGGCGACCAGGCACACGAGCCCGCCGGCCCGCAGCCGCCGCGCGAGGGTCCCGAAGGCGACGCCGCCCGTGTGGGGCAGCACCTCCATGCCGAGCCCTTCCCGGTAGGCGACGAAACGGTCGTACAGGGTCTCCGGCTTGAGCCGCTCGGCGACCGTCGTGAACGGGGTCTCCAGCTTGGTGGTGACCCACGCGCCCGCGAGGTCGTAGTTGCCCATGTGGGGCAGGGCGAGGACGACGCCCTTGCCGGCGTCCAGGCCCTCGGTGAGGTAGTGGAGGTCCTTGGGCGTGAAGCCGTCCTTGATGCGCTGCTTGCTCCACGCGGGCAGCCGGAAGGACTCCATCCAGTAGCGCAGGTACGAGCGCATGCACGCCTTGGAGAGCTCCTTGAGCCGCTCGGGCGTGGCGTCGGGCACCACGCGCGCGAGGT
Source organism: Streptomyces sp. Q6 (assembly GCF_036967205.1). Taxonomy (NCBI): domain Bacteria; kingdom Bacillati; phylum Actinomycetota; class Actinomycetes; order Kitasatosporales; family Streptomycetaceae; genus Streptomyces; species Streptomyces citrinus. The sequence continues at coordinate 1,437,672 of NZ_CP146022.1, forward strand.
TGGACTCCAGGCGCAGCACGCCCTTGCCGCGCTTCTTCCACGCGATGTCCGCGATGGTGCGGCCCAGCCGGTTCGCGACCGGCTCGGGGAGCTTCTTGACGGTGGCCCAGCCGAGCCCGTAGAGCGCGTCGCTGACCTTCTCCTGCGCGCCGCTCACGAGGCGGCCTCCTCCTGGGCGCCGGCCGACGCGGCCGCGTCGGCCTCGGCGGACTCGCGGCGCACGGTGACCACACGCTGGATCAGCGTGACGAGGCTGCCGACGGCGACGATCCACAGGGCGACGGGCAGCAGGTACTGGATGCCCGGCACGCCGAACTTGTGCAGTCCGGCGAAGCCCGCGGCGACCAGCGAGATGACGAGCCGCTCGGCGCGCTCCACGAGACCGTTCACGGCGACGGGCAGGCCGATCGATTCTCCACGTGCCTTCGTGTACGACACGACCTGGCCGCTGGCGAGGCAGAAGATCGACACGGCGCAGAGCACGTTGTCGTTCCCCGAGCCCGCGTACCAGAGGGCGAGGCCGCCGAAGATGGCACTGTCGGCGACACGGTCGAGCGTGGAGTCGAGGAACGCGCCCCAGCGGCTCGTCCGGCCGAGCTGGCGCGCCATGTTGCCGTCGACGAGGTCCGAGAAGACGAACAGCGTGATGACGACGGTGCCCCAGAAGAACTCTCCGCGCGGGTAGAAGACCAGCGCTCCCGCCACGACTCCCGCGGTGCCCAGGAGCGTGACCGTGTCGGGGCTGACCCCGCGACGGATGAGAAACGCGGCGAACGGTGTGAGGACACGCGTGAAGAATGCACGCGCGTACTTGTTCAGCATGGCCTTCCCGAGGGTCGGTGCCGCGCGGCCCCTCTGGCCACCGGCTGGCCCATCGTAGCCACGCGCGCCCGGGATCGGCCGCCGGGCCACCACGCGCGCGTGCGATCGCGTACGACGTATGGACGCACAGTGACCGGAGTGGAAAGCTCGAAGACACCGCGGGCGTCGCCGAAGCCGCCTCCGCACGCGGATTCGCGTGTCCGCGCCCCCGAGGACCTCACCGAGCAATCAACCGGGAGGCACAGGCATGGGCGACAAGGCGAACACACACCCCGGAGCCGCCGGCAGGGCAACGGCGGCCGACCATCCCGCGTCCGTACGGAATGTGGTGCTGGTCGGCCACAGCGGATCGGGCAAGACGACTCTGGTGGAGGCCCTCGCGCTGACCGCGGGGGCGGTGAACCGGGCCGGCCGCGTCGAGGACGGGACCTCCGTCTCCGACTACGACGAGATCGAGCACCGCCAGCAGCGCTCGGTCCAGCTCTCCCTCGTCCCGGTGGACTGGGGCGGCTACAAGATCAATCTCCTGGACACCCCCGGCTACGCCGATTTCGTCGGGGAACTGAGGGCCGGTCTGCGCGCGGCGGACGCGGCCCTCTTCGTCGTCTCGGCGGCGGACGGCATCGACGGCGCGACCCGCATGGTGTGGGACGAGTGCGCGGCGGTCGGCATGCCGCGGGCCATCGTGATCACGCATCTGGAGGCGGCCAGGTCCGACTTCGAGGACATGACGCGGACCTGCGCGGCGGCCTTCGGGGGCGACGACCCCGACGCCGTGCTCCCGCTCTACCTGCCGCTGCGCGGCGAGCAGGGTCCGGACGGGCACGCGCCCGTCACGGGGTTGGTGGGGCTGCTCTCGCAGCGCGTGTACGACTACACGTCGGGCGAACGCAAGGAGTCCGAACCGGGCGCCGAGCAGCTGCCGTCGATCGAGGACGCCCGCAACCGGCTCATCGAGGGGATCATCGCGGAGAGCGAGGACGAGACCCTCATGGACCGCTATCTCGGCGGCGAGGACATCGACGTCAAGACACTCGTCGAGGACCTGGAACGGGCGGTCGCGCGCGGCGTCTTCCACCCGGTCCTCGCCGCGGCCCCGGCCGCCGAGGGCGCACGGCAGGGCATCGGCACGGTCGAGCTTCTCGAACTGATCACGGGCGGATTCCCCACGCCGCTGGAGCGCGCGGCGCCGGTCGTGAGCACGCCCGGCGGCAAGGCCCGCGCGATCAGCGCCTGCGACCCGGACGGCCCGCTCGTGGCCGAGGTGGTGAAGACCGCGTCCGACCCGTATGTCGGGCGCGTCTCTCTCGTACGGGTCTTCTCGGGCACCCTGCGCCCCGACGAGACGGTGCACGTGTCGGGGCACGGGCTCGCGGACCGCGGGCACGAGGACCACGACGTGGACGAGCGGATCGGCGCGCTGTCGGCCCCGTTCGGCAAACAGCAACGGGCGCTGACGCACTGCATCGCTGGTGATCTGGCGTGCGTGGCGAAGCTGAACCGGGCGGAGACCGGTGACACCCTCTCCGCGAAGGACGACCCGCTCCTCATGGCGCCCTGGGACATGCCGGACCCGCTGCTCCCGCTGGCCATCCAGGCGCACAGCAAGGCCGACGAGGACAAGCTGTCGCAGGGCCTGTCGCGGCTGGTCGCCGAGGACCCGACGATGCGGCTCGAACAGAACCAGGACACCCACCAGGTGGTGCTGTGGTGTCTGGGCGAGGCCCACGCGGACGTGGCCCTGGAGCGACTGCGCAGCCGGTACGGGGTGCAGGTCGACGTCGTGGCGCACAAGGTCTCCCTGCGGGAGACGTTCGCCGGGAAGTCGGCGGGGCGCGGCCGGCACGTGAAGCAGTCCGGGGGCCACGGGCAGTACGCGATCTGCGAGATCGAGGTGGAGCCGTTGCCCGGGGGTTCGGGCATCGAGTTCGTGGACAAGGTCGTCGGCGGCGCGGTGCCGCGGCAGTTCATCCCGTCCGTGGAGAAGGGCGTACGGGCGCAGGCGGCGCGCGGGGTCGCGGCCGGGTATCCGCTCATCGACGTGCGCGTGACGCTCCTCGACGGCAAGGCGCACTCGGTGGACTCGTCCGACGCCGCCTTCCAGACGGCGGGGGCGCTCGCGCTGCGGGAGGCCTCCGCGGACGCCCGGATCCATCTCCTGGAGCCGGTGGCCGAGGTGCAGGTGCTGGTCGGCGACGACTACGTGGGCGCCGTGATGAGCGATCTGTCCGGGCGGCGCGGCCGTGTCGTCGGCACCGAACAGGCGCCGGGCAAACGCACGCTCGTACGGGCGGAGGTGCCGGAGATCGAGATCGGGCGGTACGCGGTGGACCTGCGGTCGCTGTCGCACGGTACGGCGCGTTTCAGCCGCAGGTACGCGCGGCACGAGCCGATGCCGGCCCAGATCGGCGAGCGGATCCGCGAACAGGCGCAGAAAGCCTAGGAGTTGAGGACCGGTCGGCCGCCCGTCCCTGGGGACGGGTGGTTTCGGCCGTCCCGGGACGGATGTCGGTGGGGGCGGATACGCTGGTCGACGATCAGCGGGATCAGGACGATGAACTGATCAACAGGTGTGCGGGGCAGGGAAGTCGGGAAAAGCCGCAGCAGCGATGACGTGTGGCGATGGGGGCGGCAGTGGCGGACGGATTCGATTTCAGTCCTGGGGCTCAGGTCCCGTTGCAGGGGTCCGCGGGACAGACCGCGGCGACGTTCGCCATCGCCTCGGCCGCCTATCGGGACGGCCCGGCCTCGAAGATCGAAGAGGCGAACAGCGAGTGGCACAAGTCCGAGATGAAGAAGGGGCTTTGGTCCCTTTTCTCCCCGGATTTCGGTGAGGCGTTCTCGCGGGCCGTGCAGGTGCGGATGCTGGGCGGGGGGCGCAACCCGCTCATCCAGTCGTTCGGCACGGAGCCCCAGGTCATCGTGGAGCACTGCCTCGCCGCCACGCGGATCCGCCGGCAGCGCGACGCGCTCCTGACGATCGTGACGACGGTGTTCGGCATCCTGTTCCTGCCCGGGTTCCTGCTCTGGCTGGTCGCGTTCCAGATCCGCCGGACGAACAACAACAAGGTGAGGGACGCCGAGAAGGACGTCAATGAAGCCGCGGGCAAGTCGTCCAAGGAGAAGCGCGAGGCGAAGAAGAAGGAGCGCGAGGCCCGCGGCCGGGCGGCCGTGACGACGGCGATCATGGCGATCATCGGCGTGGCCATCGTGATCCTGCTGATCCGCCTGCCGTTCACCGGCGTACTGGCCTGGTACCTGCGGGCCTCGTTCGTCGCGCCCGTCATCGGCGGACTCTGGGCGCGGCGGATCTGCGAGGGCACCGCGAAGGACCTGCGGGACCGGTGGGACGGACTGCTGTCCGGCGGCGGCATCGGCGCCAAGGTCCCGGAGGCCGTGCCCGGCAGCCCCGGCGAGACCGCCGCCGAGCAACTGCGCCAGGGCCTGGCCAAGTTGAGCGCGGAACAGCAGGCGAACTCGGTCTTCTACGCGGGGCCCAAGGGCATCCTGGGCATGGGCACGCGGTGGGGCAGCTGGCAGCTCGCGGAGGACCTCGTGCCGCGCGACGAGGGCGCGGAGATCCACCCGTTCCGCAGCTGGGACGTCATACGGGCGATCCACGACCAGCTCAAGCTCCTGGAGCGGGGCCCGCTGCACACGGGCGGCTTCCCGACGCCGTCGATCAAGCACTGGATCGTCGCCCCCATCGGGGAGAACGCGAAGAAGGTGGCGCGGCCGACCGGCGCGGACGTCGACACCTACCAGATCAGGCCGCACGAGATACAGCGGATCTGCAACGAACAGCAGTTCAGCGGGGGCAACCGGCACTACCTCGGCGTCCAGTTCACGCTCTGGGACGGCCAGTTGGTGATCACGATGCTCATCACGGTGACCGTGCTGCACGAGACGCTGCGCATCGAGGTCACCGGCCACGCGCTCGGCCCGGTGCACTCCCTGTTCACGTCGAAGCCGGAGCCGAAGACCAAGGAGGTCGCCAAGAGCATCCGCTTCTGGGAGACCACGGAGAAGACGCTCCCGCTGATCGAGTCCGACGAGGTCGTCCGCCTGGCGGTGCGCGCCCCCCTCACCTGGTACCCGCCGGTCCTCGACTACCTGGGCGGCAAGCTGGTCCTGCCGGAGCCGTTCGGCCTGCGGCACGCCTGGGCGGACAAGCCCTGGCGCCACCGCTTCATGGCGGACGACGCGCTGCGCACCGCGACGCCGGTGCTGCGCGTGGTCCACGCGTCGGCCCTGAGGGTCCTGGAGGACCACGGCGTGAACACGGAGAAGTTCGGCAACCGCTCCGGCGTGCTCAGCGGTCTCGTCCAGGACGCGTCACCGCGACAGGCGGACGTGTACGACGCGTAGCCCGGCCGGTGCGGTGAGCCACCCGCCCGCGCGCGGGTCCATCGCCCGGCACGGCGCCGCCGTCACCGCGCGCCCGGTACACGCACCGGGGCAGGCAGTACTGCGTGATCGTGCCCACGGTCAGGGCGTACAGGAGGGTGCCGAGGCCGACCGAGCCGCCCAGGAGCCAGCCCGCGGCCAGGACCGTGAGCTCGATGGCGGTGCGGATCAGGCGCAGGGAGCGGCCCGATGCCGCCGTGAGCCCGGTCATCAGGCCGTCGCGCGGTCCTGGCCCGCACCGGGCGCCCACGTAGACGGCGATCGAGACGCCGTTGAGGAGGATGCCGCCGAGCAGCAGGGCGACGCGCAGCGGCAGGCCGGGGTGCGCCGGAAGGAGCCACAGGCCGAGGTCGGACATCCAGCCCACCGTGAGGATGTTGGCGAACGTGCCGAACGTCGGGCGCTGGCGCAGCGGGATCCACAGCAGCAGCACACCCGCGCCGACCAGCGTGGTGAGCGTGCCGAAGCTGAGCGCGGCGTGATGGGCGAGGCCCTCGTTGAGGACGCTCCACGGGCTGAGACCGAGGCCCGCGCGGACCATCAGCCCGAGACTGAAGCCGTACAGGGCGAGGCCGAGAAGGAGCTGCGGAAGACGGCGGGCGGGGCGTTCGCGCAGCGGGACGTACGTGAGGATCACGAGATGCGGTCTCCAGAGGTCGGGCGGAACGAACGGCCCGCCGGGACAGGCGGCCCACCGGTCCGGTCGGCCGCCTTTGATGCCAATACGGCCACTCTGTAGATTGATCGGCCCGTACTACATGGCCAATCCGAGGAGAATGGTGTGGTCGACGCAGGCGGTCACCGCGACCGGACACCCCGCACCGTGGGCAGCAAGCAGCTCGCCGCGATGCTCCCCTCCCCCGCCCTGGCCCGTCCGGCGTACCGCCATCTCGCCCACGCCATCGGCGAGTTGATCCTCGACGGCCGTCTCGCCCTGCATGTCCGACTGCCCGCCGAGCGGGAGCTGGCCACCGCCCTCGGCACCAGCCGGACGACCGTGACGGCCCTGTACGACCTGCTGCGCCAGGACGGCTTCGCGCACAGCCGCCAGGGCTCCGGCACCTGGACCTCCCTGCCGCCGAGCCGCGCCACCAAGGGCGTCAGCCGGCTGCTCGGCCCCGCCGACACCGCGATCGACCTGGCCAGGGCGGCCCCCGCGCTGCCCCAGGAGGTCCTCGCCGACGCGCTCGCCGAGGTGGCCCCGCGGCTGGCCCTGCACTCCGCGAGCCCCGGCTACCACCCGTACGGGCTCCCGGAGTTGAGGTCGCTGCTCGCCGCCCGCTTCACCGCGCGGGGCCTCGCGACGACCCCCGAGCAGATCCTGGTGACGGCCGGCGCCCAGCACGCGCTGAACCTGGTCCTCGGCCTGCTCTCCGGGCCGGGCGACCGGATCATGGTCGAGAACCCGTCGTACCCGAACGCCCTGGAGGCGATGCGGCGGGCCCGGCTGCGCCCCGTGTCCGTACCGGTGACGGACGACGGCGGCTGGGACATCGAGATCATCGAGTCGACACTGCGCCGCTCCGTGCCCCGGCTCGCCCATCTGATCCCGGACTTCCACAATCCGACGGGCGGGGTGATGCCTCCGGCGGAGCGGGCCAGGACGCTGCGCGCCGTACAGCGTGCGGGCACCTGGCTGGTGGTCGACGAGACGCTCACCGAACTCGCCCTGGACGTCCCCGCCCCGGAGCCGTTCGCCGCGCACGGCGAGTCCGGGCGGGTCGTCACGCTCGGCTCGATGAGCAAGACGCACTGGGCGGGCCTGCGCATCGGCTGGCTGCGCGCACCGGCCCGGCTGGTCGAGGAGTTCGCGGCGCAGCGCGTGGCGACCGACATGGGCGGCTCGGTCGTGGACCAGCTCCTCGCGCTGACGCTCCTGACCGACACGGACCGGCTGCCGGCGGAGCGCCTCACCACCCTGCGGGAGGGTCGGGCCGCGCTCACCGAGGCGCTGACCCGCCACGTCCCGCACTGGTCCTGGCGGCTGCCGCCCGGCGGCCTCTCGCTCTGGGTCGACCTGGGCGGCCCGCACGCCTCGGAGCTGGCGGAACGCGGCCTGGAGCACGGCGTCCGCGTGGAAGGCGGCGGCTACTTCGCGACGGACCCCGGCCTGTTCGAGCACCGGCTGCGCCTGCCGTACACACTGCCCGCGCAGACGCTCACGGAGGCGGTCCAGCGGCTGGCCCGCGCCGAGAGCGGGGACGCCTCGACCCCGCCGTCGGCACGGCGCCGGCACTGGATCGCGTAGGCCGCGATCATCGGCGTACGCGCGCCGGAGCACACGTACCGACGACTCCTCAGGCGCTCGGCCACGCCTTCGCCAGGATCGTGCGGGTGTCGCCGAGGAGCTGCGGCAGCACCTTCGTGTGGCCGACGACCGGCATGAAGTTGGTGTCGCCGCCCCAGCGCGGGACGATGTGCTGGTGCAGGTGGGCGGCGATCCCGGCGCCGGCGACCGCACCCTGGTTCATGCCGATGTTGAAGCCGTGCGCCCCGGACGCGGACCGCAGCGCGGTCATCGCGCGCTTGGTGAACAGCGCGAGCTCGGCGGTCTCGGCCTCGTCGAGGTCGGTGTAGTCGGCGACGTGCCGGTACGGCAGCACCATCATGTGACCGCCGTTGTACGGGTACAGGTTCAGGATCGCGAAGACGTGCTCGCCGCGGGCCACGATCAGCGCGTCCTCGTCGGACTTGCCGGGAGCGGTGCAGAAGGGACAGCCGTCGTCGGCCCCGGGGCCCGTCGGTTTGCCCTCACCCTGGATATAGGCGATGCGGTGCGGGGTCCACAGACGCCCGAATCCGTCCGGCTCACCCACTGGACCGACCTGCTGCTCCGGCTCACTCGTCATGAAGTGCAGCATATGGCGTCACCTCGGCATGGCGTGTCGGCGGGTACCGGCCCAGGTCGGCTCGGGTGATGCTGTCGGGATGACCGACAGCCCCCTCGCCCGCTGGGAACGCCGCAACGGCACCGTTCTCGCGGTCGCCTCCCTGCTGTACCTCGCCGCGTACGCGATCAGAGTCCTCGCGAACGGGTTGCCCGGTGTCCTCCACGACCTGTGCCTCGCGGTGACGTTCGCGACGTGGGCCGTGTTCCTCGTGGACTACCTGGTCCGCCTGCGCCTGAGCCGTCAGCGCCCGCTGCGCTTCCTGCGCACCCACTGGCTGGACACCCTTGTCCTGATCCTGCCGCTGCTGCGCCCGGTCCGCGTCGTGCAGACCTACGAGCACGTGCAGCGCCGCCGCGACGAGCCGCGGCTGTCGCTGCACGCCCGGGTGATCGCGTACGCGAGCCTGTCCGCGGCTCTGCTCGGCTTCGCCGCCTCCCTCACGGTGTACGCGTACGAGCACGTGGCGCCCGGGGCGAGCATCCGTACGTACGGCGACTCGGTGTGGTGGGCCTGCACCACGCTGTCGACGGTCGGCTACGGGGACATGGCGCCGGTGACCCCGGTGGGACGGCTGGTGGCGGTGGGCCTGATGGGGTGCGGGCTGGCGCTGCTCGGCGCGGTGACCGGCTCGTTCTCGTCGTGGATGTTGCAAGTGTTCGCGCGGGAGGGCGAGAACCCCTACCCCCCGGAGGCCGACAGGCCCCCGGGGAACTCCCCGGGGGCCTGTGACCGTACGGACTGAACGGGTCAGACCTGCGACCGCTCCGCCACGACCTTCACGATCTTCGCGATGGCCTCGTCGACCGGGATGCCGTTCTCCTGCGAGCCGTCGCGGTAGCGGAAGGACACCGAACCCGCGTTCATGTCCTCGTCGCCCGCGATGACCATGAAGGGCACCTTGGCCTTCTGCTGGTTGCGGATCTTCTTCTGCATCCGGTCCGAGGACGCGTCGACCTCGACCCGCAGACCCTGGGCGCGCGCCTTCTCGGCGAACTCCTGGAGGTACGGGATGTGCGCGTCGCCGATCGGGATGCCGACGGCCTGGACCGGGGCCAGCCACGCCGGGAACGCGCCCGCGTAGTGCTCCAGGAGCACGCCGAAGAACCGCTCGATCGAGCCGAACAGGGCACGGTGCAGCATGACCGGCTGCTGGCGCGAGCCGTCCGCCGCGGTGTACTCCAGACCGAACCGCTTGGGCTGGTTGAAGTCGACCTGGAGGGTCGACATCTGCCAGGACCGGCCGATGGCGTCCTTGGCCTGGACGGAGATCTTCGGGCCGTAGTACGCGGCGCCGCCCGGGTCCGGAACCAGCGGCAGGTTCTGCTTCTCGGCGGCGAGACGCAGCGCCTCGGTGGCCTCGGCCCAGTCCTCGTCCGTGCCGATGAACTTGTCGGAGTCGTCGCGGGTGGACAGCTCCAGCTCGAACTCGGTCAGGCCGTAGTCGCGCAGCAGGTCGAGCACGAAGGTCAGGAGCGTGTCGAGCTCCTGCGGCATCTGCTCCTTGGTGCAGTAGATGTGCGAGTCGTCCTGGGTGAAGCCGCGCGAGCGGGTCAGGCCGTGCACGACACCGGACTTCTCGTACCGGTACACGGTGCCGAACTCGAAGAGCCGCAGGGGCAGCTCACGGTAGGAACGCCCGCGGGACTTGAAGATCAGGTTGTGCATCGGGCAGTTCATCGCCTTGAGGCGGTAGTTCTGCTCGTCGAACTGGATGGGCGGGAACATGCCCTCCGCGTAGTGCGGCAGGTGGCCCGAGGTCTCGAAGAGGTGCTCCTTCGAGATGTGCGGGGTGTTCACGAACTCGTAGCCGGAGACCTCGTGGCGGCGCCGCGAGTAGTCCTCCATGACCTTGCGGACCACGCCGCCCTTGGGGTGGAACACGGCGAGACCCGGGCCGAGCTCCTCCGGGAAGGAGAACAGGTCCAGCTCGGCGCCGAGCTTGCGGTGGTCGCGCTTCTCGGCCTCGACGAGGAAGTCGAGGTACGCCTTCAGCTCGTCCTTGGTCGGCCACGCGGTGCCGTAGATGCGCTGGAGCTGCGGGTTCTTCTCGCTGCCGCGCCAGTAGGCGGCGGCGGAGCGCATCAGCTTGAACGCCGGGATGTTCCGGGTGGTGGGCAGGTGCGGGCCTCGGCAGAGGTCCTTCCAGCACAGGTCGCCGGTCTTGGCGTCGAGGTTGTCGTAGATGGTCAGCTCGCCGCCGCCGACCTCGGCGTCGGCGCCGTCGGCGGCCTGCGCCGCGTTGCCCTTGAGGCCGATGAGCTCCAGCTTGTACGGCTCGTCGGCCAGCTCGACGCGCGCGGCGTCGTCGCTGGTCACGCGGCGCGAGAAGCGCTGCCCCCGCTTCTGGATCTCCTGCATCTTCTTCTCGATGCGCTTGATGTCCTCGGGGGTGAACGGCTCCTTGACGTCGAAGTCGTAGTAGAAGCCGTCCTTGATGGGCGGGCCGATGCCGAGCTTGGCGTCCGGGAACAGCTCCTGGACGGCCTGCGCCATCACGTGCGCGGTGGAGTGCCGCAGGATGTCGAGACCGTCCTCGGACGAGATCTCGACGGGCTCGACCTCCTCGCCGTCCTGGACGGCGTACGCGAGGTCCTTCAGCTCGCCGGCCACGCGGGCGGCGACGATGGTGCGCTCCCCGGCGAAGAGCTCGGCGGCCGTAGTGCCCGTCGCCACCACGCGTTCTTCCCGCTCGGAATCGCGTTGGATGATCACACGGACGTCAGACACCGGTCTTCTCCTACCTGAAGATGGAACGCCGCGCCATTACCTGTGACGCGCGCAAGTGCGATCGTACCGAGTCACGGGGACCGCTCGCGAAACGATTGTCGCGCAGCTCGCGCGGCCGGCCGCGGGCCGGGTCCCCCGGTCCCGGCGCCCGTGCCGGTCACAGCGGCGGCTGCTCCTCCCCCGCGCACGCCTCCTCGAAGAAGTCCAGGTTCTCCTGGAGCGACTTCATCAGGCGGTCCCGCTCGGCCTCCTCCACCTGGACGGGGACGACGCCGGACGCCCCGGTCAGCCGACGGAACCCGCCGCGGCTCTCCAGCCGCCCGTGCACCCGGATCGGCAGGCCGACGAGGTGCGCGTGCCCGGCGGTCCGGTACGCCTCCTCGTCCAGCGTCATGCGTACGTGGGGGATCTCGGCGCCGGCGATGACGTGCAGCCGCACCGTGCCCTCGCCGCGCGGTCCGCTGCGCCGCATCCGGACGACGGTGCCGGTGACGCGGACGGAGACAGCGGGCTCGGTGTGCCGGTAGCGGGCGCCGGCCTCGCGCAGCACGTCCAGGTCGCCGGGTGAGAACTCGACGGGCGCGTCCCCGTCGGTGCACTCCTCGGGCACGCCGGCGGCCGGTGCCCACGCGACGCCGATCCGGGCGCCCTCGGTGCCGCGCACCAACGCGACGAGCGCCTCGGTGAGTTCATGGCTGACGCCCGCCTCGACGGCGCCGTCGAACGCGTCCATGCCGCCCGTGGCCCGCCGGTAGTCGACGGCCTCGCGGACCGCGTACAGCGCCTGGTGCAGCCGGACGGCGAGCTCCCGGCCGCCCGCGACCGGGACGAACGCGGTGAGCCTGCGGCCGCCCGGCGCGGACTGGACGAGGACGTTCTCCAGGGCCGCGGCGGCGGGCCGCCGGAACCGGGCACCGTAGTACCCGGCGCGGCCGCGCGCGGCGAGCGCCCCGGCGAGCAGGACGCGCCGCGCGGCGGACCGCAGTTGTTCCTCCGCGGTCCAGGTCGAGGCGCCGGTGGGACCGGCCGGTACGTCCCGCCACCACCGGATCTCGTCGCTGGGCACGGCGAGCGAGACGAGCACCTCGCGCGCGGAGGCGGTGCCGCTGCGTTCGAGTGCGGTCAGCGCCTCGCCGAGCAGTTCCTCGCTGTCCGGAAAGGCCCGGCTCTCCGGCACGAGCAGGCTCGTCCGCGCGCCGGGTCCCGGCAGGATCCAGCGGGCGTACCGGCCGGCGGCGCCGCCGCGGCGCTCCCAGCCGTGCCGGTCGAGCAGGGCGCTCAGGACGGCCGGGTCGACCTGTCCGGGGTCGGGTCCCTCGAGGTCGACGGGGTGGGCGCGGGCCACGCCGAACGGGCGTCCGGGCTCACCGACGGGGCGGTGCTGCTGCATCACGTAACTCCCTTCCGGGCCCGCCGGATCGACGGGTCAGGGCCGCCCGCCCGTCCCGACGCGGGTCATGATCTCGCACAGTGCGCGGTCGTCGAAGATCCGCGAGGTCGGGATGCGCACGGTGGTCCTGCGCCGGCCGGTGACCGGGACTCCGGCGAGGTTGGTCCAGTAACAGCAGTGCCGCAGGTCGAGCCGGTCGTGACTGGCGCGCAGCCAGTCGTCCTGGGAGCGCGGCACGAGCATCACGACAAGGATCTTGTGCACCGAGACCGGGGACCGGGCGAGCTTCTCCAGGTGGGGGTTGTCGAGCGTGAAGGAGAAGAAGGGGCCCGGCGGGTTCGGCGGTATCTGATAGGTCGCCTTCAACTGCACCTTGATGGTGACCTCGTCGTCGACCGTGTGCCCGGGGGCGCTGTGGCTGACGTGCCAGTCGATGCCGTTGTCGGGAAAGGGCTGCGAGAGCGAGCAGCCGGCGGCGGCGGCCACGGCGTGCAGATAGGCCACCTGCAAGGTCTCCATGCAGGCGGTGGTGGCGAGTGTGCCGCGCGACGGTGCGAACCGCTCGGGCAGCAGCCCGCCCTGTTCGGGCTGCGCGAGCGCCATGGTGCAACTGGCCTTTCGGAACGGTGAATCCCCGCGGAGATCAAGATTTTGATCAACCCCGAGTCAATGGCGCCCCGCTGAACTGCCATGACTCGTACCTGTGTTGTCACCGCTCGGCGTACGACGCAAACGGCCCGGGTATCACGGAAACGGGGCGGGACACAAGGGCTGATGGGCCGTCATCCGCCGTGCGTGAACGAGGAGTTGCATTGACATGACGTGCTGGTACGAGGGCCCCCTGGCCGCCTTCGACACAGAGACCACGGGCGTGGACGTGGAGAACGACCGCATCGTCTCGGCGGCGATCGTGGTGCAGGACGCCACGGGCACCCGCCCCCGGGTGACACGCTGGCTGGTGAACCCGGGGGTGCCGGTACCGGCCGGAGCCACGGAGATCCACGGGCTCACCGACGAACATCTTCAGCGCAACGGCCGCTGGCCCGCGCCCGTCATGGAGGAGATAGGCCGCGAGCTCGCGGAGCAGGCGGCGGCGGGACGCCCCCTGGTCGTGATGAACGCTCCCTTCGATCTGACGCTCCTGGACCGCGAGTTGAAGCGCCACCGCAACTCGTCGCTGGCGCGCTATCTGGAGACCTCGCCGTTGAACGTCCTCGACCCGCGGGTCCTGGACAAGCACCTGGACCGCTATCGCAAGGGCCGGCGCACCCTGACGGATCTGTGCGCGCACTACGAGGTGGAGCTGGCGGGCGCGCACGACGCGGGCGCGGACGCGCAGGCGTCCCTCGACGTGGTCCGGGCGATCGGCCGCCGCTTCGCGACGCGTCTGGAGCGCCTCGCGCCGGCGGAGCTGCACACGCTCCAGGCGGTCTGGCACGCGGCGCAGGCCCGCGGCCTCCAGGCCTGGTTCGCCCGCAGCGGCACTCCGGAAACAGTGGATCAGTCATGGCCGCTGCGCCCGGAACTCCCGGCGGCCGCCTGATCGTTGCGACGCCGGGGGGCAGTGCGGGCGGAAACGAAAAAACGGCCCGCCATGTCTGGCGGACCGGTCATTCTCCGGGTGGGCGATACTGGGTTCGAACCAGTGACCTCTTCGGTGTGAACGAAGCGCTCTCCCACTGAGCTAATCGCCCGGGAACGGGTTGAACAATACAGGTCGTGGCGCCCTGTGTTCAAACCGGTTGCAGGGAGGCCGCGAGGCCGCGCCGTCCGCCGCGCATCATCCACGCGTGGTTGGCGAGGAACACCGGCCGACCGGGCACGGCGAAGCGCCGCATCAGGGCCTTGCGCACCTCGACCTCCTGGTCGTAGACGGCGCGCGTGCCGCCGCCCGGGACGGGCCGCAGGGTCCAGCGCGCCCAGCCGTCGAGATCCCCGCTCATCTCGACCTCCAGGATCCCGGCGGCCGGGTCGCGGCGCTTCTCGCGTGCCGTGACCGTGAGCTCGTACGGCAGGAAGGACCGGAAGACGGCGACGCCGCTGGTGTCGTCCAGCGGCGTCACCGCGCGTACCTGCGGCCACCACGCCGGGTACTCCTCCGCCCGTTCGAGGACGGCGAAGACCGCGGCGGGCGGTGCGGGCAGGTCCCAGACGCTACGGAACCGGTAGTGACTCCAGGCACTGAGGTCCATGGGCCGAGTCTGCCCGCGGAACATGACGTTCAGGTGGACGTCACGGCATCTTGTCGCCGACGAGTGCCAGGTTCTCGATGGCGGCGAGTCCGTACAGGGCCGTGTCGTTGGTGTAGACCCAGTTCGCCTCGGTGCCCGCGACGAGCGTGACCGGGCCGCTGACCTTCTCCGTCTTCCACGGCGAGGACTCGGTGTAGCCGTCGCTCTTGTAGAACTTCGCCCAGGCGCGCGCCGCCAGCTTGTCGTCGCCGGTGCGCACCGCCGCGTACGCGTCGAGACGCGAGTGGCCCTGGAAGAGGAGCAGGGTGCCGAAGTTGGAGCCGTAGCGTGCCGCCTGCTCCGCCTTGGTGGCGTTGAAGTAGCGGCAGTAGTCGTAGTACGCCTCCTCGAACTTCGGCATGTCGACGATGTCGATGAGTTCGGCGCACAGTTCGTTCAGGCCGAAGACGGCCGACAGGTGGGAGACGCCGACGACCGGTTCCGTGGCGATGGCGAACTTGCCGGTGTCGAGGTCGTAGAGCCCGCTGCCCTGCACGAATCCGTTGGGCTGCGCGGCGATGGTCTCCATGGTCGACAGGACCCGGGCCTTCGCCTTCTCCCACTTGGGTCCGCGCCGCTCCCACTCGGTGAGCCACGCGGAGACGAGCCCGCTCCAGTCGGTGCCGAAGCCGATCGACAGGGCGTTGCGGTCCGGGGTGTACGGCTCGGTGCGGATCTTGCGCAGCGGGTCGAGCACGAGGAACGTCTCGTCGGAGTCGACGTTGGCGTGCATGAGGTCGCCGACGCGCTCGTCACCGGTGAGGAAGTAGTAGTAGCGGCGGTACGTGGTGTTCGCGATGCGCTGCTGCTTGGCGGAGTCCGCGTAGTGCTGGACGCCGTGCCGGGTGCCGAGCCCGGCCCACTTGCCGAGGTGGTAGACGTCGACCTCGCCGGTGTGCCGGGTCATGGCCTCGGCGAACCGGAAGATGTCGGAGCGGCCCGAGCGCAGGTAGGCCATCCACAGCCAGATGTCGGGCGACAGCTCCGAGTTGTCCCAGGCGTAGCCTCCGACGTCGTAGCGCCACTGGTGGCGTGCCGGGTCGTAGGAGTGCATGACGTCGCCGTAGTCCCAGAAGCCGTACCAACGCCGCATCTCCACCTGGTCCTTGTAATAGGTGAAGAGGAAGTCGAGGTGGTCCTCGATCTTGGCCTTGGCGGGGGTGGAGCGGTCCGGCTCGGAGTACAGGCCGGGGCCGAAGACGCCGGCCTTGATGAGCTGCTTGGGCGGCGCGGTCAGCTGCGGGGCCACGCGCACGGCCTCGACCTGCTGGGCGAGCGTCTCGGGCTTCGGCGTCGAGCCGTTGGCCCAGAACATCAGCTCGCTGGTGCGGGCGATGCCGTACGGGGTGCCGAACTCGGGCTCGTAGTCCTCGTAGGTGATCTGGATGCCCTCGGCCTGCTCCGGGTACGTGTCCTGGCCCAGGCCGTCGTGGTAGAAGCGCAGGTCCATGGGTTGCGCCTCGGGCGACCAGAGCCAGAGGGTGACCTCGGCCTCGTCGGTGTGGGCGCCGCGGATGTCGAGGCCGGTGGGGTGCTTCTCCCAGAAGTCGCGCAGGCCGAAGGAGAATCCGCCGCTCGGTCCGCCGAGGTAGCCGAAGCCGCTGGCGCGCTTGCCGCCGCCCGCGGCGATCCATCCGTGCCCGGCCTTCGTGCGCTTGCGCAGCGTGAAGCCGTCAGCGGAGAGCTGGGAGAGGGTGTAGTCGCCCCACTCGGGGATGTACTGGAGGCGGGTCGTGACGCGCTGGTCCCAGGTGGAGGGGTCGGCGAGCTTCTCGCCCGCGAACTGCGCGGCCTGTACGGACGCGCCGGGGTCGCGGCGCAGACCGGTGATGCCCTTGACGGCCTCCCGGATCATGCCGGTGTCCTCGCCGCCGATGCGGACGTGACGGTCGTACGAGGCGTCGCGCATCGGCACGGTGAAGCGCACGCCGAGGCCGCGGATGAAGTCGCCGGACGCCTTGCCGGGGTCCTGGGTGCCGTCATAGGTGATGGTGTGCACCATGCGGAAGGAGTCGGCACCGGCGTAGAAGTAGAACCGGATGGAGAAGGGGAGCCAGCTGCGGTTGCCCTTGCGGTGCTTGCCGTCGATCTTGACGACGGCGCGGACCGGGCCGTCCTGCTCGACGGTGGTCTCCTCGATGACGGACTCGAAGCGTTCCGTCTTGACGGTGCCCTGCTCGTCGTCCTCGATCTCGGCCTGCCGCAGCAGCACGAGCCGCCCGTCCTTGGCGATCTCGGTGGAGCCCCGGGTGACGCTCTTGACCAGGCTCGATCCGCTCTTGCCGAGCTTGGTGACGACGACACCGGTGTCGACGGTGACGACACCACCGCTGGTGGAGACGCTGACCTTCTTCTGGGGCGCGGCGGCGTTCCCGGCGGCCAAGGTGAGCTTGCCGTCGCCCGCGCCGGGTCCGACCGCGTGCGCGGTCCACTTCAGCGAGCCGTCGGGCCACTGGGCCAGCGGCCAGGTCTGCACGGGGACCTGCTTGCCGTCGGCGTCCGTGAGGGCGAACTCCTGGCCCTTGTCGTACGCGCCCTTCGGCCAGGGCACGCCGACGGTGGAGCCGGGGGCGGCGCCGAGGCCGCCGTCCTCCAGCCAGCTCAGGGTGACGGGCGTGGCCTCGGCGGTGTCGGCGCCGGTCGCGGCCTGCGCGTTCTTGCTGCCGAGGGCCCAGCTGAACTGGGCGGCGGCGCCGGCGACCGCGGCGGCCTTGAGGAGGGATCTGCGAGGAATGGGGGACATCGTTGTTCCTTTCCGTGCATGCCAAACGTGCTGTACGAGAAGGGGATCGGGGGAAGTCGAGGTGGTGCGGGGCCTCAGCGGGCCCGGCCGCGTTCCTCCACGGCGACGGCCGCGGCGGCGAGGACGCCGAGGACCGGGACCGCGAGCGGCGTCAGGAATTCGGCGGTGAGCGCCACGAGCGCGAGCCCGCACACGAGCAGCAGCGACCCGGCGGGGGCGCGGACGGTGCGCAGGGCGGCGGCGGTGAGCAGCGCCCGCCAGGAGGCGCCGGGGTCCACACGGTGGCGGCCCGCAGGACGGCGACGGCGGCCGCGAGCAGTGTGAGCAGGCCGATGGCCGCCGCGAGCTGACCGCCGGGCAGTCCGGCGCGGGCCACCCGGACGTCGATCAGGACGGCGACGAACCCGGCGAGTCCGCCGGTGCCGACCAGCCAGCCGCGGCGCGCCGCGAGCCGGAAGTCCGCGAAGCACTCGCGCCAGCCACCGCTCTGCCCGCGGAGGTGCCGGCGCAGGTGCCGGGCCCCGGCCGCGAAGGCGGCCGGAGCGGTGACGACGGGCACGGACAGGACGGCGATCCACACCCCGGTCAGCAGGCATTCGGCGAAGACGCCGAACCCGACCCGTCGTCGCGACTCCACCGGGGCGCTCATCACTTGAGCCCCGAGGTGGCCATGCCGTCGATCAGGTAGCGCTGGAACGCCATGAAGAACGCGACGACCGGGATGAGCGCGACCATCGCCATGGCGATCTGGCCGCCGTAGTCGGAGATGCCCTGCTGGTCGCGGAACATCATCAGGCCGAGCGAGACGGTGTACTTGGAGGGCTCGTTGAGGTAGATCAGCGGTCCCATGAAGTCGTTCCAGGCGTTGATGAACGTGAAGATGGCGCTGGTGATGAGGGCGGGCCGGCTCAGCGGCAGCACGATCGACCAGTAGGTGCGCAGGTGTCCGCACCCGTCGAGCTTGGCGGCCTCGTCGAGCTCGCGGGGCAGTCCGCGCATGAACTGCACCATCAGGAAGACGAAGAACGCCTCCGTGGCCAGGAACTTGCCGGCGAGCAGCGGCACGTACGTGTTGATGAGGTCCAGCTTCTGGAACATCACGTACTGCGGGATGAGCAGTACGTGGTACGGCAGCAGCAGGGTGCCGATCATCATCGCGAAGAAGAACTTGCGGCCCTTGAAGGGGATCTTCGAGAAGGCGTACGCGGTCAGCGAGCTGGAGATGACGACGCCGACCACGGCCATGCCCGCGTAGAACAGCGAGTTGAGGAAGAACGAGCTGATGGAGATGCCCGCGATGCCGTCGCCCAGGCCCTTGATGTTGTCCATGATGGGCGAGGTCGGGAAGAGCTGGGCCGAGCCGACGATCGTCTTGCCGGGCTTGAAGGCGGCGCCGATCACCCAGACGACGGGGTAGAGGACGACGCAGAGCACGGCGATCGCGAACACGTGCCAGACGATCGATCCGGTGCGCTTGCGCGGGTCGGCGCTCTGGCTGACTTGCGGGGTCACGGTGGTCACTTGACGTCCTCCTCGTAGTGCACCCACTTCTTCTGGGACCAGAAAAGGACGGCGGTGACGAGGGCCACGGCGAGCAGCAGCATCCAGGCCATCGCGGAGGCGAAGCCCATCTGCGACTGCTGGAAGCCCTTCTGGTACAGGTAGCAGGTGTAGACGAGCGTGGCGTCGGCCGGTCCGCAGAAGGTGTTGGAGACGACGTACGCCGAGCCGAAGATCTGGAACGAGTGGATCGATTCCAGCAGGACGTTGAAGAAGAGCACCGGCGAGATCATCGGCAGGGTGATGTTCCAGAAGCGGCGCAGCGGTCCCGCGCCGTCTACCGCGGCGGCCTCGTACAGCTCCTTCGGGACCTGCTTGAGGCCCGCGAGGAAGATGACCATCGGGGCGCCGAACTGCCAGACGGTGAGCGCCACGAGGGAGTAGAGGATCAGGTCGGGGTCGCCGATCCAGCCCCCCAGGTTCAGGCCCAGGGCGCCGAGTCCCTTGTCGACGACGGCGTTGTCCGAGAAGATCGCCCGCCAGACGAAGCCGACCGAGACGCTGGCGCCGATCAGCGACGGCGCGTAGAAGGCGGCCCGGTACAGGCCCTGGCCGCGGCGGCTCTGGTTGAGCAGCAGGGCGACGGCGAGCGCGAGGGCGAGCTTCAGCGGTGTGCCGATGACCACGTACTTCAGCGTGACCTGCACCGACTTCTGCCAGCGCGGGTCGTCGAACATGGCCGTGAAGTTGTCGAAACCGACCCACTGCGGCGGCGCGAACAGGTTGTAGTTCGTGAACGCGTAGTAGAGCGACGCGATCATCGGCCCTGCCGTGAGCAGCAGGAACCCTGCCAGCCAGGGTGACATGAACAGATAGCCGGCAAGGTTGTCGCGCCTGCCCCGTCGCCGGTGGGCGACGGGGCGGACGGACGTGTTCTTGTCGGCCAAGGAAGTGGCGCCGGTGGCGTCCTTGACGAGCGACATGGTGCTGTTTCCCCTCGGAAACGTCGGGGGCGTCAGCCCTGGAAGGCTGCCTCGGCCTCACTGAAGAACTGCTTCACGGCGGCCGGTACCTTCTGCTTCGCGTTCGCGACGTCGCCGGCGATGCGCAGGAACGCGGCCTCGACGACGTCCGCACCGGACGGGTGCGGCGTGATCTTGCCGAGGACCCCGGCCTTGTCGACCGCGGTCTCGTAGGCGGCGATGCCCTCGTTGGCCTCGGCGACGGCCTTGTCGGCCTCCTCGCCCGGCTTGTAGGCGTCGAACTGGTCGGTGGTGGCGAGCACCCCCATGTCGTAGCCCAGGATCTTGCCGACCTCGGGGTCGTGGACCATGAAGTCGATGAACTTGGCGGCCTGCGCCTGGGCCTTGCACTTGGTGGAGATCGACAGCATCAGCGAGCCGAGGTACTGGCCGGTGTCCTTGCCGTCGGTGGTGGGGATCGGCGCGAGCCCGTAGTCCGAGTCGCCCTCACCCTCGTAGCGCACCGAGAAGTTGTCCCAGGTGAACTCGCCGGCGGCGAGCCCGGCGGAGAGCCCGGACTTCGGCTTGACCTGCTCGATCTTCTTGGGGTCGGCGACGATCCCGGACTTCACGCGCTTGTAGTAGTCGGACCACCACTGCGTCAGGTCGTCCTCGGTGAAACCGAGTTTGCCGTCCTTGAAGAACGCCTTTCCGTTCTGACGGAGATACAGGTCGTACAGGTACATGATCCCGGCGTAGCCCGTGTCACCGGAGATCTTGAGCTTGTCCTGGATGGTCTGGAGCGTCTTGAAGTACTCGTCCCAGGTCCAGCCGAACTTGGGCTCGACGCCCGCCTTCGCGAAGGCCTTCTTGTCGATGACGAGCGACATGGTGTTGGCGCCGACCGGCACCGCGACCTGCTTGCCGCCGGTGACCTGACCCGCGGACTCGACGCCGCCCCGGAAGTTCTTGAGGCTCAGATTTCCCGCGTCTATCTGGGACTTGAGGTCGAGCAGCACACCCCGCTTGTCGTACTTCGCAAGAAATGCAACGGAGTTGAGGAATACGTCCGGCGGATTGCCTCCGGAGGCCTGCGTCTGGAACTTCTCCCAGAACGCCTGGTAGTCGGTGAATTCGGGCTTGATCTTGATCTTCGGGTTCTTCTTCTCGAAGAGGGCGATCGCCTTCTTGATCTTCACGGCGCGCGGTTCGCCGCCCCACCAGGCGAACCGGAGCGTCGCCGGACCGTCCGCGTTCGTCCCGCCCGAACCTCCGTCGTCGCCGCCACAGCCGGCTGCTGCCAGACCGACCGTCGCGAGCGACGCCCCCGTGACCTTCAGCAGGCCACGCCGGTCAAGATCCCTGTTCGTAGGCACAGTTCGCCCCTCCACCTGCGCATTGAATCGTTTTAGGAAAGCGCTTGCCGGGCCAAGGTAGAGACGGGGCGGGGGCGCGTCAACGGTTCGGGCAAGAATTGGGTCGAAGCGCTTCGAACCCGCAGGTCAGAGCAGTGATTGAACCGTTACACAGGAACCGGGAACGCCGAAGGCCCCGGAGACGTGGTGTCTCCGGGGCCTTCGGTTCCGGGTGGGCGATACTGGGTTCGAACCAGTGACCTCTTCGGTGTGAACGAAGCGCTCTCCCACTGAGCTAATCGCCCGGGCGCAGAAAGAACATTACCCCATGTCAGCGGGTGCCTGGGACCATCCCGCGGACCCTCCCGCGCCGCCCCGGATCACTCCTTGATGTTCCACGGCATCTCGAGCCCGAACTTCCAGACGTAGATCCCCACGAGCACCGCGATGATCACCAGGCCGATCGTCGTCAGGATGATGTTCCGGCGCCGCACCTTCGGATCGAGGGCGCGCTGCGTGGCCTCCGTGACCTTGCGTTTCGTCCAGCGCAGCACCAGCTGCGCCCAGACGAACTCGGTCGCCCAGATCGCCATGCCCCCGAAGATCACCAGCCAGCCCGGCCCCGGCAGCGGCAGCATGACCACGCCCGCGCCGACGACCGCGAGCCCCACGACGAAGACGCCCACCTGCCAGCTCAGGTGCAGGGCCCTGCGGGCCTGGACGAACTCCGGCGCTCGCGAGCCCAGCGGCTTCTCGGTCTTCCCGTCGTCCGCGTCGGCGACCGCGTCGGCCGCCCCGTCACTCCCCGTATTCATACAGCCAAACCTACCCGAACGATTCGCGTCACCGGAATGGCCGTTCCCCGTCAAGAAAGACTCCGCCGTACGAGCTACCTAAAGACGCCCAAAACCCTCAGAGGGGTTTACAACGGCACCGTAGGTGGCATGTCGATTTCGCCGACGTGCGAATCCCCGAGCGCACACTGAGCGAAAGGCCCTGGCGCTTATGAACACCACGGTCAGCTGCGAGCTGCACCTGCGCCTCGTTGTGTCGAGCGAGTCCTCACTGCCTGTTCCCGCAGGACTGCGGTATGACACGGCCGATCCGTATGCCGTGCACGCCACCTTCCACACCGGAGCCGAGGAGACGGTCGAGTGGGTGTTTGCCCGCGATCTCCTCGCCGAAGGTCTTCACCGGCCTACGGGCACCGGAGACGTCCGAGTCTGGCCGTCCCGGAGCCACGGTCAGGGCGTTGTCTGCATCGCCCTGAGCTCCCCAGAGGGCGAAGCTCTGCTGGAGGCCCCGGCACGGGCCCTGGAGTCGTTCCTCAAGCGGACCGACGCCGCCGTGCCCCCGGGCACGGAGCATCGCCACTTCGATCTCGACCAGGAGCTCTCGCACATCCTCGCGGAGAGCTAACCGCGCAGGAGGCGCGCGTCGGCAGCCAGCCGCCGTGAGCAGGGCGAGAGCGCCCGTGCCGTCGACTCGGGGAGACGGCACGGGGTCAGCCAGGTTCAACAACCGCATACGGCATACACCGGCGCCGCCACCGTGGGACTTTCCACGGGGGCGGCGCCGATGCGCGCTCGGTGCCCTTCCGTGACCTTCTCCGGCCCTCTCCGGCCTTCTCCGCGCCGCTCAGGCATTAGGCTCGGCCAGCATCGACGGGCGAGGGCCCGACCCCCCCAGGGCAGGGAGCGAATCGTGCTGATCACCCACGACACCCGGTGCGCGCTGGACACCGTGGTCGATCTGGTGAACACCGCACCGGAGGACGACGGCGCGGCCGACGGGCTCGCGAGCGTGGCGGCTCTGGAGGATTTCGTACGAAAGAACGACATCAGTGACGTCGGCGTTCTCACGGAGCGTGACCTGCGCGGGGTGCGCACGGTGCGTGACCGGTTCGCCGAGGTGTTCGCGGCTCCGGATCCGCGCGGCGCCGCGTCGCTGATCAACGAACTGATCGCCGCGGCGGGCACCACGCCCCGTCTGACGGACCACGACGGCTACGACTGGCACGTGCACTACTTCGCGCCCGGTGCGTCCGTCGCGGACCACCTGGCGGCCGACTGCGGGATGGCCCTCGCGTTCTTCGTGGTCGCCGGGGAACAGGAGCGACTGCGGCGCTGTGAGGCTCCGGACTGCCGGCACGCGTTCGTGGATCTGTCGCGCAACCGCTCGCGCCGCTACTGCGACAGCCGTACGTGCGGGAACCGGCTGCACGTGGCCGCGTACCGGGCGCGCCGCAAGGAAGCCGCGGGCTGAGCCGGATCACAGCAGCAGGAGGTCGTGCAGGGCCGCCATCATGAGCAGGCAGCCGATCACCGCCAGGAAGATCATCAGCGGTGGCTGGGAGAGCGCGAAGAGACAGCCTCGCGGCTCGGTGGAGTGTGCGGGTGCGGGCGGCGCGGGTTCGCACGGCGACGGCGCCTGCCCCTGTTCGGCGTCCAGCTGGTCGTCCAGCTGCGGTGTGTCGAGCATCTCGCCCCGAAGACTACGCAGCCCCCAGGTGACGGAGCCTCAATACGCCCGCCCACAGCGGCAGTTCGCCGGATTACGTGACACCGCGCACGGGCATCTGCGCGAATTCCCGGCCCGCGTCGAACTCCCGTACTGACAAAGGGTGTTGGAAGGGCTCCATGACACCCTTCGTCCACCGCCCTTCTCCGGTGGCCCGTTTGTGACGTCAGATGCCGTGCTTCTTCAGGATCGCCTCGATGTCGCTGAAGTCCTCGCTCGCCGCCGCCTTCGGCTTCGGCTGGGCGGCGGGGGTGGGGGCGGGGGTCGCGCGGGTGCTCTGACCGAGCGAGGGGGCGGACGCGGCGGGGGCCACGGCCTCGCGCCGTGCGGCCGCCTTCGCCGCCCTGCGCTCCTTGCGGGTGCCGCCGGTACGGCGCTCGACGGCACGGGTCACCATGAAGATCAGCCAGGCCGCGCCGAGCACACCGAAGCCGGCCCAGGCGGTGGGGCTGAACGCGGTGTCCACGACCCACTCGACCGCCCCGGTCATCACCAGGCCCAGCGGGACCAGGGAGTAGGCGGCCAGCCGGGCGGCCGCGAGGAAGCGCTTGCGGTACGCGGTGACGGCGGCGATGCCCAGGCCCGCCACGGACACGGCGGAGCAGACGGTCTCGGCAATCATCCGGTCCTCCTGGGTTCGGGCGTTCTGGTCGCGGGCGGGCGGTCCGTCCCCTTCCATCCTGCACCGCCCGGGGGTCCACGGGCCATGGCCGAGGCCGACCTCAGGGACATCTAGGGGTCGCGCCTCCTCCGCAGGTCCAGGTTGGGCACCGCGACCGGGCCTGGGAGACTGACCCCATGAACGCCCCGAACCCGGCCCCCGTCCTTGATGTGTGGTGCGAGCTCCAGTGTCCCGACTGCCGATCGGCCCTGGACGACGTCCGCGCGCTGCGTGAGCGCTACGGCGATCGTCTCGAGCTGCGCCTGCGCCACTTCCCGCTGGAGAAGCACAAGCACTCCTTCGCCGGGGCACAGGCCGCCGAGGAGGCGTTCGAGCAGGGCAAGGGATGGCCCT
The DNA here is from genome assembly GCF_036967205.1 of Streptomyces sp. Q6. NCBI lineage: Bacteria > Bacillati > Actinomycetota > Actinomycetes > Kitasatosporales > Streptomycetaceae > Streptomyces > Streptomyces citrinus. Next base: position 1,462,235 of record NZ_CP146022.1, read on the forward strand.
ACGTGGAGGCCGTGCTCGGCCGGGTCGAGGAGTTCGACGCGGCGGGCGAGCCGTTCCTGGTCGAGGTGGCGCGTGAACTCGGCCTGGACGCCGAGGAGTTCGACACCGCGCTGGTCGACGGGCGGCACATCCTGATCGTCGACGCCGACCAGGCCGAGGGGAAGGCGATCGGCGTGACCGGCACGCCGACCTACGTCATCGGGGGCGAGCGCCTCGACGGCGGCAAGAGCCAGGACGGGCTGCGGGAGCGCATCGAGGAGATCGCGGACCGGCTGCTGGCCGGCTAGCGCTCCGCCGCACGCCGCTCACAGCAGCGGTTTGTAGAGGTGGTGGAGGGTCGGCTCGTAACCGAGCGACTCGTACAGGCGCTGCGCGGGCACGTTGTCCGCGAAGACGTTGAGGCCGAGCCGGGTGGCGCCCCCGGCGAGGGCATCGGCCTCGGCGAGCAGCATCAGGGAGCGCCCGTGCCCCTGTCCCCGGTGGTCGGGCGCGACCTCCACGTCGTAGACGTACGCGCCGTCGGAGCGCTGGGCGACCCACAGCGTCCCGACGCGTTCGCCGTCGTGCTCCAGTACGCCGAGGTAGACGTCCGGGGTCGCGATGCCGTCGGGCAGCAGCGCCGCGTGGTCGCGCTCGGCCTTCGCGCGGGCGTCCTCCTCGGTGGCACCGCGCTCGACGACGGAGCGCGCGTAGTGCTCCTTGGCATGCGCGAGCCACGGCCCGAACTCGGCCTCCGTCATGCGCCGCCCCACGCTGCCCGCGGGGAGCGCCGGTGGCCGCGCGGGCAGCGTCTTCGCCATGTTCCGGTTGCGCTCGACGTATCCGAGGGCGCCCGCGAGACGCAGCAGCGCGTGCTGCCGCGCGGGGACGGTGATCTCGAGGCGGCGGCAGTTCCAGCCGCGGGCCACCTCCTCGGCGGCGAGCGCGGCGACCGTGCCGCGGCCGCGCCCCCGGTCCCGCTCGTCGATGAACAGGTCCAGTATCTGGGCCACGGACGGGCCGAACACCGGGTGCGTGGCGAGGTGGAGCGTGCCGACGGGACGGCTGTTCACGCACACCGCGTAGTGGCGCGAGCGTGCACCGTCGGTGGTGCGCTGGAGCGGCTCGGTCGGCCGCAGGGTCGTGGTCATCAGGGGTGTTCTACCCGCCCGCGCCCCGCGGACGACAGCCGATCCGCCGGACTCACGGGTCGATGTGGTCCGTGGCGCGCTCGTCCCACACCCGCATCGCCTTGGCGGTGACGGGTCCCGGGGTGTCGCCCAGGTCGCGGTCGTCGACCCGGTGCACGGCCTGGACGTCGCGCAGGGTCGACGTCAGGAAGATCTCGTCGGCCTCGGCGAGCACGGTCAGCGGCAGGTCGGTCTCCTTGGCGCCCGTCCACTCCACGGCCAGGGCGCGCGTGATCCCGGCGAGGCAGCCGGAGGCGACCGGCGGGGTGTGGATCTCGCCGTCCAGGACGACGAAGACGTTCGAGCCCGTGCCCTCGCACAGCTGCCCCACCGTGTTCGCGAACAGGGCCTCGGACGCGCCGAGTTCGTGGGCGCGGGCGAGGGCGACGACGTTCTCCGCGTACGAGGTGGTCTTCAGGCCGGTGAGCGCGCCGCGCTCGTTGCGGGTCCACGGGACGGTGATCACGGCGGTGGTGTCGGGCCGCCGGGTGACCTGGCCGAGGGCGACGACGAGCGTGGTGCCCTGGTCGCCGCGGTCGGAGCCGAGGGGGGAGACGCCGCCGGTGTAGGTGATGCGCAGCCGGCCGAGCGGCATCGGGTTGGCGTCGAGCACGGCGGCGCAGGCGCGGCGTACCTCGTCGAGGTCGGGCGCGGGCAGGCCGAGTCCCTGCGCCGAGCGGGCGAGCCGGTCGAGGTGACGGGTGAGGGCGAAGGGCCGTCCGTCGACCGCCTTCACGGTCTCGAAGATGCCGTCGCCCACGGTCAGCCCGTGGTCGAAGACGGAGACGCGGGCGGTCTCGGTGTCCTGGAGCCCGCCGTCGAGCCAGATCTTCACTTCCGTCAGTCCCTCCACCGTGCGCGGACTATGCGTCCCTGTACGTTCCCGACGCTACAGCCAACAGCCGCGATGCCTTCAGCTCGGTCTCCCGCCACTCCCCCTCGGGGTCGGAACCCCAGGTGATGCCGGCGCCGGTCCCGAACCGCAGGAAGGCCCCGCCCGCACCGCGATCGATCCAGAAGGTGCGGATGCCGACGGCGAGTTCCCCGGTGCCCCGGTCCGCGTCGACCCAGCCGATGCCGCCGCAGTACGGGCCGCGCGGCGCCGTCTCCAGCTCGTCGATGATGCGCAGGGCGCTGGACTTGGGTGCGCCGGTGACGGAGCCCGGCGGGAAGGCGGCGCCGAGCAGCTCGGCCCAGCCGGCCCGCTCGGGCAGCTCGCCGCGCACCGTCGACACGAGGTGGACGAGGCCCGGGTGCTTCTCGACCACGCACAGGTCGGGCACGGTGACCGTGCCGGTGGCGCAGACGCGGCCCAGGTCGTTGCGGACCAGGTCGACGATCATCACGTTCTCGGCGTAGTCCTTCTCCAGAAGGTCCGCCTCGGTGCGGCCGGTGCCCTTGATGGGGCCCGACTCGACGACCCTCCCCCGTCGGCGCAGGAACAGCTCGGGGGAAGCTGTCGCGATCTCCACGCCGTGCTCGGGCAGCCGAATCGTTCCCGCAAAGGGGGCCGGGTTCCCGCGCGCGAGGAGAGCGGTGAGGGCGTCCACGTCGGCGTCGTCCGCGACCGGCGCGGAGAGGACCCGGCAGAGGTTGGCCTGGTAGACCTCGCCGGTCGCGATGCGGTCCCGTATACGGCGCACGCCGTCCGTGTACGCGGCGTGGCCGAGCGAGGACACCCAGTCCACGGCCGCGGGCCCGTGCCAGGCGCCGGGGACGGGCGCGGGCACGGGCCGCTCCCGTACGTCGCCGAAGCGCGCGCACACCAGCCGGCCCTCGAAGTCGGCGGAGACCGCCCAGAAGCCGGTGGAGTCCAGGGCCGCGGGGTCGCTGGTCACGTCGCGGAGGTCGGTCGCGAGGAGGTCGCCGAAGCGGGCGAGCGGAGGAAGAGCGGAGGAGCCGTGCACGGTTTTGAGTCTATGGCCGGTGACCGGAGGGTGACCTGGGGTGCGGGTGCGCAGGTCATCGAGTGCGTACGCCGACGATCGCACCGCAGCACGCTGCGCAAACGCGTTTTGGACCTCCCCCGGGAATCCGCTAGAGTTCAACACGTCGCCGGGACGCGGAAGCGAAACGGAAAGACACGCGAACGTAGCTCAGTTGGTAGAGCGCAACCTTGCCAAGGTTGAGGTCGCCGGTTCGAACCCGGTCGTTCGCTCAGGATGTGGGGGATCTTCCCGAACCCCTACGCTCCTGGTGGAGTGGCCGAGAGGCGAGGCAACGGCCTGCAAAGCCGTCTACACGGGTTCAAATCCCGTCTCCACCTCCATGCGCGATTAGCTCAGCGGGAGAGCGCTTCCCTGACACGGAAGAGGTCACTGGTTCAATCCCAGTATCGCGCACTGGATCTTCGGACTCCGGTTCGTTCCACAGATCCGTCCCGCGCGATTAGCTCAGCGGGAGAGCGCTTCCCTGACACGGAAGAGGTCACTGGTTCAATCCCAGTATCGCGCACGCAGCACCTGGTAGTACCTGGCAGTACCCCTCGCGGAGCCTGATAGAGTCTGGCCTGTTCCCGCGCGATTAGCTCAGCGGGAGAGCGCTTCCCTGACACGGAAGAGGTCACTGGTTCAATCCCAGTATCGCGCACCAGCAAGTAGCCCCCGGTCGATGATGCGGCCGGGGGCTTCTTCATGCTCGGGGATGCTCAGGAGGAGAAGAGCATCCGGCCGAAGCCCTTGTTGCGGTGGTGGCCCTGGTGTCCGTAGTGGCCGCCCTGGTGCGGGGCTCCCCACGCCGGGGCCGGGGCGGACGGGTAGGCCTGTGGAGCGGGCGGGGCCGGCGGGGCCTGCTGCTGCCACTGCGACTCGAGGCGGGTCAGCGACTCCAGCTCGCCGTAGTCGAGGAATATCCCGCGGCAACCGCTGCACTGCTCGATCTGGACGCCATTGCGGTTGTACGTGTGCATCGGTGCGTGACACTTGGGGCACTGCATGGTCCGGTCAACTCCTCGCCGTTCGGCACTGCTTCGCCGGAACACTTCCCGGCTTCCGTCTCCCGCACCCTACTTGGCGTCGCCGTGTCCCAACTGGGGCGGTACGGAGACCATTCGGACACAGGCGTCGATCACGGCCTCCTCCACCTCGTCGAGCGCGCGGTCCGCCTCGGTGGCCTTCGTCACGGCGAGCGCGGCGGTCTGGACGGTGAGGGCGCGGGCCGGGACGTCGAGGGCCGGCCAGGGGTCGGGCAGGCCCAGTTCCTTCGCGCCGCCCGTGCGCCGGTACGCGCCGAGGAAGCGCGTCCAGTCCTCGGCGGGCAGCAGGCCGCAGGCGAACCAGGCCGCCGGGCGGGCCAAGTCCCAGGCGGGATCGCCGATCCCGAGGTCGTCGACGTCGATCAGGAGCCACTGCGCGGAGTCGGCCGGGTGGCGGACCAGCTGGCCCAGGTGGAGATCGCCGTGGCACAGGGCCCGCGCGTGGTCGTACGGGGCCTCGTCGCGGGCCCAGGCGGGCAGCGAGCGCCAGGCCCGGCGGATCGAGTCCGCGGCCGGGTGGTCGGGGGCCGTCGCGCGGAGGCGGGCGAGGGCGCGGGCCGCCTTCGCCGGGCCGCGCATCGGGGGCAGCGCGTGCGGGAGTTCGACGGTGGGGGTGGTGTGGAGGCGGGCCAGGAGGGTGGCGGCGGCTTCCCAGGGCGCGTCCTCGGGGTGGTCCGGGTCGACGGGGGTGCCGTGGGGCCAGAAGGTGACCAGGCGGTCGTGGAGCGGCGACGCCGTGGGGCGCAGGGGTGGCAGGAGGACGCCGGAGAGGGCCGGGTGGGCGGCCACCGCGACGCGCAGGGCGAGTTCGGCGGGGTCCGTGTCCGGGGCGTGGGCCTTCGCGACGGTGTCGCCGTGCCGGACCACGGTGGCGTCGGCGCGGTCGGCGAGGGTGGTGGCGCCGCAGACGCAGGAGATGCCCGTGGGGTGGGCCTGGCCTCTCACTCGGGCACGGAGCGCGGGAAGGATGGGCGTGGTCACAGTGTCCCCTGGTGTGATGCGTGGTCGTGCCGAGCCTACGGCGCCGGGCTCCGCCGTCCGGGGGAAAAGGCAATGCCGCGTGCAGCTCCCCAGCTGCACGCGGCATTTGTGCCGTCCGCCGCACCCCCGTCCCCACGGGGTTTCCTGGCCGGATGTCCCCGCCCGGACCGCTCTTCCGGGCCTGGAGGCGCCGCTCAGCGCCCCAGCATCACGCCCACGGACGACGCTTGTGTGACCATCGCGTCCCAGCCGCCGAAGACGACGACGAGAAGGGCCGCGAGGGGGAGGACCATGGCCGTGGCCACCAAGGGGTGACGGCGGCCGGCCGCGGGGCTGCCGAACGCGTCGGCCCTGCCGATGCGTGCGCGGAGCGCTGTCGTCCGCGATGCCGTGTCCGCCATGGTCCTCTCCCGGTCAAACTCTTGAGTTCTAAAGTCTGTGTCCTTGATCTGGTGGCAGCGGCGGGTGCCTGACCTCGGGGGACGAGTGCTGCACCCGCCGCTTGACCTCAAATCTATGGGCGGCGACGACCCGGGTCGTCATGCCCTCGTACCGATTGCCGGGCCTCCCCGAGGATGAGCGCTCCCACGCCGTGTACTCCCCTGGGTGGAGACGGGGTCCTAGGTCTCGGGGTCTTCCCGGAGGGGGCGGCTCTTCTCCGCCGCCTCCGACGCCTCCTCCCGCGGAACGGGCTGCTCTACCAGTGCGAGGACCCGCGTCGCCATGAAGCGCGCGGTGCGCACCACAGAGCCGGAGCGGGTGACTTCGCTCACTTCCACGACTCCCCTGCGCACCGCCGTCTCCACTCTGCGGCCCGCCCTGCTGGCCACCACCTCGTACGTACGCGTCGTGTCACCGGCGTCCACGACTATCTCGACCCGATCGCCCTTCATGGGCTCAATCCCCCTTCTGCGACGGGTGGTTGAGGATGCGCGCGCCCTCAAGCCGCCCTGTTTCCGCGCTCCCTGACCACCTTTCAAGTTTCCCACCCGGCACTGACAATCGAATGGGACGAGAGGGCGCGGCCTCTGCGCGCACCCGGGCGCGGAAACGTAAGCTGTGGCTCGTCAGACGGACCGGGCAGCAGCGGGGATGAACATGGCGATGATGCGCCTGAGGCGCGAGGACCCGCGCGTCGTCGGCTCGTTCAGGCTTCACAGACGGCTGGGCGCCGGCGGGATGGGCGTCGTCTATCTCGGTTCCGACCGCCGTGGGCAGCGGGTCGCCCTCAAGGTGATCAGGCCCGACCTGGCGGAGGATCAGGAGTTCAGGTCGCGGTTCGCGCGCGAGGTGTCCGCCGCGCGGCGGATCCGGGGCGGGTGCACCGCGCGGCTCGTCGCCGCCGATCTGGACGCGGAGCGGCCGTGGTTCGCGACGCAGTACGTGCCGGGTCCCTCGCTGCACGACAAGGTCGCCGAGGAAGGGCCGTTGGCCGCCGCGGACGTGGCCGCCGTGGGCGCCGCGCTGTCGGAGGGGCTCGTCGCCGTCCATGAGGCGGGCGTCGTCCACCGGGATCTGAAGCCCTCCAACATCCTGCTGTCCCCGAAGGGGCCGCGGATCATCGACTTCGGTATCGCGTGGGCGACCGGGGCCTCGACGCTGACGCACGTGGGGACCGCGGTCGGCTCCCCCGGTTTCCTCGCGCCCGAGCAGGTGCGGGGCGCGGCCGTGACGCCCGCGACCGATGTGTTCGCCCTCGGGGCCACGCTCGCGTACACGGCCATGGGTGACTCACCCTTCGGGCACGGCAGTTCCGAGGTCATGCTCTACCGGGTCGTGCACGAGGAGGCGCAGCTGGCCGGGGTGCCGGACGCGCTCGCGCCGCTGTTGCGCGCGTGTCTGGCCAAGGACCCGGAGGAGCGGCCCAGCACGCTGCAACTGTCGCTGCGGCTCAAGGAGATCGCGGCGCGGGAGGCGCAGGGGCTCGGTGAGGTGCGGCCGCCCGCGCCGCGCAGCGCCGAGCTGGACCGGCCGACGGGACGGCTCACCGAGGACGGTCACGTCGAGCACCGCACCCAGCGGCGTACGCAGCCGGGTACTCCGGCCCCGCGGCCCAGCAACGGCAGGACGGGCGGTGGTTCGGGCCCGCGCAGCACCACGTCCCGGTCGGGTTCACGGCCCGCGCCGCGCAGTGGTGCCGGGCGGCCCGCGCCCCGTACGAATGGGACGGGCGCGGGCAAGAAGCTGCGGCCCGCGAATCCGCGGCTGCTGCGGCAGCGGCTGTTCGTGTTCGTCGTCGTGACCCTGCTCGTGGCGCTCGCCATCGCCGCGGCTCAGGGATGCCAGGGCCCTTCGCGCGGGCTGGGCGGCGACAGCGGCGTACCGCACACCTCAAGCGCTGGACAGAACCCCGGTCAGAGTTCCGGGCGGCCGGTGGCCACCGCGTAGAAGGCGACGGCGGCCGCGGCGCCCACGTTGAGCGAGTCGACGCCGTGGGCCATGGGGATGCGCACCCATTCGTCGGCCGCCATCAGGGCCTTCGTGGACAGTCCCTCGCCTTCGGCGCCGAGCATCAGCGCGACCCGGTCCATACGGTGCGGGGCCACTTCGTCCAGGGACTTGGCCTGGTCGGCCGGGGTGAGGGCGAGGAGGTTGAAGCCCGCCTCGCGGACCGTCTCCAGGGACTTGGGCCAGGCGTCGAGTCGTGCGTAGGGGACCGCGAAGACCGCGCCCATGGAGACCTTCACCGAGCGGCGGTACAGCGGGTCCGCGCAGTCCGGCGAGAGCAGGACGGCGTCCATGCCGAGGGCCGCGGCGGAGCGGAAGATCGCGCCGATGTTGGTGTGGTCGTTGACCGACTCCATGATCACCACGCGGCGGGCGGTGGTGAGGAGTTCGTCGGCCGTGGGGAGCGGCTTGCGCTGCATGGAGGCGAGGGCGCCGCGGTGCACGTGGTAGCCGGTGACCGCTTCGGCCAGGTCGGGGGCGACCGCGTAGACCGGGGCGGGGACCTCGTCGATGACGTCGCGCATGACGTCGACCCACTTCGCGGAGAGCAGCATCGAGCGCATCTCGTAGCCGGCCTGCTTGGCGCGGCGGATGACCTTCTCGCCCTCCGCGATGAACAGGCCCTCGGCCGGCTCGCGCTTGCGGCGCAGCTCGACGTCGGTCAGGCCCGTGTAGTCGCGCAGGCGCGGGTCGGCGGGGTCGTCGATGGTGATGAGACCTTGGGGTTCTGCCACGGGTCGATACTGCCTTGTTCTGGGTGTGGTGCCAACGGCTGGGGACGGTTTACGTTACCGCTGGTTACGGCTGGGGTTCTCGTGCACCACGGCGCCGACGACGATGACGGCCGGCGGCTTGACGCCCTCGGAGACCACGGTCTCGCCGACGGTGGCGAGCGTCGCGTCGACGCGGCGCTGGGTGGCGGTGGTGCCCTCCTGGATGAGGGCGACGGGGGTGTCCGCCGGCTTTCCGTGCGTGATCAGGGCCTCGGCGATCTTTCCGATCTTGTCGACGCCCATGAGGATCACGAGGGTGCCGGTGAGCCGGGCCATCGCCGACCAGTCGACGAGCGAACGCTCGTCGTCGGGGGCCACGTGGCCGCTGACCACGGTGAACTCGTGGGCGACGCCGCGGTGCGTGACCGGGATGCCGGCCGCGCCCGGGACCGAGATCGAGCTGGAGATGCCGGGGACGACCGTGACCGGGATGCCTTCGGCGGCGAGCGCCTGGGCCTCTTCCATGCCCCGGCCGAAGACGTACGGGTCGCCGCCCTTGAGGCGGACGACGGCCTTGCCCTGCTTGGCGTGGTCGATGAGGGCCTGGTTGATGGCCTCCTGGACCATCTGACGGCCGTACGGGATCTTCGCGGCGTCGATCACCTCGACGTGCGGCGGGAGTTCGTCGAGGAGGTCGCGCGGGCCGAGGCGGTCGGCGATCACGACGTCGGCCTCGGCGAGGAGACGCCGGCCGCGGACCGTGATGAGGTCCGGGTCGCCGGGGCCGCCACCCACCAGGGCGACGCCCGGGGTGCGGGTGCGGTCGGCGGTGACCGTGCCGTCGCGCAGGGCCTCGACGAGGGCGTCCCGGACGGCCGCGGTGCGGCGCGGGTCGCGGTCGGCGGCCTCGGAGGAGAGCACGGCGACGGTGACGCCTTCGGTGCGGCCGGTGGCCGGGGTCCAGGCGGTGGCCGCGTCGGCGTCGTCGGAGCGGACGCACCAGATACGGCCCCGCTCCGCCTCGGCGGAGGCCAGGTCGTTCGCGGCGCGGTCGGCCGTCGCGACCAGGACGTACCAGGAGTCGGCGAGGTCGCCCTCCTCGTAGCGGCGCCTCACCCAGGTGATCTCGCCCGCGTCGGCCATGGCCTCCACGGAAGGGGTGGCCGAGGGGGAGATCAGCGTGATGTCCGCGCCCGCCGCTATCAGGGCCGGCAGGCGGCGCTGTGCCACCTGGCCGCCGCCGATGACGATCGTCTTGCGGTCGGTCAGGCGCAGGCCTACGGGGTATGCGGGGTGCTGTGCGGCGGGCATGTCGTGCGGCTCCTGAGGCGGCGGGGCTGGCTGGGCTGCGACGGTGGAGCCCTGTGACGTGCGGTTTCCGGTGGCGACAGCTTATGCCCGGCCGACCGGTGCGAGAGCGTGTGGCTGGTCACGGCTACGCACCGCGACCTTGGCGCGCCGTGCGCCGGGTGCGGTGCGTCGTGGCCGGTCGGGCGGTTCTCCGCGCCCCGGAGAGCCTGCGGCTGTCCGGGGCGCGGAGCCTTCCGGCTACTTCTCGGTGACGCCCGCCGAGTCGAACGTGGCCACCTCGTGCATGGCCCGCGCCGCGCTCTGCACGATCGGGAGGGCCAGGAGGGCTCCCGTGCCCTCGCCGAGGCGGAGGTCCAGGTCGACCAGGGGGCGCAGGCCCAGCTTGTTGAGCGCGGCGACGTGGCCGGGCTCGGCGCTGCGGTGGCCCGCGATGCAGGCGGCCAGGACCTCGGGGGCGATGGCGCGGGCGACCAGGGCGGCCGCACCGGCGCTGACGCCGTCGAGGATGACCGGCGTACGGAGCGAGGCGCCGCCGAGGAGGAGGCCGACCATCGCCGCGTGCTCCAGGCCGCCGACCGCCGCGAGGACGCCGATGGGGTCCGCCGGGTCGGGCCGGTGCACGTCGAGGGCGCGGCGCACGACCTCGATCTTGCGGGCGTGGGTCTCGTCGTTGATGCCGGTGCCGCGGCCGGTGACCTCGGCCGGGTCGACCTCGGTGTAGACGGAGATCAGGGCCGCCGACGCCGTGGTGTTGGCGATGCCCATCTCGCCGGTCAGGAGCGCCTTGTTGCCCGCGGAGACGAGGTCGCGGGCGGTCTCGATGCCGACCTCGATGGCCGCCTTGACCTCCTCGCGGGTCATCGCCTGGCCGGTGGTCATGTCGGCGGTGCCCGCTCGCACCTTGCGGGGCAACAGACCGGGCGTGGCCGGGAGTTCGGAGGCGACGCCCACGTCGATGACGCAGACCTCGGCGCCCACCTGGTTCGCGAAGGCGTTGCAGACCGCGCCGCCGCCGAGGAAGTTCGCGACCATCTGGCCGGTCACCTCCTGGGGCCACGGGGTGACGCCCTGGGCGTGCACGCCGTGGTCGCCGGCGAAGATCGCGACGGCCGCGGGCTCCGGGATCGGCGGCGGGCACATGCGGGACAGTCCGGACAGCTGCGCGGAGATGATCTCCAGCATGCCGAGGGCGCCCGCGGGCTTCGTCATACGCTTCTGCCGCTCCCAGGCCTCGCCGAGCGCCTTGGCGTCCAGCGGGCGGATGTTGGAGACGGTCTCGGAGAGCAGGTCGTGCGGGTCCTCGCCGGGCAGGGCGCGACGCCCGTACGTCTCCTCGTGCACGACCCACGACAGCGGGCGGCGCTTGGCCCAGCCGGCCTGCATCAGCTCGGGCTCGTCCGGGAACTCGTCGACGTAGCCGACGCAGAGGTACGCGACCACTTCGAGGTGCTCGGGCAGGCCCAGGGTGCGGACCATCTCGCGCTCGTCGAAGAAGCTCACCCAGCCGACGCCGAGGCCCTCGGCGCGGGCCGCGAGCCACAGGTTCTCGACCGCGAGCGCGGAGGAGTACGGGGCCATCTGCGGCTGCGTGTGACGGCCCAGCGTGTGGCGGCCGCCGCGGGTCGGGTCGGCGGTGACGACGATGTTCACCGGGGTGTCGAGGATGGCCTCGATCTTCAGTTCCTTGAACTGCTTCGCGCGGCCCTTGGGGAGCGACTTGGCGTACGCGTCCTTCTGGCGCATGGCCAGTTCGTGCATGGTGCGCCGGGTGTCCGCGGAGCGGATGACGACGAAGTCCCAGGGCTGCGAGTGGCCGACGGAGGGCGCCGTGTGGGCGGCCTCCAGGACGCGGAGCAGCACCTCGTGCGGGATGGGGTCGCTGCGGAAGCCGTTGCGGATGTCACGGCGCTCGCGCATAACGCGCAGGACGGCCTCGCGCTCGGCGTCGTCGTAGCCGGGGGCCGCGCTGCCGGTCGCCTCGGCGACGGGCTCGGCGGGGAGCCGCTCGGCGGGGGCGACGGGCTCGGGCTGCGGCTCGGGCGCGACCTCGATCAGCTCGGGGAGTTCGGACTCGTCCTCGGCCACCGGCTCGGGGGCCGGGGTCGCCGCCGGACCGCCGTCACGGGGCGTGGGCACGGCGGCCGCGACCTCGATGAGCTCCGGCTCCTCGGCCGGGAGCTGCTCGGCGGTGTCGGCGGCCGGGGCCTCGGCGACCGGAGCCTCCACGGGCTGCGGCTCCTCGGCCTGGACCTGCTGGATCTGTACGGGCTCCGCGACCGGCTCGGGCACCTCGGCGGGCTCGGCGGGCTGCTGCTCGGCGGCCGGCTCCGCGGGCTGCTCCGCCTGCGGTTCGGCGACGGCGACCGGCTGCGGGGCCTCGGCCACGTGGTCGGGAGCGACCGGCTCGTGCGCGAGGGGCTCGGCGGCGACCTGCTCGGGCGCGACGGGAGCGACAGGCTCGACGGGAGCGACAGGCTCGGCGGGCGCTGCGGCCTGGGCCGGTTCTGCGTGCTGCGCGGGCTCGGCGTGCTGCGCGGGTTCGGCGTGCTCCGGGAGCGGCGGCACGACCATGGCCTGCGGCGGCGTCGGCGCCAGGTGCGGTGTCGTCGGCACGATGCCGTCCACGGGCACGAACTGCCCGAGGGGCTGGGCGGCCGGCTCGGGCGCGGCGGCGTACTGGCCGTGCTGCTCGCCGTGTCCGACGTACGCGCCGACCGGGGTCGGCTCGGCGACGGGGGCGAACTCCTGGCCGGCGTCCGGGGTGTGCGGGAACGGAACGTGCTGCTCCGCGTACGCCGCGGGGGCCTGCTCAGGGACGACCGTTTCTGCGGGGGCCGCGGACGGCATCTCGTATCCGGCCTGCTGCTGCGGCTCGACCGGCTGCTGCGGCGGGGCGGCCTCGGCGGGCTGCCACGGCGCCGCACCCTGCGGCGGGATGTCGAGGTACTCGGGTCCGGTGGTGGGCGGGCCCGCCTGGCGCACCGGCATGGCGTGCGGCGGCGTCGCCTGCGCGGGGCCGCGGTCGGCGAGGGAGCGGACCGGACCGCCGGTCTCGGGCATGGGCGGGCCCATGTGCAGCGGGCGCCGCGACTGGCCGCCCAGGCTCTGCGCCTGCGGGACCTGCTGGGCCGGGGCCGCGGCGGGCGTGTGCAGCGCGCCGAGGTCGTGGTGCCCGCTGTCACGGCCCGCGGTCTCGTGCGGACCCGGCTCGTGCGCGACGGGGGCCGACTCGTAGCTCGGCTGGGCCTGTGGCTGGCCCCAGGCGCCCTGGGAGCCGGGCATCAGGAGGAGTTCGTCGTCCTCGGCGGTGGCGTCGGCGGGATCGAGGAAGGCGTACGCACCCGGGGCTGGAACGCCCGGCTGGTCCACCAAGCCTGCGTTCTCCGGCAGCCCCTCGTTCGGAACCTGACCGGTGTCGGTCATGCCTACCCCTCGCCCATCGATGAGAACTTGGCCGCTGCCGGCCGACCGCCGGTCATGCAACCCCCTTGACCGGAGCGGCACGTCGTCCGCTCGTCCTGGTGAACGAGCACACGCGTCGCGCGGCACGAACCGTCCCGGACAACACGCATTGTCCCGGTCGGATCGCGGCCACGGAACGTAGTTCGACCATGGCCTTCTGTGGACTGCGCCACGTTGCGCGTCCTCCGGTCGTCGCCGTACCACACGCGCTCCAAAACTGGCGCGTTTTCAGGACATTGACGTACGAAAAGTCGGACGTCCCGGTGCGGTACAACGATCGGCCAGCCTACCGCGCGCGTTGGGCCGTCAGGGTCACGGGTGGCGGTCCTGCAACCTTCCGGACAGGAGGAACCCGACCGTCCGCTCCTTCTCCGTCCAGACACGAGTGTCCAGTTCGACGGATTGCAGGAGGGCGCATTCGACGTCGTATCCGTGCTCCGTCAGGTCCCTGCCGATGAGTTCGGCGGCATCGCGTGTCGCGGCGTGCGTGACGATGCGCGCGGGGCGCCGGTCGGCGACGGCCGAGACGACCGCCGCTCCCCCGCCGCCGACGCGGACGACGTCGGGCTCGGGCAGGTCCTCCAGGTCGTGCGGCGCGATGCCTTGCACGATCTGGGCCTGGACGCCGAAGTGGCGGGTGGTGGCGAGCGTGCGGGCGCAGGCGTCGGGGTCGCGGTCGACGGCGATGACGGCGGCTCCGAAGCGCGCGGCCTCCGCGGTGAACGCGCCGCCGCCGCAGCCGATGTCCCAGACGAGGTCGCCCGACTTCGGCCCGAGGCGGGCGAGTTGGGCGGCGCGCAGCAGCTCCGTCTCGCCCTCGCCCAAGGGGCCCGCGTACGCGGCGGCGGGCAGCGCCCAGCCGCGGGGCGTCGTGTCGGGGTCGCCGCCCGCGAGCCAGCCCCCGTTCTCCGGGGTGCCGGTGCTGACCGGGCCGCCGATGACGATGACGACGTTCGGGTCGCGCCAGCTGTGGTCGGCGGCCTTGTCGGAGGTGACGACGGTGACCTGCTCGCGCTCGGTGCCGAGTTCCTCGCAGATGACGAAGGTGCGGTGGACGCCTTCGAGGAGGAGGCCGAGTTCGGCGGGGCCCGCGCCGGGCGAGGTGAGGACGGCGACCTTGGTGTGGGCACGGCACACGTTCACCGCGCGTCGCAGGGTGCGACGGTGTGCGACGACCACCTGGGCGTCGTCCCACGGCATGCCCGCGCGGGCGAAGGCCTGGGCGACGGCGGAGACGGCGGGCACCACTTCGACCTCGAGGCCGTACTCGGGTGCGCGCAGGGTCCGTACGACACCGAAGAAGCCAGGGTCGCCGTCGGCGAGGACCACGGCGGTGCCGCGGTGGCCCGTGATGCGGCGGGCGGCCAGGGACACGCTGCCGAGCCGGATCCGCTCGGCGCGGGCGGGCACCTCGGGCAGCGCCAGGTGGTGGGCGGCGCCCGCCACGAGGGTGGCGGCGCCGAGCGCGGAGCGGGCCGCCGCGGTCAGGGGCGAACCGTCCCAGCCGATCACCGTGACCCGGTCGGCCATCGTCGTCAGTCTCCAGGGTGTGCTCGGGTGCGTACGGGATCGGTACGCCGATCAGTGCGCGGAATCAGGGGGCCGCCGGTGACAGGGTCGGGCGGGGCAACGAGAGCGTACCTGCCGGGCCCGGGGACTTCCTGTGGGGTCAGTTCCAGTCGGAGAAGGCCGTGAAACCCCCGGCCTCGGCGAGCTGCTCGGTGACGCCGTCCAGGTCCTCGGGCAGCAGGCTCCAGACGATGAAGTCGGTGCGGACCTCGACCCAGCTGCCGTCCTCGGTACGGGTACGCGCTATGCACGCGTTGCGCAGGACGCCCTCGCTGATGCAGCCGATCTTCTGGGCGACCTGCTGCGAGGCGGTGTTGTCCGCGGCGGTGCGCAGCTCGATGCGCTCGAAGCCCTGGTCGCGGAAGAGCCACTGGGCCATGGCGAGCGCGGCCTCGGAGGCGTAGCCCTCACCGCGGGCCCAGGGGGCGACGATGTACGACAACTCGGTCGCGCGGACGTGCCAGTTGGTCTTGGTCAGCTGGACGATGCCGACGATGCGCTGGGTGAGGAACTCGGTGATGGCGAGGTCGATCCCGGTGCCCGCCGCGCGTTCCCTCGGCGCGTAGTCGGTGATCCAGCGGCGTGCGCCGTCCTCGGTGAAGGGCTGCGGCACCGACGTCCAGGCGGCGACCAGTTCGTCGTTCATCATCTCGGCCAGGGCGGGGACGTCGTCCTCGTCGAGCGGGCGCAGCACCAAGCGCTCCGTGCTGATGGAGATCTCGGGGAAGGTGTTCGTCATGCGCCGCTCCGTAACCTTCGTGGCCGCCTGTCGTCCTTCTCGTCGGCCGAGTGAAGTGCCCAGCATGCAGCATGAAGGTACGTAACTGCACATGGGGGCCGCCCCTGTTGTCAGGTGCGGCCCCCCTGTGAGGCGTACGGGCCGGGGCCCCGGGAGGGTTCCTCAGACGGGGAGCACCGAGCCCTGGTACTTCTCCTCGATGAACTTCCTGACCTCGGGTGATGTCAGGAGTTTCGCCAGCTTCCTGACCCGCGGGTCGTCCTCGTCGCCCTTCTTGACGGCGAGGACGTTGTTGTACGGGTTGTCCTTCACGGACTCCAGAAGGATGGCGTCCTTCTTGGGGCTCAGGCCCGCGTCGAGCGCGAAGTTGTTGTTGACGGCGGCGACGTCGACGTCGTCCAACGACCGCGGCAGCTGGGCCGCTTCGAGCTCCTTGAAGGTGAGGTGCTTCGGGTTCTTCACGACGTCCTTGGGTGTCGCGTTCACCCCCGCGCCCTTCTTGAGCTCGATCACGCCCTGGGAGGCGAGGAGTTCGAGCGCCCTCGCCTCGTTGGTCGCGTCGTTGGGCAGCGCGACGGTGGCGCCGTCCCGCAGCTTCGCGATGTCCTCGACCTTCTTGGAGTAGAAGCCGAGGGGCGGCAGGTAGACCTCCGTGACGGCGGTCAGCGTGGTGCCCTTGGACTTGTTGAAGTCCTTCAGGTACGGCGCGTGCTGGAAGAGGTTGGCGTCGAGCTCGCCCTGCTGGAGCGCGGTGTTCGGCAGGACGTAGTCCGTGAACTCCTTCACCTCCAGGTCGAGTCCGGCCTTCTTCGCCAGGTTCTTCTGTACGTACGCGAGGACTTCACCGGCCGGGGTCGGGGTGGCGCCGACGACGAGCTTGTCGCCACCGCCGCCCGCGTCGGCCTTCTCGGACCCGCAGGCCGTCAGGCCGAGCACGAGGGCTCCGGCGATGACGGCGGCGGGAATCGTGAACGTACGCATCAGAACGACGGGAGGACGGAGCCGGCGTACTTGTCCTCGATGAACTTCTTCACCTGGGGCGACGTCAGGAGCTTCGCGAGCTTCTTCACGCGCGGGTCGCTCTCGTTGCCCGACTTCACGGCGAGGACGTTGTTGTACGCGTTGTTCTTCGTGGACTCCAGGGCGAGGGCGTCCTTGGCCGGCTTGAGGTCGGCGCCCAGCGCGTAGTTGCCGTTGATGACCGCGCCGTCGACGTCCTCGAGGGAGCGCGGGGTCTGGGCCGCCTCGACCTCCTTGAACGTCAGGTCCTTCGGGTTCTTCGCGATGTCCTGCGGGGTCGCGGTGGCCTCCGAGCCGGACTTGAGCGTGATGACGTCGTTCGCGGCGAGGAAGCGCAGCGCGCGGCTCTCGTTGTCGGCGTCGTTCGGAAGGGCGATGGTGCCGCCCTTCTTCAGGTCGGCGAGCTTCGTGACCTTCTTCGAGTAGAGGCCGAGCGGCTCCAGGTGGACGACGGCGACCGACTTGAGGTGCGTGCCCTTCTTCTTGTTGAAGTCCTCGAGGTAGGGCTGGGTCTGGAAGTAGTTGGCGTCGACGGACCCGTCCTCGGTCGCCGTGTTCGGCGTGACGTAGTCGGTGAACTCCTTGACCTCGAGGTTGAGGCCTTCCTTCTTCGCCAGGTTCTTCTTGATGTAGTCGAGGATCTCGGCGTGGGGCACGGCGGTCGCGGCGACGACCAGCGTGTCGGACGCCTTGGCCTTGGTGTCGCCCTTGTCGGAGCCGCAGGCGGTGAGTCCCAGGGTGAGGGCGCCGGTGGCGAGGACAGCTGCGGTGATCTTGGTGGTGTTACGCACGAAAAGTGCCTTTCTCCATGGGTGGTGCAACCCGCCGGGTGAGGCGGGGAGTCTGGGGGTCAGCGGGTCTTGGCGGGGGCGGCCACGGAGGGCCGTCCGGCGAAGAGGTTGAAGCGGAACGGTTCGCCGCCCTTGCCGGCGCGGCGGTGCAGGACGCGGGCGCCGCTGTCTCCGGCGAGCTGGATGATCGCGATGGCGACGGCGAGGATCGCGACGATGATCCACATCAGCTCGGTCTCGAACCGCTGGTAGCCGTAGCGGATCGCGAGGTCGCCGAGGCCGCCCGCGCCGACCGTGCCGGCCATCGCGGAGTAGCCGATGATCGCGATGATCGTCGTGGTGGTCGCCGAGATCAGCGACGGCAGCGACTCGGGCACGAGGACCTTGCGGACCACGGTCCAGGTGTTGCCGCCCATCGCCTGCACGGCCTCGATCAGACCGCCGTCGACCTCACGCACGGACGTCTCGACGAGCCGCGCGAAGAACGGGATGGCGCCGATGGCGAGCGGCACGATGGCGGCCTCACGGCCGATGGTGGTGCCGACGATCAAGCGCGTGAAGCTCATCAGGGCGACCATGAGGATCAGGAAGGGCATCGAGCGGACGATGTTCACGATCTGTCCGATGACCTTGTTGGCCACGCTGTTCTGGAGCATCCCGCCGCGGTCGCTGAGGACCAGGAGGATGCCGAGCGGCAGACCGCCGACGACGGCGATCAGCGTGGACCAGCCGACCATGTAGAGGGTGTCCCAACACGCCTGGGACAGCAGCGGCTCCATCTCCGACCAGGTCACTGGGTGACACCTTCCTTCAGCAGTGCGGGCTCCTGGCCCTGGATCTCGACCTGGAGGCCCTGCTCGCGCAGGAATCCGATCGGGACGACGTTCTCCTCGTAGCGGCCGGGCAGTTCGATGCGCATGCGGCCGACCTGCTTGCCCGCGACGGTGTCCATCGCGGCGCCGAGGATCGAGATGTCGATGTTGTACGTGCGCGAGAGCTGCGAGATGACCGGCTGGGTCGTCGACTCACCGTGGAAGGTGACGTCGATGACGGTGCGGTCGGCGCCGGAGGCGTCGCCGCTGACCGGGAAGAGCGCGGCGGCGAGTTCGGAGCCCGGCGTCGCGAGGAGCTCGCTGACGGTGCCGGACTCCACGATCCGCCCGCGCTCCATGAGGGCGGCGGAGTCGCAGACGGTCTTGACGACGTCCATCTCGTGCGTGATGAGCAGGACGGTCAGGCCGAGCTGCTGGTTGAGGTCGCGCAGGAGCTGGAGGATCGAGCGGGTGGTCTCCGGATCGAGGGCGCTGGTGGCCTCGTCGGAGAGCAGTACCTTCGGGTCGCCGGCGAGCGCGCGGGCGATGCCGACGCGCTGCTTCTGGCCGCCGGAGAGCTGGGCCGGGTAGGACTTCGCCTTGTCGGCGAGGCCGACGAGGTCGAGGAGTTCCAGCGCCTTGGCGGAACGTTCCTTCCCCGACTTGCCGAGGATTTCGAGCGGCAGCTCGATGTTGTCCTGGACGGTGCGCGAGGACAACAGGTTGAAGTGCTGGAAGACCATGCCGATCCGGCTGCGCGCCTCGCGCAGTTCCTTGCCGGCGCGCGGTCCGCGCCCGACGAGGGCGGTGAGGTCCTGACCGGCGACGGTCACGGAGCCCGCGGTGGGGCGTTCGAGCAGGTTGACGCAGCGGATCAGCGAGGACTTGCCGGCGCCGGACTGGCCGATGACGCCGTACACCTCGCCTTCGCGCACGTGCAGATCGACGCCGTCGAGGGCGGTGACCTCGCGGCCGCGCGAGCGGTAGACCTTGGTGAGGCCCTGAGTGGTGATCACTGGGGTTTCCGTCACTGTCGAGTGCCGGGCACGGGTGGCGCCGGGCACGGGGCAAACATTTCGGGAACTTGGGGGAGTTTCCGGGCGCGCGCCAGGCTCTCGCGGCCGACGGTGGTCGGCACAGGAGTCAGTACTGGAATGGAGGATCAGTACGGAGAAGCTGTGCGCGGGGCAGACCCGGTCACGTAGTCGAGCTGTTTCTCCCTGCGGAGTCACTCCCTACGGAACAGGGCGCGCGGGTCTCGCTTCGGGGCGCGAGAACAGGCGTGGTGGGGGCCCTCAGAAGGCGCACATTCGACACATACAACGAGCACCGGGCGTCATCGTCGCCTCGGTCGCAAGGGTGCGGCTGCTCGTCGTGGTCATGCGGGAAAGTAAAGCAGACGTGAGGACGTGGACCACCCTCCCTGTCCGAATAGCGGACAGGCGTGGGCGTCCGGCGCGGCACGTCAGGGGGTGGCGGTGAACTCCACGCCGACCTCCGTGGCCAGTGCGGACACGGCCGACAGGTCCTTCACCACGACGCCCGCGGAGAGCTCGCGGGCCTCGCGCGTTGTGGCCAAGGCCACGATCGTCATGCCTCCGGCGCGGCTCGCGGCGCGTCCTCGGCGACGACGCGGCGGGCGGGATCCACGCCGAGCTTCTCGGCGGCGGGGCGGCCGTGCGGCTCGACCTTTCGCGAACGCCTCGGCGGTGATCC
The DNA here is from genome assembly GCF_036967205.1 of Streptomyces sp. Q6. NCBI lineage: Bacteria > Bacillati > Actinomycetota > Actinomycetes > Kitasatosporales > Streptomycetaceae > Streptomyces > Streptomyces citrinus. Next base: position 1,481,940 of record NZ_CP146022.1, read on the forward strand.
CGTACTCCTGCACGGAGGGGGTCCGCCCGGGGGCGAGCGCATCGGGCCTTTTGGCCCGTAATAGGCTCACGGCCATGCTTGATGCCCTGACCCTGGTGACGGGTCTCGCCGCGCTCGCGCTCGCCGCGTGGTGCGGCTTCGCCGCCTCCCGTGACCAGCCGACCAAGGACTGGCACTTCATCGGCATGGCCGTGGTATCCGTACTCGCGCTCGCGCAGCTCGTGGTCGGGATCGTGCAGCTCGCGCGGGGCGAGAAGCCGGAGCAGGGCACGACGATCTTCGTCGCGTATCTGATCGGGGCGTTCGCGTGCGTCCCGGCGGCGGGGTTCATGTCGCTGGCCGAGCGCACCCGCTGGGGTTCGGTGACGGTCGCCGCGGGCGGAATCGTCCTGGCCGTTCTCGAAGTGCGGCTCTACGACATCTGGGGAGGATGAGGTGGCTGTGACCTCTTCGGAGCGTTCCGGCAAGCGTCAGCGGCTGATCGGCGGGCCGGGCATCGTGCTCGTGTGGCTCTACGGGGTGATGGTCGTCGGAGCCGTGTCGCGGTCCGTCTTCCAGATCTCCACGGAGTTCGACAAGGCGCCGCTCGCCTACTCGCTGTCGGCGGTGGCGGGGCTCGTCTACTGCTTCATCACGTACTCGCTGGTCCGCGGCGGGGACTCGGCGCGGCGGGCCGCCTTCGTGTGCTGCGCCCTGGAGTTGGCGGGGGTGCTGATCGTCGGCGCGTGGACGGTCGTGGACCCGTCGGCGTTCCCGGACCAGACCGTGTGGTCGGACTTCGGGATGGAGTACCTGTTCATCCCGGTGCTGCTGCCGCTCACCGCCATGTACTGGCTGCGCAAGGGCGTGCTGCGACAGCAGCAGCCGGAATCCGCGAACTGACGGGTCCCGCGGGCAGGCGCGACGTTCGGCCTACGCCTAGGCGCTCGTGGCGAAGGCTCCTGCCTCCGCGTCCTTGGCCAGGGTCACCAGTGTCAGCCGGTCGTCGACCCGCTGCTGGGAGACCTGCGCGTAGCCGTGTTTGCGGTACAGGCGCAGGTTGTGCTCGCTGCGGTGGCCCGTGAAGAGCTGGTAGCGCTTGGCGGTGCCCGGACCGGCGAGGTCGGACTCGATGGCCGCCAGGAGGCGGCCGCCCAGGCCGTGGCGCTGCATGCGCGGGTGCACGATGAGTTTGTTGATGCGGGCGGTGCCGTCGGCGTCGACCGTGCCGCGCACCGACGCGACCACTTCGTCGCCGAGACGCGCCACCAGCACGCTGCCCCTGGCCAGTTCGGCCCTGACCGAGTCGAGGGACTGGGTCAGCGGCTCGATCGAGTAGTCCCCGTAGAGCTGGGCCTCGCTCTGGTAGCAGAGGTACTGCAGTTTGAGGATCTGCTCGGCATCCGCTTCGGTCGCCGCAGAGATGGTCACGCTCATGCCCATGTGTGCATGCCTCCCGCTCACCTGTCCCGCCGGTTGTCCCTCACCCTTTTCCCCGACGGACCGGCGGCGCAACCTCGGCGGCCATGATTCTGCGCAGGCATCCCAGACATCTGGAACGTTCTGGCCCAAGACTGCCCTGTGACATACCCAACTCGCCCGCGATCTCGCGGTAGGTGAGGTCCTTCGGGGACAGGAGCGCGCCGATGAGGCGGGGACAGCGTCCCGGGAGGCGGCGGACGGCGGCGTGCAGCGCCCGGGTCCGTTCCCGGGCCAGGGTGCGGTGCTCGGGGTCCGTCTCGGTGGTGTCGGCGGCGGGTTCGGTGGCGTACGGCATCTCGCGGCGGGTCGTGCCGCGCCGGCGGCGGGCCTCCGAGCGGACAGTCGCCGTGAGCCAGGCGGCCGGGTCGGGCGGCGGGCCGTCGGCGCCGAGGCGCTCCAGCAGGCGCAGCCAGACGGTCTGTTCGAGGTCGCCGGCCTCGTCGGCGGAGGCGGGGAGCTCGGCGCGGACCTCCGCGGCGAGCAGCGGGCGCAGGGTCGCGATCACCGTGTCGTACGTCATGCCGGGCGGGACGCCGCCGCCCCGGCGGGTGGTTGCCGGGGCGGCCGCGTGTCACTCCAACCGGCGCTCGTGGATCAGCCGTTGACGAAGTCCTCGCGGGCCAGCAGCGCGGTGTCGCAGTTGTCCGAGAAGATCCCGTCGATCCCGGTGGCGTAGTAGGTCTTGAAGGCGCCGAACGCGTCGCCGTAGGCGTTCGGGTCCGTGCCCTTCTTGAAGTCGGCGGGCAGGAAGGTGTTCTCGTTGCGCATCGTGTACGGGTGCAGGATCAGCCCGGCGTCGTGCGCGTCCGCGACGAGCGTCGTGGGCTGGAGCAGCTTGCCTGTCGAGTCCTTCGGGATGATCAGGTCCAGGGTCGGTCCGATGCCCTGCGCGTACGTCGCGATCTCGGCGAGGCCCTTGGGCGTGATCAGGTCGGCGACGGTGCGCGGGTCGCCGAGGTCGACGAAGTCCGCGGGCCGGGAGGCCGCCGTGGAGAGCAGGACGGCGAGGGGATTGCCGACGAGCTTGTCGAGGCGCTGGATGCTCGTCGGCTCGAAGGACTGGATGATGACGGGCGAGTTCTTCTTGTCGAGGCCGTGCGCGCGCAGGATCTTCGCGAGGCGCTCCTCGACGCCGAGGCCGAGCTTGCGGAAGTAGGTGGGGTGCTTGACTTCCGGGTAGATCCACACCTCGCGGCCGCACTTCCTGCTCTGCTCGGCGCGCCACTCCAGGACTTCCTCGAAGGTGGGGATCTCCCAGCGGCCGTCGTAGATCGTGTTGCGCTGGCGGGTCGCCGGGATGCGCTCCTTGGCGCGCAGCGTCTTCAGTTCGGCGAGCGTGAAGTCCTCGGTGAACCAGCCGGTCGTGGAGACGCCGTCGAGGATCTTCGTGGTCCTGCGGGACGCGAACTCGGGGTGCGCGGACACGTCCGTGGTGCCGCCGATTTCCGGCTCGTGACGGCATACGAGGTGGCCGTCCTTGGTCGGGACGAGGTCACCGGCCTCGATGACGTGGGCGCCCATGTCCAGCGCCAGTTGGTACGAGCCCAGGGTGTGCTCGGGCCGGTAGCCGCTGGCGCCGCGGTGGCCGATGACCGTCGGCACGGGCAGGGCCTTGTATCCCTTGCCGTTCGCGGAGTGATTCGTACCACTGTCGCGGTCGGCGGCTCTCGCCGTTCCCGGCGCGGCGAGGGCGGCAGCGCCCGCGCCCAGGACCGCGGCGCCGAGCAGCGAACGCCGGCCCACTCCCCCGCCGGCCTGCGACTCCTGTGCCTGTTGTGACTTCTTGTTGCCCATGAAGCACTCCTCCCGCCCAGTACTGCCTTGCACCTGTCAAAGCGGGACCGATGGTAGGTGGGCGGGAGTGACGAACGGGAGACCTCGGACAGAACGTCAGGGTGCGGCGCGGTGACTCCTGGGGGACGTGAGCCCATGAACGGGGCGCGACGTCCGGTGAACTCTGTCAACTCTGCGTATCCAGTCGGTGAACCCGATGTGCAAGGGGTACCCGCCCGCGAGTATCGTCCTCACCTGCACAGACCCCGCACCTCTTCTCTGTCCATTCCTTGAAAACCGGAGGGCCCGTTGTCCCGCTTCGCGCTCATCAAGGCAGTGCTCGGACCGATCATGCGCCTGATGTTCCGTCTGCGGACGGAAGGCGCCGAGAACATTCCGGGGAACGGTCCCGTCATCCTGGCGGGCAACCACCTGACGTTCATCGACTCGATGATCCTGCCGCTCGTCTGTGACCGGCAGGTGTTCTTCATCGGCAAGGACGAGTACGTCACCGGCACGTCCCTCAAGGGGCGCCTCATGGCGTGGTTCTTCACCGGGGTCGGCATGATCCCGGTCGACCGCGACGGAGCCAACGGTGGTGTGGCCGCGCTGATGACCGGCCGCCGCGTCCTGGAGGACGGCAACATCTTCGGGATCTACCCGGAGGGCACCCGCTCCCCCGACGGACGTCTGTACCGGGGCCGCACCGGGATCGCGCGGCTGACACTGATGACCGGCGCGCCCGTCGTGCCGTTCGCGATGATCGGCACCGACAAGCTCCAGCCGGGCGGGTCGGGGATGCCGCGACCGGGCCGGGTGACCGTGCGGTTCGGCGAGCCGATGGAGTTCTCGCGCTACGACGGCATGGGCCGCGACCGGTACGTCCTGCGGGCCGTGACCGACTCCGTGATGACGGAGGTCATGCGGCTCTCCGGCCAGGAGTACGTGGACATGTACGCCACGAAGGCGAAGGCCGCGTAGGTACGCGGAACCGAGCCCCGGCCGACCGGAGATGTCCGGCGGGCCGGGGCTTCGTCGTGCGTCTCACGCGCCGGGGCCCCGGGTCACTGCTCCAGGCGCTGGCCGCGCAGGAGGAACCAGGCCGCGACGGCCGTCGCCAGCAGGACGGCCGCGCCGACGCCCGCCGCGACCTGGAGGCCGTCCACGAAGGCGGTCTGCGCCGAGGTCAGCAGTTCCTGGGCCTGGGCGGCCGGCAGGGCACCGGCCGCGTCGACCGCTCCGCCGAGGGACTCGTGCGCGGCCGACGCCACGTCCGACGGGGTGCCCGGCGGCGCGGTGAAGCCCGCGTAGACGCCGGTGACGATCGAGCCGAGCACGGCGATGCCGAGGGCCGCGCCGAGTTCGTACGCCGTCTCGGAGACCGCCGACGCCGAGCCCGCCTGTTCCTTGGGAACGCTGGAGAGGATCACGTCCGCCGTCACCGTGAACGAGAAGCCCGCGCCGACGCCGACGACCAGGAGCACCGTGCCGAGCAGCGGGTAGCCGGTCGACTGGCTCAGTGTCGTGAGCGCCGCGAGGGCCAGGCCCACCGCGGCGAGGCCGCCCGCGACGACGGACCGTACGGAGAAGCGGCGCGCGACCGTACCGGCCACCAGACCGGCGGCCACCGCTCCCACGGCGGCCGGGAGTTCGGCCAGTCCCGCCTCGAACGGCTCGCGTCCCTGGACCAGTTGGAGGAACTGGGACAGGAAGAAGACCAGGCCCGACAGGCCGAGGATCGTCAGCAGGTCGGCGAGGACCGCTCCCGAGAAGCCGCGGTGGCGGAACAGACGCATGTCCAACAGGGGCGAGGGAAGCGTGAGTTGGCGGCGCACGAAGTACGTCAGTGCCGCGACGCCGATGACCGCCGACACCGCGACGTTTCCCTGGATGCCGTGTGCGGCCGCTTCCTTGACGGCGTAGACGACACCGATCATGCCGAGCAGGGAGAGGACGACGCTCATCAGGTCCCAGGGGCCGTGCACCGGGTTCTTCGACTCGGGGATGAGCTTCACGCCGACGACGACCAGGACCGCCATCACGGGCAGGTTGATGAGGAAGACCGAGCCCCACCAGAAGTGTTCGAGCAGGAAACCGCCGACGACCGGGCCGACCGCCGCGCCGGCCGAGGCCATGGCGCCCCAGATGCCGACGGCGAGGGACCGCTCGCGCGGGTCGTGGAAGATGTTGCGGATCAGGGCGAGGGTCGACGGCATCAGCGTCGCACCGGCCACGCCGAGCAGGGCCCGCGCCAGGATCATCATCTCCGGCGTCGTGGCGTAGGCGTTGAGCACCGAGACGGCGCCGAACGCGACCGCGCCGGTCAGCAGCAGCTTCTTGCGGCCGATGCGGTCGCCGAGGCTGCCCATCGAGACGAGCAGACCGGCGATGACGAACGAGTAGACGTCGCCGATCCACAGGAGCTGGGTGCCGGAGGGCTTCAGGTCCTCGCTGATGTACGGGGTCGCGAGGCCGAGGACGGTGGCGTCCACGGCGACGAGCAGCACGGCGAGCACGAGGACGGAGAGGGCGAGCCACCGTCCGGGGCGTGCCACCTCCGTCGCCGGGGTGCCCTGGTGTGTGCTGGTCATGGTTCCACGCTCCGTCGTACGCCGCCGAGCAGCAGCTCGGTGATCATGAATGGGAAGTCGTTCGCCGCCACGCGGCCGTCCATGACGGCCCAGGCGCCGCTGCCGATGAGGCCGTACAGGGCCTCGGTCAGCCAGGCGGGTGTCAGGTCGATGCGGAACTCGCCGCTCTCCTGGCCGCGCCGGAACAGGGCTCCGATGCGGGCGTCCAGGCGCGCCCAGCCCTCGTTCTGCCCCTCGCCCTCGAAGAGCTGGTTCTCGGTGACGAGGAAGGCGAGCAGCGGGGCTGACGGTTCGATCGCCCCGACGAGGCGGCGCAGCGCGTCCGCGGCCGGGCCGTCCTCCAGACGGGCGCGATCGAGCGCGGCGTCGCACTCCTGGATACCGAGGTCCTCCAGGGCGCGGACGAGGGCGTCACGGCCCGCGAAGTGGCGGTGGAGGGTGGCGCGACTGATGCCCGCGGCCCGCGCGACCTCGTCCATCGTGGCCGTGGACTTGCGGGTGAGCAGGGCGGCGGCGCTGCGCAGCATCTGTTCGCGATCGACTGACATGAGACAAGAGTAGACCGGATGAGACATTGATGTCTCATTCTTAAGGGGGAGATGAGCGGGAACGAGCCGGAATCGGCCGCAGGTGACTCCGGTGGCCGGGCGCCTCACCCGGTGTTACGACTGTCGGAACGTTCAGGTCTCCGGGAGGTACGGGCATGGGGTGCTGCATCTTCGCGGCGATGGCGGCGATCGGACCACGGGTCGCGCTGGTGATCACCTGGCTGTTCACCCATCTCGTGGACCGCGCGTTCAACGGGGTCCTGCTGCCGCTGCTCGGTCTGATCCTGCTGCCGTGGACGACCCTGGGTTACGTCTTCGCGTACGCGCCCGTCGTCGGCGTCGGCGGCATCGGCTGGATCGTGGTGCTGTGCGGGCTGCTGCTCGATCTGTCGAGCTACGGGGGCGGGGCGCGGGCGCGCCGCTGAGCGTGGTGCGCGCCCTGGGCGAACGGGGTCACCGGGTCACCGAGTCACCGAGTCACCGAGTCACCGAGTCACCGAGTCACCGAGTCACCGAGTCACCGAGTCACCGAGTCACCGAGTCACCGAGTCACCGAGTCCAGGCTGCGTCGCTCAATGCTGCTGACACCTCCTGGGTGTAGCGGGCGCAGGCCAGCCACGTACGGGCGAACGCGCCCTCGTCGGCCGGGGCGAGACGGCCGAACGCGTCGCGGCCCCGGTCGGCCGCCGCGCGGTGCAGCGCGTCGAGAAGCTCGGCCGCCGTGGGCAGTCCGGCCTTGCGCAGCGCCGCCGCCTCGGCATCCGGGCGGACCAGGGTCAGGGCGCGGCGGCCCGCGATCACCGCCTGGTCGACACGGCGGCGCAGAGGGTGGGTGGGGGCGGATGGCATCGGCATGGGCATCGGGGGCGGGGAGGAAACCGTGGGCGTCGGCTCGGTCGCGGGGACGTCCGCGCGCCCGAGGCGGTCCAGACCCAGGTCGTGCGTCGCGCCGGAGGGCAGACGGATGGCGAGGAGGGTCGCACGGGCGTGGGCGGCCGGGATGAGGCGAGCGATGACGCGCAGGCGGGTGCCGGGGGCGGCGGCGAGCAGGGCGAGGTTGTCCCGGTGGGCGAAGGTGGGGTCGTCGTGCGCGGCGGTGAGCCGTATGACGACACCGTCGCCGCCGGGGATGCCGCTGACGCCGCTGACGCCGGGGATGCCGGGGATGCCGGGGATGCCATCGATTCCAGTTGCTGCATGGCCTCCGACGGCTCCGGTGACTCCGACGGCTCCGGTGGCTCCAGTGGCTCCGGTGACTCCGACGGCTCCGACGGCTCCGACGGCTCCGACGGCTCCGACGGCTCCGACGGCTCCGGTGGCTCCGGTGACTGCGTCGCATGTTGCGATCAGGCAGTCGCCGCCTCGCTCGCGCGCGACGCCGCGCAGTGTCACGTCCAGGAAGAGGAGGCCGTGCGGTGAAGTGCGGGCTCGGGCGGCCTGTTCGGCGACGGGGACGGACCACAGCGCGGCGAGCGGCTGCTCGGTCCAGTCGGCGCCGCGGGCGCGGGCCGCCTGCACGGCCTGTCCCGCGCCGAGTCTTCCGTCCGGCGCCACCGTCGCACCGGAGACGGTCAGGCCGGCCCGGGACAGTTCGCGCGGGGTGAGGGATGTGTCGCCGAGCCGGATCGCGCGGTCGGCGACGGCGCGGGCCCGGGTCGCGGTACCGGGGGCGATGTCCGTGACCGTGTGGAGGCGTCCGTCGGCGTCGGCGGTCCAGGTGACGCAGCCCGCGTGCCCGGAGGCGGTCAGGACGGGTTCCGTGAACAGCCCGTACAGGCGCAGCGAGCCCGCTGGGGTGTAGGTGCGGCGGGACGCGCCGCGTGCCGCGTCGTCGCCGGGGTCCCGGGTCAGGGCGTGGGTGGTGGCGAGCAACTCGGTGAGCGCGTCGGCCAGTTCGGCGGTGCGGTGCGCCGGGTCCGCGGCGCGGGCGGCCCGGACGCCGTTCACCACCCGGATCGCGGCGGCCGCCGGGCGGTGCAGTCCGGCGACCTTGCCGACGTGGGCGGCGCGCAGCAGATCCGCCTGCGAGACGGCTCCGGCGCCGTCGACTCCCGCGTCGAGCAGACGGGACGCGGATCGCCAGAGGGCGTGGGCGGCTTCGGTGGATCGAGCGACTTGGGAGGGAGGAGCGGCCGGGGCGGCTGAGCGAGCCGTTCCCGGGGTGTGCTCGGGGCTTTCGGGCTCCGGGAGTTCGACGGGAGCGGGGGCGGGGGCCGGCTCGGTGGTGGTCTCCGCCACCGGCGCGAGCGTGACCGCCGCCGCGCGGTGGACGCACGCCGGGGACAACAGGCAGTCGCAACGGACCGCGTCCGGCGAGGTCACGGTGCCGTCCGGCGCGTGGAGTTCGACGGTCGTCCCGTCGTCCACGGCGATCCGGTGCACGCCGGAGTCGGGGTCGGCCGTGTGCGGGCGGGCCGCGAGCTTGGCCGCGGCCGCGTCCAGTCGTTTGCGCAGCCGGGGCGTGAGCGCGGCGACGATCTCCCCGGTGACCTCGGGCTGGACGGGCGGCAACGTGGTCGACATCGTCATCGGATCTTCTCCCCCACCCATCGGGCGAGTTCCAGCGGGCTGAGGGCGGCCACCGGCATTCCGGCGGCGACGAGTCGGCTCGCCGTGCCCGTCGAGTACCGCGGGCGTCCCGCGTCGTCGAGGCTCGCGCAGCCGAGCACATGGCATCCCGCGCCGACGAGTTCACGTACTTCCCCGAGGAGCCCGCCGAGCGGGTAGCCCTCCTCGAAGTCGCTGATCACCACCACGAGCGTGCGCGAGGGCACGGTCACCAGGCGGCGGGCGTGGCGCAGGCCGGCCGCGATGTGCGTACCGCCGCCGACGCGCGTCTCGAGGAGCAGGGCGAGCGGATCGCTCACATGCTCCGTGAGGTCGACGACCTCCGTGGAGAACGCGAGGAAGTGGGTGGACAGGGCAGGGACCCCGGCCAGGACGGACGCGGTCAGCGCGGCCCAGATGGTCGACGCCTCCATGGAGCCGGAGACGTCCGTGACGATGACGAGACGCCAGTCCGCCGCGCGTCGGGCACGGCCGTGGAAGACCGGCCGCTCCGGCACCACGACGATCCGGCCGTCGTCGGTGCGGCGTGCCGTGGCGAGGTTGGCGCGCAGGGTGCGGGCGAGGTCGAGGCCGCCGCCCGGTCTGCGGGTGGGGCGCGCGGAGGCGGCGCCCGTGAGAGCGGGGCGCAGACGGGTGGCGAGCGCCCGGGTCAGCTCGTCGACGAGGCGGCGGACCAGCGGGCGCAGGGCGGCGAGCCGTGACTCGGGCAGGCCTCCGGCGTGCTGGAGGACGGTGCGCAGCAGTTCCACGGAGGGGCGGGCCGCGTCCGGGTCGAGTGCCTCGACGGCGTCGGTACGGCCCGCTGCCGCGGCGGCCGCGAGCACCTCCTCCCGTACGCCGGGGCCGAACAGGGCGGTGAGCGCCTCGGCCCATTCCCGCACGCCCGGGTAGGGGGCGCCGCGGCCACCGCTCCGGCCGGTCAGGTCGCCTCGGGCACCCTCGCCGCGTCCGGCTCCGTACAACTCGTCGAGCGCGGTGGCCAACGGGGCCGTGGCGGCCGGCAGTTCGTCGGATCGCCTGCCCAGGAGCAGCCGCCAGCGTTCGGGTGGGGTGAGAGTGAGAGGCGTTTCAGGTGACTCGGGCGCTTCGGGTGCCTCTTGTACGTCGGGTGCCTCGGGTGCCTCGGGTGCTTCGGGTGCCTCTTGTACGTCGGGTGCCTCATGCACGTCGGGGCCCTGAGGCGGCAACTCCAGTCCCAGCGCCGCCAGCGTCTCCCGTGCCGTCAGGTCCGCGCGGGTCCAGGCCGCCTGGGTGGCGGGGTCCGTCGTGAGCGCGGTGAGAACGGTGCCGGTGCGGGACTCCACGACGTCGAGGAGGCGGTCCCTGGCCGCCGGTGAGAGCGTGTCGAAGCCGCCGCGCACGGCGGGCAGTCGGTCGAGGAACTCCCGGTCGGGCAGCGTCGTGACGCGGTCGAGGAGCGGATCGAGGACATCCGGCGCGGTCTCCAGGAGGGCTCCGGCCGCCGTGCACAGGCCGGTCAGCCGGGCCGTGAGGGCGGCGCGCGCGGACGGGCCCGCCGCCCCGTCGACCCAGGACGCGATCCGGCGGCCGAAGTCCCCGGCCGGAGTGTGGCCGAGCAGGGCCCGCACCACTCCGGCTGCCGCCGCCATCAGTGGCGTACCGTCCGAGGCGAGCCGGACCAGCGCGTCCGCGAGCCGGAGCGAGCCCGACTCGTCGGCCTTCCGCGCCAGTTCGACCAGGGCCCGGGCGTCCTCCACGTCCTCGGAGCCGCCGATGCCGTCCAGGGCGCGGACCGCCGCCGCGCTCAGCGCATCGGCCGCCGCCACGAGGCGCGGCCGCTGTTCGTCGTCAGGGTCTAGGCCCGCGACATGGCCGGCCGCGAGACGGTCGACGAGGCGCTGGCCCGCGAGGAGTTCGGGGAGCGTCGCCGTGGACGGCAGGACCGTGGTCAGCTCGGTGAGGGCGTCCGCGGCGAGCACGGGCAGCGCACAGTGCGCCGCCTGTTCGAGCGCCGTCAGGGCCTGGGCCGCCGTCGGGCCGCCCTCGTCGCGGGCGGCCCGCATCCGCGTACGCAGCACGCCCTCCGCGGCCTGCGCGGGCGTCACGCCGCGCGCGCTCGCGGTCGTCAGGACCGCGGCCGTCGCCGGGGTCCACGCGGCCGTCCACCGGGTGGTCAGCGCGTCGCCCCCGCCGGTGCCGGTGACGGCGTGCTCCTCCGCGTACGGCACTCCGCACAGGGCGAGGCGGCGCAGCAGGATCTCGCGGCGGCGATCGCGGGGCGTGCGCAGCGGATCGAGCCTCAGCTCCCGCTCCTTGCGCGGGTCTCGCGGCCCCGGCAGGCCGAGTTCGGCGAGCTCACGCTCCACGGCGGGACCGAGTCCGCCGCGCGGGGCGGCGGGCGTGGGGTGTCCGGTGCGCTCGCCGACGAGGACCTTCTCCATCGCGCGGGCCACCGCGCGTCCCCGGCCGAGCGGTTCGCCCTGGGCCAGGACGGTCTGGACGGCCTCGACGAGTTCGCCCCGGCCGGGGCCCGCAGGCCGCGCAGGGACGCGAGGTCGCCGGTGATGCGGGTGATCTCGCGGGCGTCGGCCGGTCCGCTGGGGTGGCCCTGCGCCCGCACGTCCGCGCAGATCGCCACGGCGGCGCGCAGCACGGCCTCCCGCAGCGCCTCCGGGCTGCCCGCCGCGTCGAACACCCGGTGCTGCCACTCCGGGTCCCGGATACCGGCCGGGTATCCGGAGCGGGCGTCGAGCAGCGGATAGGTGTACGGGATGAGGCTGACGGTGCAGTCGCCGGGGGCGGAAACGGCGGCGGCGCCGGGGATGGGGTCGGCGGCAGCATCGGGGATGGAGTCCGCGGCAGCGCCGGGCATGCGGTCGGCGGCAGCATCGGGAATGGAGTCCACGGCAGCGCCAGGAATGAAGTCGACGGCAGCGCCAGGGATGGAATCGGCGGCGGCGCCAGGGCCTGGGGCCGTTCCGGCAATGGACGGCGGACCCGAGGACCTCGACGGGGTCGGGAGCGTGGCCGACGTAGCGCCCGAAGTCGGGGGCAACGCCCGTGCCTCATGCGGGGACGGAGTCGGGCTCGGGGCCACGGCCTCGCTCCGACCGAGCACTCCCCGCGTCAACGCCCCCGCGTGGAACGCCCCGACGACCACCGCCGCCCTGCGCCCTTCGGCCGTGGCCGCGCGCACGCGTGCCCGCATCCATGCCTCGCGGGTGAGGTCCAGCGGGTCGATGCCCGCGCCCTCCTGTGCGTCGCGGCGCAGTGCCCAGCCGGTGAGGAGCGCGGCGCGGCGGAGCTCCTCCGGTTCCGCGCCCGGGGCCGGTGCCTCGACGAGCCTGTCCCACAGGTCGTCGTCGGCGCGGCCGGTGACGCCCTCGCGCAGGGCGTCCTGAAGGCGACGGCCGCCCCGCGGTGCCGGGCCGGTCCCGCGCGGCTCACGCCAGGCGGGGTCGGTCAGCGGCAGGTCGCAGGCGACCACGGGCACGCCCGCCCGCCTGGCCCAGCGCAACGCGGCCAGCTCCGGCGAGAAGTCCGCGAAGGGGTAGAAGGCGGGGCGGCCCGGCCCCGCCGCCGCGCCGCCGCCCGCCTCGCCACCCGTCTCGTCCATGGTGAGGACCGCCGCCAGCGCGACCGGCGCGACGGTCTCCTCGTCGGCCAGCCAGCCCAGGAACTCCTGCGTCTCCGCGGGCAGTTCGACGAGCAGCACATCGGGCCGCGCCGCGTCCAGGAGCCGGGGCACGGCGGCGGCGAGCGAGGGCGAGTGATGGCGCACGCCGATGAGGTACGGCCCGTCGGGCGCGGTGAGCGCCGCGACCGCGTCGTCCGGGGCGTGCGGGAACGGCACGGCGGCGGTCATGTCGGTCAGTCCTCCAGTACCGGTCGCAGGTCCCACAGGGCGCGCCAACTGGCGGAACCCTCCTCGGCGCGGCGGCGCACCGCGCCGTCCCAGTAGCCGAGGAGCCGGGCCGCGTCGGCGGGGTCGTCCTTGCGCACGACTCCGGTGAGGTGGCCGGGGAGCAGGGCGAGGGCGTCCCGGTCGCCCGGGAAGTAGGCCGCGGCCAGGCCGAGGGCCGCGGCGACGGCGACGGCTTCGGCGGTGCTCATCACCGTCGAGGGGCGCTCGATCTCCCAGCCTTCGGCGGACCGCCCGGTGCGCAGTTCGCGGAACGCGGTCACGAGGATGTCGAGGACGGTGTCGTCGAGGCGGTACTCCGCGCCCGACCGCTCCACGGCCGCCCTGGACTGGCTGCGGACCAGGTCGAGTTCGGCGTCGAAGTCGCCGATCGGGCCGACGGTCTCGAAGTTGAACCGGCGCTTGAGCGCGGCGGACATCTCGGAGACGCCCTTGTCGCGGAGGTTGGCCGTGGCGATCACGTTGAAGCCCGGGGCGGCGTACGCCTGGGCGTGGTCCGTCCCGGCGAGTTCGGGCACGGCCATGCGCCGCTCGGAGAGCAGCGAGATCAGCGCGTCCTGGACCTCGGGCAGGCAGCGGGTGACCTCTTCGACGCGGGCGACGGCCCCCGTGCGCATCGCCGTGAGCACCGGCGACGGCACCAGCGCCTGCGGGCTGGGACCCTGCGCCAGCAACAGCGCGTAGTTCCAGCCGTACTTGAGCTGGTCCTCGGTGGTGCCCGCGGTGCCCTGGACGGTCAGCGCGCTGGTCCCCGAGATGGCCGCGGCGAGCAGTTCGGAGAGCATCGACTTGGCGGTGCCGGGCTCGCCGACGAGCAGCAGGCCGCGCTCGCCCGCCAGCGTCACCACGCACCGCTCGACGAGGGCCCGCTCCCCCACGAACTTGCGCCGGATCGCCAGTCTGCGCGGCGTCCCCTCCGGTGCGGCCGTCTTTTCGGGCAGGGTCAGGGGCTGGTCCGTGCCCATGACGAACGTGACGACCGCGCGGGGCGTCAGCGCCCAGCCGGGCGGCCGGGGCCCTTCGTCGTGGGCGGCGAGGAAGGCGAGTTCCCGCGCGTACAGCTCCTCGGGCGGCACGATCTGGCGGGCCGGTGCGGTGCTGGTCGGGGCGGTGGTGGTCGGTGCGGTGGTGGTCGGCGTCATCAGCGGGATCCCCTCGGGGCGCTCGGGCGTGCGGCGGGTGCGGAAGTCGGGTGCGGTGCGGGATCAGCCACGGGCCCGCCCCTTCCGGGTCGCCCGCGTGGTCAGTTCCTCGTAGGCCGGTACGTCTCCGGAGCGGACCCGCTCCCAGGCGCGGGCGAACAGTTCGGGAACGGGCAGCAGAGGCACGGTCCTGGTGTGTCCCGTCACGTCGTAGAACCCGCTCTTCCATCCTTCGAGGGGCAGGGCCGGAGCCTTGAGGGCGAGCCAGGGGCCCGGCAGGAAGAGGCCGCGCCCGGCGCGGGCGCGCTTGGCCTCGACGACCAGATCGGTGGCGGCGAGTTCGGCGCGGGCCTTCTTGAGGCGGGCCGGCTTCCAGCCCGTCCAGCGGGCCGTGCTCCGGTCCGTGGGGTCGGGCAGGGCGAGGAGCTGGAGGTACAGCGCGGCGGCGTCCGCTCCGATGCCGCGGTCGGCGGCGACCTCGGTGACGAGGGCGGGCACGCTGCGCGTGGGGTCCTGGGCCGGGCCCTCGAAGTCGCCGTCGGCGGCGAGGGCGCGGGTGAGGTCGCCGCCGAGCAGGGCGGCGATGCGGCGCAGCATGCGCGCCGCGCCGGAGCCGACGATGCCCTCGACCAGTCCGATCGCCGGGTCGTCGGGCCCGGTGAGCCCGGCCGGCCGCAGCAGTGTCATCTCGCGGTCGCCGTGCGCGGGGTGCAGGACGAACGCGGCCCCGGCGCGGGTGAGTCCGTCCGCGTCCTCGCCGCCCGCCTCGGGCAGCCCGTACGCCGTGCGGAGCCGGGCGGCGGTCGTGGCGCGGCCCTTCTCGGGCCAGGACAGTCCGCAGTCCAGGAAGAGGCCGGGGTCGGCGAGCCGGGCACGCAGCGCAACCTGGCCGGCGGGCAGCACGGCCCGCAGCGGGTGCCCGTACGGCAGTCCGTAGGCGAGGGCGGCGAGGCCGTCGACCGCCGCGGTGAGGGTGCGCGGGCGGGGCAGCGCCTCGGGGGCGTCCGCCGTGAGCCGCCCCTGTTCGGCGACGCGCTGGGTGGTGGTGCGGGACAGCCAGGCGTGACGGTCGGGGTTCAGGACGGCTTCCGTGGCGGACAGGTCGGGGATGCCGAGGGCCACGGTGTCCACGTCCTCGGTGAGCCGTACGAGGCCGCCGAACCGCTCGGTCCACCCGGCGCGCGCGGCGGCCACGTCGGGCCCGGTGCGCCACAGGGCGGCGGTGTCGGCGGGCAGCAGCGCCGCGGCGACCTCGTACCGCGCGTCGGCGGGCAGCGCGCGCAGGCGCTGTTCACCGGCCTCGACCTGGGTCCGGGTGAGTCCGGCGACGTCGCGGCACTCGGCCAGGTCGTCCGCGGTGAGCGTGCCGCCGGGGCGTCCCAGGAGGAGCAGCGCGGCCTGCGCCGGTCCGCAGCCGGGAGCGGCGGCCAGCTCGGCGACGGCGTCGGGGCTCCAGGCCACGGGCCCGAACTCCCGCACGAGCGCGGCGAGTTCGGTCAGCCGGTCGCCGCCGAGGCTCGCCGCCAGGGGCTCGCTGCGGTGCACCGTGAAGTGGCCGACCGCGCCGAAGGCTCCGCTCGGGTCGTGGTCGAGGCCGATCCACTCCACGGTGCGGTGCTGGTAGGTGCTGTCGTACACGTTCTCGCTGTGCAGCAGGACGACGGTGCGCTCGCCGCAGCGGTGTACCTCTCCCCTGCGCTGGGGCGTCTGGCCCTGCTTCAGGGGCTGTTCCCGCAGGACGACGCGGCGCAGGGTGGCGGTGCCCGCGGCGAGCGGGCCGCTCGCGAGGGCGTCGAAGAGGTGGAGCAGCGCGGTGCGTTCGGACTCGTCCGTGAACGGCACGGTGGCCCGGCGGGCGAGGGCCGTCAGATGCGGCAGCAGCCGCGGCCAGCCGGCTCCGCCGGCCGGGACGGTGCCGTCGTCGCGCGTCCAGCCGTTGGCGAGCGGCGGGGTGCCGCGGTGCGGGGCGGGGCCGCTCGCCGGGAGGCCGGACAGGACGTCGCCGACGGCCTTGATCTGGCGCAGCGCGTGCGGCACGTCGCCGGACCAGTGGCCGGTCACGCCGTGGCCGACGACGGTACGGACCGCCCTCAGCAGCAGGGTGTCGCTGCCGTGTTCGGGAGTGAAGTCCGCGTACATGTCGCGAGGCGGCCGCTGAGCCCCGGCGGTCGATGCGTCGGCCGGTTCCGGATCGGTGAACTGCCGTGCGGACACGCACAGTTGAAGTGCGACACCGGCGATGGAGGTGATGCCCTCGCGCAGCGCCGGGTCGGTGACGCCGGGCAGGGCGCGGGCGACGGCGGCGGTCGACCGGGCGCGCAGCTCCAGGGCGTCCTGGGCGCGCTGTTCGTCGGTGCGCTCGCCGCGGGTGGCGGCGCTGTGCTCCACGTGGATCGCCGCGAGTTCGTCGACGAGGGCGGCGGCCGTCGCGTCGGCGCAGTCGCGCAGCGCCTTGGAGCCCGCTTCGTCGCGGGACCGCAGCGCGTGCCAGAACGGCAGCGGCGGCACGAGGGCGTGCCCGCCGCGTACCGCCCGCCGCCGGGCCCTCTGTGCACGGAGCCGAACGCGCCGTCCGCGGGCGCCGTCCCGTCCTCGTACAGCCCGAGTCCGCCGCCCAGCACGCCGAGCACCGGCGTCGCTCCGCCGGGCAGTCGCAGCGCGCCGACGGGCACGACACCCCCGCGGTCCAGGAGCGAGACGGTGCCGCCGCCCGGGGTGCCCGCCGTGAGGTGGTCGCCGTCGGCGCGGACCCAGTGGCCGACGACGGTGCCGTCGGTGCCGAGGGGGGTGCCTTCGAGGCCGGGCTGGAGCGGGAGCAGATGGCAGTCGGCGAGGCGCAGGGGGCTGTCGTCGCGTACAGCGGCCGCGAAGTGGCCGGGCAGCGAGGCCCGTCCGGTGGCGCCGGTCGCCGCGTCGTACTCGATCCAGGACGATCCGGTGCTGGTCACGCGCCGGCGCCAGTGGCCGACGCCGTCACCGATGATCTGGTGGCTCTCGGGCACCTGGGTGTCGCCCGCGTGCAGCGGGCGGGCGCCGGTGGTGCGGCCGCCGGCGGGCAGCGGCACGCTCGCGTCGACGGCCTGGTGCTGCCAGAAGAGGCTGCGGTGCATGACGGGTTCGAAGACGTGGCCGGGGCGCGAGGTCCAGTAGGCACGGGCGCCGCCGCTCTCCCACCAGGCGACCAGCAGATCCCCGTCGACGTACCGGAAGGCCCGGCTGCTCCAGTCGTCGGCGGCGCCGGGCACGCGCAGCTCGTGCTCCAGGAGGATGCCGTCCGGGCCGACGACGACGGCCTTGTCGCGGTGGGCGACGATCAGCGCGGGCCACGCCTCCTGGATCACGTACGGCTGGCCGTGCCGGATCCTGGGCGCGGGGCCGAGCCGGCGCATCGCCTCGTCGAGCGCGGGCCAGCCCAGCTCGTCGACGATCCCGGCGCGCAGGGTGCGGGCGAGGTGACGGGTGAGGTCGTGGCGGCGGACGCGGTCCACGGCGGCGGGGTTGACGTCGGCGGCGACGGAGCGGAAGCGCCGCAGGTGGTTCAGGGCGGACTCGGCGCCGGGCAGTCCGGCGGCGCGGGTGAGCGCGTCGGCCTGCTCGTCGAGCCAGTCGCCCAGTACGCCGCGCAGCACGGGGTGCCCGGCGACGAATCCGGTGTGCCGGTGGTTCCACCGGCCGAAGCCGATCTCGGCCCGCAGCAGCGGCGCGAAGCGCGGGTCGGCGGCGAGCGCGGCCAGGTCGCGGCGGTCCTCGTCGGTCCCGTCGAGCCACTCGTCGAGTCCGAGGCCGCGGCGCCTGCCGTAGGCGTTCGGCTCCGGGTCGGGGTGGGGGTCGGTGAGCGGGACGCCGAGGGAGAGGCACAGGTCGGCGAGGTCGAGGTCCATCCTGGTGTGCCAGGCGGTCCCGGCACGGTCCAGGTCCACCGGCCGCCCCTCGGCGACGAGCCGGGCCGCCATGCGCTCCACGAGCGCGTACGTCAGCGGGGTGCGGCGCTTGCCGCGCCAGCCGCCCTGGAGGTGCGCGGCCCAGCGGGACAGCCAGCCGCCCGCGTCCACGTCCGGGGTCGCCTCGGGGGCGGTGAGCAGTGCCTCGGCACCGGACTCGGCGAGCAGGTCGAGCCACTGCCGCTCGGCGGCGGCGCCCCGGCCGAGGCCGGTCGGCACGAACTCCAGCAGCCGGGCGCGCACGGCCGGTCGCTCGTGGGCGAGGACGACGAGCGTGGCCCGGTAGGCCGTCCAGAACGAGGCGGGGGCGCGCACCACGGCCGGGGAGGCGATGAGTTCGGCGAGGAGTGCGGTCTCCTCGGTGACGCGGTCCAGGCCCGCGCCCTTGATGAGGCGGCGCGCGTCCTGCGGCAGCGCCGCGTACGGCGGCATGCCGGCGCCGCACCGCTCGACGACGAGCTGCCGGTACTGCCGCCAGGCGGCCTCGGGGCTGAGCCGGCGGGTGAGGTCGCCGACGTGGTCCTTGAGCGCCTTGACGGTGAGCGCCCCGGCGAAGGCGAACTCCAGGAACACGGCGCGCTGCCGCTCCTCGTCGACGGCGAGGCTGTGCACCCGCTCGGCCTCGCGGGCCTTGCCGAAGAAGGTCGCCGCGTAGGTGGTGTTCTCGTGGCGCAGGAAGGCGCGTCCGGCCTCTTCGTAGAAGGTGGGCAGGAAGTGCGGCACGGAGCGGCCGAGGCGCTCGCCGAGTGCTTCGAAGCCCTCCTTCGCGGCGCCCGCGCGGGACTTGGCCATCCGGGAGTACCGCTCGACGTCCTTGACGAGGGCCAGCGCGTGGTGTCCGTTGGCCGGGTCGTGGACGAGGGGCCAGGCGGGGAAGCCGAGCGTCTCGCGGCGCACCTGGCCGAGGCCGCTGTGCAGCGCGGTGCGGTGCAGTCCGAGGAAATCGAGGGCGAGGTCCTCGGCCTCGCCGAGGGTCTCGGGCACCAGGCGGACGACGGTGCGGCCTTCGAGGACGGGGTGCGCGTACGCGCGGACCGTCAGCGCGTCGGCGTCCTCGCCCCGGTGGGTGCCGGGCGGCAGGACGGCGCCCGCCTCCAGCAGTACGCCCGTGTCCGTACCCGTCTCTGCCCGCATGCTCGTGTCCCCCGTATTCCCGTGCTGGTCGTGCTGGTCGTGCTGGTCGTCGTGGGTGCTCATGCCGCCTGCTCCGTGTCCTCGAGGACGCGGCCCGCGTACAGGGCGGCGGCCATGCGCATGCCCTCGGACCAGGCGACCGGGCCGACCTCGCCGAGGGGCAGTGCGGCGCCCTGCGGGGTGGTCCAGGTCAGGGGGCCCGTCTCGGTCTCCTCGTAGCCCTCGTAGTCACCGACCCAGACGCGGGCCTCGACGCCGCGGCCCGCTTCGAGGACGGGCAGCACCGCCTGGCCGCCGCGGACGCGGTAGCCGAGCGAGGTGGCGCGGCCCACGAGGAAGCGGAGCTCCTTGAACACGCCGCCCTCGTAGTCGTCGACGGCCTTGGCCGACAGGTCGCGGTCGGCGCCGCGCACATAGGTCTCGCGGAACAGCTGCTGGACGCCCTGCCCGACGCCGAGCTCCACCGCGAACTCGCGCAGTTCGTCGAGGTCTTCGAGGAGCACAGGGTGCGGGATGCGGATCTGCTCGGGGCTGACGCGGACCGTGTCGCCGTCCAGGTCGACGAGGCCGATGCCGCGCTCCGCGTCCGCGTCGCGCAGGAAGCCGGCGACCGTGCCGTCCTCCCCGGTGACCACGAGGTCCTGGAGGGCGGCGCGCCAGGCGGGGTCGGGCCAGACCCGGGCGAGGACGGCGGCGGGGACGGGCAGGGACCGCGTCATCCAGTTCTCCACCTGGTCGCGGGCCTCGCGCTCGTGGCGCTCCAGCCACTCGGTGAGCTGGCGCAGGCCCACCACGGCCGGCTCGTCGGCGATCTTCGGCGGGACCGACTTCAGCAGCCTCCCCTTGCCGTTCCGGCAGACGACCTTGCCGGTCTCGTCCAGGGCGACCTCATAGTCGCCCGCCACCATCCACCCCACAACTGCCTCCCCGACAGCCCGTGCTGATCAACTGCTCGAACTGTAGAGGTGACCACTGACAACGCGACGCGGCCCGGTCCCCCGAAGGGGCCGGGCCGCGTGGATCGCCGTGCGGGGACTACTTCTTCGCGTCCGCCCAGGTCCGCTGCACCGTCAGGTCCTGCTTGACCTCGGCGAGTTGGGCGGCGACCGCGCTGGGCGCCGTGCCGCCTCGGCCGGAGCGGGAGGCCAGCGCCCCCGGCACGTTCAGGACCGAACGCACCTCCGGCGTGAGGTGCTCGGAGATCTTCGCGAACTGGTCGTCGGTGAGCTCGTCCAGCTCCTTGCCGTCGGCCTCGGCGACCTTCACGCACTCGCCCGCGACCTCGTGCGCCACGCGGAACGGCACGCCCTGCTTGACCAGCCACTCGGCGATGTCCGTGGCGAGCGAGAAGCCGGCCGGGGCCAGCTCCTCCATGCGCTCGCGGTTGACCGTGAGGGTGGCCATCATGCCGGTGAACGCCGGGAGCAGGATCTCCAGTTGGTCGCAGGAGTCGAAGACCGGCTCCTTGTCCTCCTGGAGGTCGCGGTTGTACGCGAGCGGAAGGGCCTTGAGGGTCGCCATCAGGCCCGTGAGGTTGCCGATGAGGCGGCCGGACTTGCCCCGCGCCAGCTCGGCGATGTCCGGGTTCTTCTTCTGCGGCATGATCGACGAGCCGGTGGAGAAGGCGTCGTGGAGCGTGACGAAGGAGAACTCCTTCGTGTTCCAGATGATGATCTCCTCCGCGACGCGGGAGAGGTTCACCCCGATCATCGCGGTGATGAAGGCGAACTCGGCGACGAAGTCGCGCGACGCCGTGCCGTCGATGGAGTTCGCGACACTGCCGTGCTCGAAGCCGAGGTCCTTCGCCACCGCCTCAGGGTCGAGGCCGAGCGAGGAACCGGCGAGCGCGCCCGAGCCGTACGGGGAGACCGCCGTCCGCTCGTCCCACTGCCGCAGCCGCTCCGCGTCCCGGGACAGGGACTGCACGTGCGCCAGGACGTGGTGGGCGAAGAGCACCGGCTGGGCGTGCTGGAGGTGCGTGCGGCCGGGCATCGCGACGTCCGGGTGCGCCTCGGCGAGCCCGACGAGGGCTTCCTGGAGGTCGGCGACGAGGCCGCCGATGATCCGGGCGTGGTCGCGCAGGTACATCCGGAACAGCGTCGCTACCTGGTCGTTGCGCGAGCGGCCCGCGCGCAGCTTTCCGCCGAGGTCGGGGCCGAGGCGCTCCAGCAGGCCGCGCTCCAGGGCGGTGTGGACGTCCTCGTCGGCGATGGTGCCCACGAAGGAGCCGTCCGCGACGTCCGCCTCCAGCTGGTCGAGACCGGCGATCATCCGCTGCAACTCGTCCTCGGTGAGCAGGCCCGCCTTGTGCAGCACGCGCGCGTGGGCACGGGAGCCCGCGATGTCGTACGGGGCGAGGCGCCAGTCGAAGTGGACGGACGCGGAGAGTTTCGCCAGGGCCTCGGCCGGGCCGTCGGCGAACCGGCCGCCCCAGAGGCGGACGTCTCCGGTGTTGCTGCTCACGATTGCTCCTCGTTCTGCCGGTGTGCCGCTGTCCGGGTCATGCGGCGTCGCGCCGGTGCCCTCTAGGCATAACTATGCAGACCTCCGTATGTTTTGTCAACGGGACGCTCCGTCGGCGCGCGGACGGCGGACCCGGCGCCGCAGAACTCCGGCTTCTGTCATGGACGCGCGAAAAACGCGTGGAAAAATCGCCGCATGGGAAAAACGTACGAACGCATCGACGGCCGTCTGCGCACCTTCATAGAAGAGCAGCCGGTGTTCTTCACCGCGACCGCGCCGCTCTCCGGCGACGGCACCGTGAACCTCTCCCCCAAGGGCCTCAAGGGGTCCTTCGCCGTCCTCGACGAACTGACCGTCGCCTACCTCGACTTCGCCGGCTCGAACGCCGAGACCATCGCCCACCTGCGCGAGAACGGCCGGATCACCCTCATGTGGTGCGCGTTCCAGGGCCCGCCGACCATCGTGCGGGTGCACGGCAGCGGCGAGGCCGTCTTCCGCGACGACCCGCGCTTCGGCGAGCTCCTCGGGCACTTCC
Source organism: Streptomyces sp. Q6 (assembly GCF_036967205.1). Taxonomy (NCBI): domain Bacteria; kingdom Bacillati; phylum Actinomycetota; class Actinomycetes; order Kitasatosporales; family Streptomycetaceae; genus Streptomyces; species Streptomyces citrinus. The sequence goes on from NZ_CP146022.1 coordinate 1,503,979, forward strand.
CCGACCTCGACGTGAAGCGGCACGGCCTGCGCTCCGTCATCGTCGTACGCGTCGAACTCGTCCGTGACACCTGCGGGTTCGCGGTGCCCTTCATGACGTACGACGAGGAGCGCACCCTGCACGGCGACTACTTCGCGCGCAAGGACGACGGCGAACTCGCCGCCTACTTCGAGAAGAAGGAGCACATCGGGCAGAGCCTGGACGGACTACCGGGGCTGCCGTTGCCGCTGCCGCCCGCTACGTTCTGAGGCATGCGTCCCTTACGAGCAGGTATCGCCGTCGCTCTCGCCTCCTTCGTCGCGCTGGGTGCCGCCCCGCCCGCCGGTGCCGCCGCCGTTCCGCTGCCGGCCCGTATGGCCGACACGGGCGGCGGGCGTCAGCTCGTCACCGCCGAGGCGCCCCGCGCGTCCGCCACGACCGGCACGGTCACCTGGTGGGACCGGCGGGCGGACGGGCGCTGGGTGAAGACCGGTTCGGCGCCCGCCCGGTTCGGGGCGAAGGGGCTGGTCGAGGGCGTCAAGCGCAAGCAGGGGACGAACACGACGCCCACCGGCCTGTACGACCTGCCGTTCGCGTTCGGCATCGAGGCGGCACCCGGCGGCACGCGGACCGCGTACCGCCGGGTGCACCGCGCGTCCTGGTGGTGCCAGGACAACGACTCCCGCTCCTACAACCGCTGGACCGAGCCCCGCCCGGCCGACTGCCGCGCGTCGGAGTCCGAGCACCTCGCCGACTACGGCACGCAGTACGCGTACGCCCTCGTCGTCGGCTTCAACTACGACCGTCCGGTGCGCGGCCGCGGCGCGGGGATCTTCCTGCACGTCAACGGGCGGGCGGCGACGGCCGGTTGCGTGTCCGTGCCGAAGGACGCGATGCGGCGGATCCTCGCGTGGGCGCGGCCGGGGAAGGCGCCGCACCTCGCGATCGGGACGTCCGGCGGGGCGACGGCGATCACCCGGTACTGAGCCCCGGGGCACGCGGCAGGCGCACGGTGAACGTGGTCCCGCCCGCCTCGCCGGTGACCGAGACGGAGCCGCCGTGCGCCTCGACGACCGCGGCGACGATGGACAGGCCGAGGCCGGTGCCGCCGCCCTCGGTGCGGCGTCCCTCGCCGTGCACGAACCGTTCGAAGACGGTGTCGCGCAGCTCGGCGGGGATGCCGGGACCGTCGTCGGTGACCGTGAGCAGCACCTCGTCCGTGCCCGGCGCGAGTCCGGCGGTGACCTGGGTGCCGGGCGGGGTGTGCAGCCGGGCGTTGCCGAGGAGGTTGGCCAGGAGCTGGTGCAGGCGGTGGGCGTCGCCGGGCACGGTGACCGGCTCTTCGGGCAGGTCGAGCAGCCAGCGGTGATCGGGTCCGGCCGCGCGGGCGTCGGTGACGGCGTCGAGGACGATCCGGGTCAGGTCGACGGGTTCCCTGTCGAGGGGGCGGCCCGCGTCGAGGCGGGCGAGGAGCAGCAGGTCGTCGACCATGGCGCCCATCCGGCCGGACTCGGCGGCGATGCGCTCCAGGGCCCGGGTCACCTCCGGCGGGACGGGTCCCGGGTGGAGCAGGGCGAGTTCGGCGTGGCCGCGCACGGACGCGACCGGGGTGCGCAGTTCGTGGCTGGCGTCGGCGGAGAACGCGCGCAGCCGCTCCTCGCTGCGGTGGCGGCGGGTGAGGGCGTTCTCGACGTGGCCCAGCATGCGGTTGAAGGCGAGCGTGACCCGGCCGATCTCGCTGTCGGGCGGCCCGGTCTCGGGGGCCCGCGCGGGCAGCGCCACCTCGCCGCTGGCCAGCGGGAGTTCGCTGACCTTGGTGGCGGTGGCGGCGACGCGGCTGAGGGGGCGCAGCGACCAGCGCACCCAGAGCGCGCCGGCGACGCCGGTCACGACGAGGGCGATGCCGAAGACGAGGGCGCAGACGAGTTCGAGCCGGTGGACGGTGGCCTCGACGGGCTCGGTCGGCAGGCCGGTGAGCAGCACGTCGTCGTCGCGGCCCCGGTCGGCCATGACCCGGTACGAGCCGAGCGTGGACAGGCAGACCGTGTGCCCGTTCCCGTCCGTGGGGACGGCCGCGAGGGCCTTCTCGTCGGCGGCGTCCAGGGTCACCGCCTGGTCGGCGGGGTCGCTGCCGGAGCGGACCACGGCCGCCTGGGTGACGGTGCCGTCGACGGTGCGCACGCCGAGGGTGCCGGTGGCCTGGCGGCGGGTGTCGCCCCGTTCGTACTCCGCCGCCTCGTCGTCCCCGCCTCCTTTGTCGCGGGTGCCGCGGTGTTCGAGGCTGGCCGGGTAGGTGGTCCCGGTGTCGCGCAGTTGCTGGTCGAGCCGGTCGGTGAGGAAGCCGCCGAGTTCCAGGACGGCGGCGAGGCCGACGGCGGCGCAGCTCACCGCGAGGAGCACGACGAGCCCGGCGGTCAGCCGGCCGCGCAGGGTGTGCGGCCACGGCGCCCGCGGCCTCCTCACGGGGCGACCGGCTTGAGGACGTACCCGGCGCCGCGCACCGTGTGGATCATGGGTGCGCGGCCCGCGTCGATCTTCTTGCGGAGGTACGAGATGTACAGCTCGACGACATGGGCCTGGCCGCCGAAGTCGTAGGACCAGACGAGGTCGAGGAGCTGGGCCTTGCTCAGGACGCGGCGCGGGTTGCGCATCAGGCAGCGCAGCAGCTGGAACTCGGTCGGCGAGAGGTCCACCGGTTGCCCGCCCCGGATCACCTCGTGGGCGTCCTCGTCCATGGTGAGATCGCCGACCGTGAGCAGCGCGTCGGCGGCCCGCTCCCGGGTCATGCCGGCCCGGCGCAGCAGCCCGCGCAGCCGGGCGACGAGCTCGGCCAGGGCGAACGGCTTGGTCACGTAGTCGTCGCCGCCCGCGGTGATGCCCGCGATGCGGTCCTCCACGGTGTCGCGCGCGGTCAGAAAGAGCACACAGACGTGCGGCTGGTGGGCGCGCAGGTCACGCAGCACGGACAGTCCGTCGCGGTCGGGCAGCATGATGTCGAGGACCACGGCGTCGGGCCGGAAGTCGCGGGCGGCCTCGACGGCGGCGCGGGCGGTCGGCGCGGTGCGCACCTCCCAGCCCTCGTAGCGCAGGGCACCGCTGACCACCTCGGCGAGGTCGGGCTCGTCGTCGACGACGAGGACGCGCACGGGGGATCCGTCGGGGCGGGTCAGGGCGGCGGGGCGTGGGTTCATGGCCTCCCCAGGATCTCTCGGTTTCCTCTGAATCACCTCTGAAGCCGCTCTCAGGTGCCGTGGTGGGGCCCCGGTTCAGAGGTCGCTCAGAACTTGGCGCCGCACAGTGGCAGCCCGAGCCCAGCGAGGAGCCGCCGCCATGGTGTCAGTGGCCCACAGCCCGCCGCCGATACGCCACCGCGCGCCCGCGGCGCCCTCCCGGCACTCGCCGGCCGTGCCGCTGCTGGCCGCGGCGTGGGCGGGCGGCATCGCGGTGTTCGCCCTGTGGTGGCACGACACCGGTTCCGTCGTCGGCGCGGCGGGCTGGCTGAACGGGGCCGGGCGGATCACCGGGCTGCTGTGCGGCTACATGTGCGCGCTGCTCGTCGCCCTGATGGCCCGGGTTCCGTGGCTGGAGCGGGGTGTGGGCAGCGACCGGACGGCCCGCTGGCACGCGTCGGCGGGGCGCTGGACGGTCGGCCTGCTCCTCGGCCATCTCGTCCTGATCACGCTCGGGTACGCGGCGCAGGCCCGGGTCGGCCCGGTCCGTGAGTTCCTCACGATCGTCCTGGACCTGCCGGAGATGCTGAAGGGCACGCTGGGCGCGGCGATCCTGCTGGCGGTGGGGTTCGTCTCGGCGCGGGCGGTGCGCCGCCGGATGCGCTACGAGACCTGGTACTACCTGCATCTGCTCACGTACGCCGCCGTGTTCCTGGCCTTCTGGCACCAACTGGCCCTGGGCGCCGACTTCGTGGGCAGCGCGGCGGCGCGGGCGGCCTGGTACGTGCTGTACGGCGGCACGGCCGCGCTGGTGCTGTGGTTCCGGGTCCTCGTCCCCGTACGTCTCAATCTGCGGCATCGGCTGCGGGTCGAGGCCGTGGTGCGGGAGGCGCCGGGCGTGCACTCGGTGTGGCTGCGCGGGCGGGACCTGGACCGGCTCGGCGCGCAGCCGGGGCAGTTCCTGCGGTGGCGGTTCCTGACACAGGGCATGTGGGGCGCCTCGCACCCGTACTCGCTGTCGGCCGTGCCGCGGGACGACCTGCTGCGGATCACGGTGAAGACGCTCGGCGACCACAGCGCGGCGGTCGCCTCGCTCGGGCGCGGCACCCGGGTGTGGGCCGAGGGCCCGTACGGGGCGCTGACCGCGGGGCGGCGGCGTCGGCGCAAGGTGCTGCTGCTCGCGGGCGGCACGGGCATCACGCCGCTGCGCACCCTCTTCGAGACGCTGCGCGCCGCGCCGGGCGAGCTCACGCTCTTCTACCGGGCGCGTACCGCCGAGGAGTTGGCGCTGCGCCAGGAGGTGGAGGCCATAGCCGCGCGGCGCGGCGCCCGGCTGGTGTACGCGCTCAACGCCCCGGACGGGACCCGGACCCCGATCACCGCCGACGGGCTGCGCTGGACGCTGCCCGACATCGCCGAGCACGACGTGTTCCTCTGCGGGCCGCCGGGGCTGACCGACGCCGCGTACGACGCCCTGCGGGCGGCGGGTGTGCCCGCGTCCCGTATCCACCACGAGTCCTTCGAACTGTGAGCCGCGCCATGAAGTCTCACGCCCTCCGTCGCACCGTCCTGACCTGCGCCGCGACCGTCACCGTGCCGGTCCTCGCCCTGGCGCTCAAACCGCACACCGCGCCGTCCGGGGCCGTCGGCTCCGGGGCCGTCCCCGCGCCGTCCGCGAGTCCGTCCGGGAGTTCGTCGGCCGGTGGCGGCTCCTCGTCCGGCACGTCGACGTCCCGGACCGTCACCGGAGACGTGGTGCAGACCCGGTACGGGCCGATGCAGGTCGAGATCACGCTGGAGGGCTCGAAGATCACGGCGGCGCGGGCGGTGCAGTCACCATCCGGCGATCCGCGCAGTCAGCAGATCAACGCCTCGGCGGTGCCGACCCTCGTCCAGGAGACCCTCGACGCGCAGAGCGCGCGGCTCGACTCGGTGTCGGGCGCGACGTTCACGAGCGAGGGCTACATGTCGTCCTTGCAGAGCGCGCTGGACCAGGCCCATGGCTGAGACGCCGGAGCCGCACCGCACCGTGCACACGATGGGCACGGTGTTCTCGCTCACGACCCGGGGGCGCCCGACTCCCGCCGTCCGTGCGGCGTTCGACGCCGCCGAACGACTGCTGCACCACACCGACCGGGTCTTCTCGCCATTCCGTCCGGACAGCGCGATCAGCCTGCTCGCGCGGGGCGGCACCGTGCCCGGGGCCTGGCGTGCCGAGGTCGACGAGGTGCTCGGCCTGTGCGCGCGGGCCGAGGCCCGCAGCGGTGGCGCGTTCACCGTCGGGTACGGGTCCGGGCTCGATCCGAGCGGTCTCGTGAAGGGGTGGGCCGTCGAGCGTGCTGCGGGGCTGCTGCGGGACGCGGGCGCCACCGACGTGTGTGTGAACGGCGGCGGCGACATCCAGCTCCACGGCGGTCCCTGGCGGGTGGGGATCGCGCACCCGCTGCTGCCGGGCAAGGTCGCGGCGGTCGTCACCTCGCCCGCGGGACCGCTGGCGGTGGCCACGTCGGGCACCGCCGAGCGGGGCTGTCACATCGTCGATCCCCGTACGGGGGCGCCGCCGGTCGGCGCCCCGGCCTCCCTGACGGTGGTGTGCGCGAGCCTGACGGAGGCCGACACCTTGGCAACAGCCGCGTACGCCAAGGGAGTCGAGGCGCAGGGCTGGCTGGCGACACTGGCGGACGTCTCGGCGTTCGCGGTGGCGACGGACGGGACGACGTGGGCGACCGGCGGCTTGGCCGGCACCTCCCCGACCAAACCCGTGTAGCGACCACATATCGAGACGCGGTTGCACGGGCGCCCGGCCGCGGCGTTGCATCGCCCGGTGCACAGCGAAACCGAACAGCCGACCACACCTTCCCCCACGCCCTCGGCGCCCTCGGCGTCTCCCCCGGCTTCCCCTGAGGGGACGGGCGCGGCCGCCGACCGTGCGGCGCGGCTCGCCGTCACCGTCTTCCCCGTACTCGTCCTCGTCGCGGGCGCCTGGGGCCTCGCCGCGCCCGGCACCTTCGCCGGGTGGGGCACCAACGTGCCCTATCTCCTGGGCGTGGTCATGTTCTGCATGGGCCTGACCATGACGCTCGACGACTTCAAGGGGGTCGCGCGACGCCCCTGGGCCGTCGGTCTGGGGCTCGTCGCGCACTACGTGATCATGCCGGGGCTCGGCTGGGCCATCGCCCACGCCCTGGGCCTGTCCCCGCAGTTGGCGGCCGGCGTCATCCTCGTCGGCTGTGCGCCGAGCGGCACCGCGTCCAATGTCGTGACGTTCCTGGCGCGCGGCGACGTCGCCCTGTCGGTCTCCGTCGCGACCGTCTCCACGGTCCTCGCGCCGCTGATCACGCCGCCGCTGACGCTGCTGCTCGCGGGCGCCTATCTGCCGGTGGACGCCGGGTCGATGATGACGGACATCCTCAAGACCGTGCTGCTGCCGGTCATCGCGGGGCTGCTCGTGCGGCTGGTGCTCGGCCGGTACGTGCACCGTCTCCTCGGGCTGCTGCCGTGGCTGTCGGCGCTGACCATCGCGGTGATCGTCGCCGTGGTGGTGGCGGGCAGCGCCGAGGCCATCAGGTCGGCGGCCGCGCTCGTGCTGCTCGCGGTGGTGCTGCACAACGGCCTCGGCCTCGCCCTGGGCTACGGCGCGGGGAAGCTGGCGCGGCTCGGCCCGCCGGCGTCGCGGGCGATGGCCTTCGAGGTCGGCATGCAGAACTCGGGGCTCGCCGCGTCGCTGGCCACGGCCCACTTCAGCCCGCTCGCGGCGCTGCCCGCCGCGGTGTTCTCGGTGTGGCACAACGTCTCGGGCGCGCTGGTCGCGGCCTGGATGTCGTACCGCGCGAAGGCCGCGGCCGAGGGCTGAGCCCTTGACCGCGGCCCGGGAACCGGCCGGTCCGTCGCGATTCGTCAGTGATCGTTCTGGGCGAGGCGGAGCATGTGCTCCGCCAGCGCCTGGCCGCCCGCCGGGTCCCGGCTGATCAGCAGCAACGTATCGTCACCGGCGATCGTGCCGAGGATGACGTGCAGTTCGGCCTGGTCGATGGCCGAGGCGAGGAACTGGGCCGCGCCCGGCGGTGTGCGCAGCACCACCAGGTTCGCCGACGCCTCGGCGGAGATGAGCAGTTCACCGGCGAGGCGGCGCATGCGCTCCTCCTTCGCCGACTCGCCGAGCGGCGCCTGCGGGGTGCGGAAGCCGCCCTCGCTGGGCACGGCGTAGATCAACTCGCCGTTGGTGTTGCGGATCTTGACCGCGCCCAGCTCGTCCAGGTCGCGCGAGAGCGTGGCCTGCGTGACGTTGAGTCCGTCGTCGGCGAGCAGCTTCGCCAACTGGCTCTGCGAACGCACCGGTTGCCGGTTGAGGATGTCCACGATCCGGCGGTGGCGCGCGGTGCGCGTCTGGGGCACAGCAGGGCCATGAGGGTGGTGGGCGAGCGCCACGTTCCTCGCGGCCTGCTCGTCCCTCTCCGCCTTCTCCGCTTTGCTGCTCATCGTCGTCGTCCCATCCTCAAGCTCGTGCTTCCCCGTCGGCCACGGCCGTGTCCAGTACGGCGGGCAGCGCCGCGAGGAACGCGTCCGCCTCGGCGTCGGTCAGGTTCAGCGGGGGCATGAGCCGGATGACGTCGGGTGCGGGCGCGTTCACCAGGAAGCCCGCGTCCTGGGCCGCCTGCTGCACCTGGGGTGCGCGCGGCCCGGTGAGCACGATACCCAGGAGGAGGCCCGCGCCCCGGACGTGGCCGACCAGCGGGTGGCCGATCGACTCGATTCCGGCCGTGAGCCGCTCGCTGATCCGCTTGGTGTTCTCCAGCAGGCCCTCGGACGCGATCGTGTCGAGGACCGCGAGGCCCGCCGCGCACGCGATCGGGTTGCCGCCGAACGTCGAGCCGTGCCGGCCGGGCTTCAGCAGCCGGGCCGCCTCGCCGAACGCGACGGTCGCGCCGAGCGGAAGACCGCCGCCGAGCCCCTTGGCGAGCGTGACGACGTCGGGCTCGATGCCCTCGTCGGCCTGGTACGCGAACCAGTGTCCGGTCCTGCCGACGCCGGTCTGCACCTCGTCGAGGACGAGCAGGGTGCCGGTGGCGCGGGTGATCTCCCGGGCTGCCTTGAGGTAGCCGGCGGGCGGCACCACCGCTCCGTTCTCGCCCTGGATCGGCTCGATGATGACGAACGCCGTCTCCTCGGTGACCGCCGCCCGGAGCGCGTCCGCGTCCCCGTACGGGACGTGCGTGACGTCGCCCGGGAGCGGGGTGAAACCGTCCTGCTTGCCGGGCTGGCCGGTCAGGGCGAGGGCGCCCATGGTGCGGCCGTGGAAGCCCCCGGTCGTGGCGACCATGTGGCGCCTGCCGGTGAGCCTGCCGATCTTGAAGGCGCCCTCGTTGGCCTCGGCGCCCGAGTTGCAGAAGTAGACCGCGCCGTCCCGGCCGAACAGCTGGAGGAGACGCTCGGCGAGCGAGACGGGCGGCTCGGCGATGAAGAGGTTCGAGACGTGCCCGAGGGAGGCGATCTGGGTGGAGACGGCCTCGACGATCGCCGGGTGGGCGTGGCCGAGCGCGTTGACCGCGATGCCGCCGACGAAGTCCAGGTACTCCTTGCCGTCGGCGTCCCACAGCGTGGCCCCCGCGCCCTTGACCAGGGGCAGTCGCGGTGTGCCGTAGTTGTTCATGAGGGCGCCCTGCCAGCGCTCGGTCAACTCGTGGTTGCTGCTCATGACGTGGTGTCCCCCTCCGCGTCGGGCACGACCATCGTGCCGATGCCTTCGTCCGTGAAGATCTCCAGCAGGATCGAGTGCTGGACCCGCCCGTCGATGACGCGGGCGGTGTGCACGCCGTTGCGCACGGCGTGCAGGCAGCCCTCCATCTTGGGGACCATGCCGCTCGCCAGGTCCGGGAGCAGCTTCTCGAGTTCGGTGGCGGTGAGCCGGCTGATGACCTCGTCGGAGTTCGGCCAGTCCTCGTAGAGGCCTTCGACGTCGGTCAGCACCATCAGCGTCTCGGCGTCCAGCGCAGCAGCGAGTGCCGCAGCCGCCGTATCAGCATTGACGTTGTAGACATGGTGGTCGTCCTGGGAGCGGGCGATCGAGGAGACGACCGGGATCCGGCCGTCGGCGAGCAGGGCCTCGATGGCGCCGGTGTCGATCTCGGTGATCTCGCCGACACGGCCGATGTCGACCAACTCGCCCTCGATGCGGGGCTGGTGCTTGGTGGCGGTGATGGTGTGCGCGTCCTCGCCGGTGAGGCCGACGGCGAGCGGACCGTGCTGGTTGAGCAGCCCGACGAGCTCGCGCTGGACCTGTCCGGCGAGCACCATCCGTACGACGTCCATGGCGTCCTCGGTGGTGACCCGCAGGCCCGCCTTGAACTCGCTGACGATGCCGTGCTTGTCGAGCGCCCTGCTGATCTGCGGGCCGCCGCCGTGCACGACGACCGGCTTGAGCCCGGCGTGGTGCAGGAACACGACGTCCTGGGCGAAGGCGGCCTTCAACTCCTCGTCGATCATGGCGTTTCCGCCGAACTTGATGACGACGGTCTTGCCGTGGTGCCGGGTCAGCCAGGGCAGCGCCTCGATGAGCGTCTGGGCCTTGGGCAGCGCGGTGTGTTTCCGCGCGGAGGCCTTCTGGTGCTCGTTCGTCTTCTCGTTCGTCTCGCTCATGAGGAGTACGCGCTGTTCTCGTGGACGTAGTCGGCGGTCAGGTCGTTCGTCCAGATCGTCGCGGTCTCGGTGCCCGCGGCCAGGTCGGCGACGATGTGCACCTCCCGGTAGCGCATGTCGACCTTGTCGCGGTCCTCGCCCACGCCGCCGTTCTTGCAGACCCACACGTCGTTGATCGCGACGTTCAGCCGCTCGGGCTCGAAGGCGGCCCCGGTCGTGCCGATGGCGGACAGGACGCGGCCCCAGTTGGGGTCCTCGCCGTGGAGGGCGCACTTGAGGAGGTTGTTCCGGGCGATGGAGCGGCCCACCTCGACGGCGTCGTCCTCGGTCGCGGCGTGGATCACCTCGACCTTGATGTCCTTGCTGGCGCCCTCGGCGTCGCCGATGAGCTGGCGCCCCAGGTCGTCGCAGACGGTGCGTACGGCGGTCGCGAACTCGGCGTACTCCGGGGCGACTTCGGAGGCGCCGGAGGCGAGGAGCAGCACCGTGTCGTTGGTCGACATGCAGCCGTCGGAGTCGACCCGGTCGAAGGTGACCCGGGTGGCGTCGCGGAGCGCCTTGTCGAGGACGTCGCTGTCGAGGTCGGCGTCCGTGGTGAGGACGACGAGCATGGTGGCGAGGCCGGGTGCCAGCATGCCGGCGCCCTTCGCCATGCCGCCGACGGTCCAGCCGTCACCCTCGTACACGGCCGTCTTGTGCACGCTGTCCGTGGTCTTGATGGCGATGGCGGCCTTCTCGCCGCCGTGCTCGGAGAGCTGCGCCGCGGCGGTCTCCACGCCCGGCAGCAGCTTGTCCATGGGGAGCAGTACGCCGATGAGGCCGGTGGAGGCGACGGCGACCTCGCCCGCGTTCAGGTCGAGGACCTCGGCGACCTTCTCGGCGGTGGCGTGCGTGTCCTGGAAGCCCTTGGGTCCCGTACAGGCGTTGGCCCCACCGGAGTTGAGGACGACGGCGGAGACGAGTCCGCCCTTGAGGACCTGCTCGGACCAGAGGACCGGGGCGGCCTTGACGCGGTTGGAGGTGAAGACGCCCGCGGCCGCCAGACGGGGGCCGCGGTTGACCACGAGGGCCAGGTCCGCGTTCCCGCTCTCCTTGATTCCGGCGGCGATGCCCGCGGCCTGGAATCCCTTGGCTGCCGTCACACTCACGGCGCGACTCCGATCGTCGAGAGCCCGGTGGTCTCGTCGAGACCCAGGGCGATGTTCATGGACTGGACGGCACCGCCCGCGGTGCCCTTCGTGAGGTTGTCGATGGCGCTGATCACGATGACGCGGCCGGCCGCCGCGTCGTACGCGACCTGCACCTGCACCGCGTTCGACCCGTACACGGCCGCCGTGGCGGGCCACTGGCCCTCCGGCAGCAGGTGCACGAACGGCTCGTCGGCGTACGCCTTCTCGTAGGCGGCGCGTACGGACTCGGCGGTGACGCCGACCTTCGCCTTCGCGCTGCACGTGGCGAGGATGCCGCGCGGCATCGGTGCGAGCGTCGGCGTGAAGGAGACGGTGACCCGCTCCCCCGCGGCGGCGCTGAGGTTCTGGATCATCTCGGGGGTGTGCCGGTGGCCGCCGCCCACGCCGTACGGCGACATGTTCCCCATGACCTCGCTGCCGAGCAGGTGCGGCTTCGCGGCCTTGCCCGCGCCGGAGGTGCCGGAGGCGGCGACGATCACGGCCTCGCTCTCGACGAGTCCCGCCTCGTACGCCGGGAAGAGCGCGAGGGAGACGGCGGTCGGGTAGCAACCGGGCACCGCGATGCGCTTGGACCCCTCCAGCGCGGCGCGGCCGCCCGGCAGTTCGGGAAGGCCGTACGGCCAGGTGCCGGCGTGCGGGCTGCCGTAGAACGCCTCCCAGTCGGCGGCGTCCTTGAGCCGGAAGTCGGCACCCATGTCGACGACGAGGACGTCCGGTCCGAGCTGCTCGGCGACGGCGGCGGACTGCCCGTGCGGCAGCGCCAGGAAGACGATGTCGTGCCCGGCGAGGACCTCGGGGGTGGTCTCCTGGAGGACGCGGTCGGCGAGGGGGAACAGGTGGGGCTGGAGTGCGCCGAGACGCTGCCCCGCGTTCGAGTTGCCCGTCAGGGCGCCGATCTCCACCTCGGGGTGGGCGAGCAGCAGGCGCAGAACTTCCCCGCCCGCGTATCCGCTCGCTCCAGCCACTGCTGCGCGTACCGCCATGGAACCCTCCTCTTCGATGGCATGACTATACGTGGCGATGCACGTTTATGCAATCAAGAAGCGGCGCCCCACCGGCACTCCGTGCGACCGAGATTTTTACTTGGCGGACGAGCGCAGTAGTTGGCGGATCTTGCTTCGGTAACGCTGCGTTGTTGAGACTTGGCGCTCTCGTTGGCCCTTGAGCGTTGCAGCTAGCCTGTGCCTGCCTGTGACTGAGCTCGGTAGGTGGCCCTTGAGCATTCCGGTTGGCCCCGTACTGGCCGCTGGATCACCGCCGAGAGGCTTCCGGTGGGCCGCCGGGCCAGCCATGATCAAGTTCCGAGGATTCGATGGTTGGGGTGTGACGTGGACTGGCGGACCGATCCGACGTTCGAGATGTGTCGGAAAGTGACGGATGGGGCGGACTTGGCCTCGTTCTCGGGGGGGCCGTTCGACGTGCGGGCGGCGGTGGCCAGTATCCTGCCCGAAACTCGACAGGCCTTGGACTTGGATGCCGTCCCGTGGGGTAACTTCCCCCATGGGTACGACGTCCGGGAGGCAGTTTCCCTCCTGCGCGCTGGCGGCGAACCGGTCGTGGATGCGACGGGTGTGCTGTGGGGCCTGTGCGCCGACGACAGCCGGGCCGCCGCCGCCCTCGCCGTGCCGTTCCTCACTCCCCTCGCCATCAACGCCCACCACCCACACCGCACCGCCGCCCTCGCAGTCCTCTCCGGCCCCGCCCGTGCCAGACACCACGGCGTCGCCTCTCGCGAGGAATTCCTCCTCCACCGCAACGATCCCCAGCGCCACGCCCCCGATACCCACGACGACTACGGCTACGAGGTGACCGGCTACCCGGCCGGCTGGTCGGTGGCCGCCGCCCGAGCCGCGATCACCACCGCCACCACCGCGCTCCTGCCCCTTCTTGGAGACTCCGACCCCACCGTCCGCGTCGACGCCGCCTACGTCCTGGCGACCGCCGCCGACCCCGCCCACACCATCCGAACTGCCTTGGCCAACGGATTCGCCACCGAAGGCGACGCCATGGTCCGCGCCGCCCTGCTCCTGGCCGCCGCCGAGATCACCCGGGCCCACCCGTACCCGCCGACTGTCAGGTGGCTGCGCGAACGGTGGCACGACCGAGCGGAGGCCCCCGAAGTCCGTCTGTCGGCGGCGGTCGGCTGGCTCTGCCTCACCGACCAATCCGCACCGGAGGAACTCCGCCGGGCCGTCGACACCCTCGCCGACAACGAGCGCGCACACGCCATGGAGGCCCTGCCGTGGATGAGCGCCGCCTCGGGCACTAACGAACCAGGACTCCTGCGCTGCAGACGCTGCATGCTCCACCCAGAAGAACCTGACCCGGAAAAGGTCCTCTGGGACTCTCTGTTCTGAGCAACCGGTCGGCCAACTACCGTGCTCGGCCCGACTACCCGACTCGGGCGCCCACCGCCCCGGCTCTTGAGGTTCCTGAGCTGGGCGTTAGCCTCAGCGGATGATTCCTGAGCCGCCACCGAAGGTCATCACGCGTCTCCGCGACGGGCGGATCCACGCCTACGTCGTGGGCCCCGACGTCTACGGGACGCTGGAGCCCGCAGTGGTCTTCCAGCCGAGGGACGGCGAGGAGGTCGTGGCGTCGGTGGTCCGGCGGGATCTGGAGCGGGTCGTGTACACGACGCTGAACGGAGTCGTCTGCCTTACGCGCGCCGGCGACCTCGTGTGGGCCTCGGACTTCGAACCGCGCTCTGACGTACCCCATGGCCACCGGCCTGGCTGTGTGCTGTCGCGGGACGGTCGGACGGTGTGGGTCTACCGGCCGGACGCGATGGCGGGCCGCGGGGGCGGGGACCAGTGGATCGTGCACGATGCCGACAACGGTGTGGTTCTCGCCCGCTGCGAGTTGGAGACGGTCGGGCACGGCGCCTCCCACCACGTGCATCCCGTGGACGGCAGCATCTACCTCGACATCGGTGAGGGCCAGGACGGCTCTGTCATTCTCCGGGGCACGGTTGGGGTGGACAGCGAGCCGGAGTTCGTGACGTACCCGTGGCAGGACCGCTGCCTGATCGACCTGGCTCCGTCCGGGCGTCAGTTCATGACCGTGGACCACGGGCAGGCGGACGTCGCCTTCCATGACCACCCCAACGGGGACGTGCTCTTCACCTTCCCTGTCGAAGCCTTCGGGTACGACCCGGAGGAGTCCTTCGTGGAATGGAGCGGCGGCTACCTGAGCGAGGACACGGCCATCGTCACCCTGGGAGGTGAGAGTCAGGACGAGGAGGAGTGGTTCCGTCACCACCTGGTCGACGTACGCACGGGCACCCTCGGCGGCGAGTTCACCGTTGAGGCGGGCAACCCGTACGAGCTGGTGCCCCTGGGCGACGGTTCCTGGCTCACCGGCGGCCCCGGCGGCGCCCCTGTCCGTTGGTCCAGCGCTCAGCAGCCGTCGGCACCGCCGCACCCGGCCGCACCGACCTCTCCATGCGGGGGGCAGCAGCCGTGACGACGGACCCCCGAGTGCCGGTGATTCCTCAGGCGCCTGAGGGCTTGAGCCGGCGAGCTCGTTACTTCGTTGAGGGACACGGGCTGCGTGTTCCACACCGCGACCTCAAGCTCTTCCGGGAGGCATGGCTCAAGCAAGGGATTCCGGATGCCGAGATCGACCGGGCTGTCGCCTTCCAAGAGCGCTGGGGCGGTCTCGCCCTGCCCCCGGCCCCCGAATACGAGGGCGGCCCGCGCGTTCTGGAAGCCGATGCCCCGGAGGGCTCAGCCGCGAACGGATGGCGGTTCCCGGCTGGCGACTGTCGTGTCTCCATGGCCCACGGGTTCATGATCGGGCCAGGAGGTGAGTTCGGGATCGACGCTGACCACTGGACGCCGCTGCACGCCAGCACAGAGGGATGGGTGGAAGCCCTGGCACTTGCCAGCCACGCGGGCTACTGGGCCAAGAGCATCACGAAGATCAAAGGCAGCGCCGTCGAGGACGTGAACCTCGACGGATTCGAGCCGGTACCCGAAGTCCAGGGACTCGCTGACACCTGGTGGCGGGGCAAGGACTCGCTCATCGCCATCTACCGCGGCGAAGCCTCAGGCTTCAGCGCCCCCCACTGCCTGAGGGCCCATATCTACGGCGGGCTCGATGCGTGGGGCCTGGCCGGCAACTGACTCCCGAAGGCCGAGCTCTCGGTCCTGCCGCTGAGCGTTCGGGTTCCCACAGGGGCCAAATTGCAGTACTAAGTCACAGTTGTGATCAGTTCCGAAGATCGGGCCTTTTCGTTATGCAGGTGGTGATGCTCTGGGTGAGTGAGCGAGGTAGCCAGGGCAAGGATCCGGTCGGACTCGAGTTGCCTCGACGAGCTTGTCGCGGGGTACAGCGGGGATGCCGCATTTCGGGATCAACTCGACCTTGCGGATGGCTGGATTTCGCGGTGGAGTTCGACGTGGCGGGTGGGTACCGGTGAGGTCTGCTGGCCGGTCCGCGACATGGCTCATGTTCCTGTGCTGTCGTCCCGGCCGGTGCGGGGGTTCACCTGGCGGGCGAAGCAGCGGCATCGCCCCGGCCTGGAGGTGATGGCGTCCACGGGCAGGGGGCACGGCTTCGAGTCGCTGGAGGAAGTGCGGCTGCTGGTCGCGCTGGACTTCCTGGGGGCGTCGGAGGTGCTGTCGCAGCCGTTCCGGCTGGACTTCGGACACAAGAGCGGGTCGTCTTGGCACATCCCGGATTACTTGGCCTTCATCGGTGGCGGGATGTGGCTGATGGACGTACGCCCGATGGGACTGATCAAGGACGAGGACGCGCTGAAGTTCGCGGCGGCCAGGGAGATGGCAGCGGCTTGCGGCTGGCAGTACTCGGTGGTCGCGGGCTGGCGCCCGCATGTCTGGAGCGTCCTCGACCACCTGTCGTCGCGTCGTCGGCCGGTGAGGGACCTGCTGGGCATGCGGGACCAGCTGCTCACGATCATCGGCGGCCGAAAGGGGCGCGTGATGACGTTCTCCGCGCTGGCGGACGCGACCAGCGTGCCTTCCGTCGGCCGGGCCAACATCGTCCGGCTGCTCTGGCAGCGCGAGCTCGGCGTTGATCTGGGCAGTCCCCTGCGCGACAGCTCACTGATCTGGGGGGTGTGATGGCGGCGCGGGGATTTCTGCAGATCGCGCCGGGCAGACGGCTCGCGCTCAACGGCGTCGAGTGGACGGTTGAAGATGTCCACGGCCAGCTCGGGCGGCTCGTGCTCGTGGATGGCGGCGGTCACACAGAGACCCGCTCGTTCCGCTGGCTCATCAACCACGCCGACCTGCGACTCCTTCCGGCGACCGAAGCGCCTGGGCGGCCGGCGCCGGTCTCGCGGCAGCCGAGGACACTGGCCGACCTGACCGAGGACCAGGTGGAGCGGGCCCGGCTGCGGGCTGCGCATGTGCTGGAGGCCGAGACGGGGTTCCGGGAGGGGCACCCGGCTCGGGCCCTGCCCGGAGAGCCTCGTCCGGCTTACGACCCGGACCGTACGACGCTGACCCAGCGTCGGTACGCGAAGGCGGCGGAGATGAAGGCGATGCCCCGGCCGGAGGCGGTCCGGCTCGGTCTGCAGCACCTCAGTTTCCGGACGCTGGAGCGTCTGTCGGGACTCGCGGGC
Source organism: Streptomyces sp. Q6 (assembly GCF_036967205.1). NCBI lineage: Bacteria > Bacillati > Actinomycetota > Actinomycetes > Kitasatosporales > Streptomycetaceae > Streptomyces > Streptomyces citrinus. The sequence continues at coordinate 1,520,544 of NZ_CP146022.1, forward strand.
GACAGTCTCCTGCTGGCCTGCGCGGACGGACGCTGGACCCGGCGACGCAGTGGCCACCGCAGCGTCACCGAGGAGGTCCGTGAGGCGATCTTCGCGGTCAAGGCCGAGTGCGGGGAACGCGCCCGCCTGAGTCTGGCCGCCCGGCACCGGTTGATGCACCAGTACATGCGCGAGCGGTTTCCGGCGTTTCCGGCCGAGAAGATCCCTTCCCGTTGGACGTTCGCGGACGTCTGGAGGGAGTGGTTCGGGCCTGGAGGCGCCCGGCCACGCTACGGACGGACAGCGGAGGCCGCCGCGGAGGCCGGCGTTTCGGGCCGGATGGTGGTCCACCGCCCGGGCCAGGTCCTGGTGCTGGACTCGACCCCGATGCCGGTGAAGCTGCGCGAGACCGTGTTCGGCGACGCGGTCACCGCGACGCTGACCCTCGCGCTCGATCTCTACACGCACGGGCTGCCGGCCTTCCGGCTCACGCTGCAGTCCGACACGTCGGTCGACGTCGCGATGCTGCTGCGGGACGTGATGCTGCCATTGCCGATGCGGGACGGCTGGGGCGAGGACATGGAATGGCCCTACGCCGGGGTCCCGGCCGACGTGATCGCCGAGTTCACCGGGCACCGGGTCGCCGCTCTGCCGTTCTTCGCCCCGGAGACGGTCACCACCGACCACGGCGGCCCCTACAAGAACCACGACCTGGTGGAGGTCGAGCGAGAGATCGGCTGCCGGATCCTGCCCGCCCGGGTGCTGCGGCAGACCGACAAGTTCGCGGTCGAGCGCCAGTTCCTCACGATCCAGACCATGCTCTTCGAGCACCTGCTGGGCTTCACCGGCGGCGACGTCGCCGACCGCGGGGCCGACCCGGAACGAGATGCGAGCCTCACACTCGCACAGGCCGAACACGTCATCGCGACCTGGATCGTCCAGATCTGGCAGAACCACAAACTAGTAGGACTTTGTTAGGTGGTGTCGTAGGGCTGCCAGGGTGCGGGTTGGTGGCAGGTGGGGCAGTGTCCTGACCAGGTGGCGAGCGTCTGCTGGAGTTGTGCGAGGGCCTGGTAGAGGGTCAGGCCCCGGCAGGGGCTTTTGGGTCGGTGCGCTGTTCGGTGAGGAAGAGGTGGGCCGCGGTCACCAGGGTGGTGTGGCGGTGCCAGCCGTCCCAGGACCGGCCCTCGAAGTGGTCGAGACCGAGGGCGGTCTTCAGCTCGCGGTAGTCGTGCTCGATGCGCCAGCGGGTCTTGGCGAGGCGGACCAGGACCCGGGGTGGCAGATCGGCGGGCAGGTTGGAGAGCCAGTACCTGACCGGCTCGTCGGCGCCTTTGGGCCACTGGGCGATCAGCCAGCGCAGAGCGATGGTGCCATCGTCGGCGGGCCGGGGACGACGACCGGCCGGACGGACCCGCAGGAACACGAACCGGGCCCGCATCCGGCCCCGCGAGCCGCGTCGCCAGCCGACGGTGACGGCCTGGCCGGGGTCCGCGGCCCGGACGTGCTCGCGCAGGCTGACCGGGCGGGTCCGGTAGCGGGCAAGCGGGCGCGGGCCCAGTCCGCTGTAGGGCGGGGTGACCGGCTCGATATCTGCCGGGTAGGCCGTCAACTCGCCCTTGACCTGCAGCACATAGGCCAGCTGTCGCTCCTCCAGCCCCCTGCGGAAGGAGGCGTTGTTGCCGTATCCGGCGTCGGCGGCCACCACCGCGGGCCGCAGGCCGAGCCCGGCCAGCTCGTCGAGCATGTCGAAGGCCAGCTGCCACTTGGGCCGGTGATGCACGTCTGTCGGGATGCGGCAGTGCCGGCGCTGCCGGGCGGCATCAGGCCCGTCCCAGCTCCCGGGCAGGAACAGCCGCCAGGCCAGCGGGCAGGATGCGCGGTCGGTGGCCGCGTGCACGCTCACTGCCACCTGGCAGTTGGCGGTCTTGCCCAGCGGCGGGCAGTACTGCGCGGCGACCGCGGGCGACAGGTCACCGTCCTTGGGGAAACCGGTGTCGTCCACCACCCACACCTCCGGCCGGACCACCGCCATCGCACGGCGGGCCAGCCGCTGCTGGACCGCGTTGGCGGGCCAGGTCGACGAGGTGACGAACTGCTGCAGCCGTTGATGATCGACGCCGAGTCGGCGGGCCATCGGCTGCATCGACTTGCGCCGGCCGTCCAGGAGCAGGCCCCGCAGATACAGTCCGCCCTTGGCCCGCTGGTCCGACCGCACCAACGGCGCGAACACCTCCGCCGCAAAATCCTCCAGCCGGTCACGGCACCCGGCAAGCTCCTCCGGAGTCATACCCCCAGCGAACTACCAAGCCCTGAACCTGACCAGTCACCTAACAAAGTCCTACTAGGTGAATACGCCCCGAGCTGGGCGCCGGGTGAGGACCACAGCCCCAACACAATCTTCGCGGCGGCGATGGAACAGGGCGGCTTCGACCTGGACTTCCCAGAACCGAGCATCTACTACAAAGTCCTGCGCAAGCACCACGTGAAGATCCATCCGCGACGCGGAGTGAAGATCCTCGGGCTCTGGTATCACCACCCGGTCCTCGACGAGCCGCGCTTCCAGCAGCCCTCCGCCCGAGGCGGCAAACACGCGGGCCAGTGGGTAGTCCGCAGTGACCGCAGGGACCGCCGTCAAGTGTTCTTCCAGGAGCCTGCCGACCACGAGACATGGCACATCCTGCGCTGGCGAGGACTGCCTCTCGAAGGCGAGATCCCCGCCTTCTCGGACAAAACCGCCGACGCCCTCCTAGCACAGGTGAAGGCGAACAACATCAGGATCCACTCCGAGAGCGAGCTCCTGGAGCATCTACTGGGGATCCTCGGTTCGGTCACCCCCGTCGACCAATGGCCCAGCCAGGCCAAGAAGAAGGCCGGGAAGAAGCAGCGCGTTGCCCAAGCCCGCGAGATCGCGCGCGCACAGGCTGCGGCCGCTGACCGCCCCGCCACAGCGGCCCCCGCGCCCGAGCCAGCTCCGGCCGAGATGCCTGCGGCCTGGGCCGAGCACGCCCGCACGATCGACCGCGCGGTCGACGCCGACCGCCGCCGACGGCGAGAAGAGGCCCTAGCCGGCACCAGGCCCGTCGCCCCGGAAACGCTGCGTGAGGCGCTGAACCGGCGTCCCATGTTTCGGCTTCCGCCCCCTGACGACCCAGAAACCGACACGACTTTCCGGCAGGAGGACGCATGACGCGAGTCCCCTCTCACCACGATCTGCTGGAGGGTCTGCCTTCCCGAGGCAGGATCGCCGAGTTGATCCTGAGCAGCACCCCGCCTCGCGAGACCTACGTCGGCTGGCAGTATTACCGCACCCACTTCGGCTCGCTCGTCCCCGCTCCGGTGATCTCGCCGCGGCAGTGGTCAATGCTTCCCAAGAGCCGCCAGTACGACTACGACCTCTACCGGGAGCTGACGAACGCGAACCTGCCGCTGCAGGACACCCCCATGCACGCCAAAGTCGGCAGACTCATCCGGCGCCGTCTGAGCGGCAACACGAGGAAGAAGGACGACCCGACACGCGCCGGCGTCATGGTCAGCGGCTTGGGCAGCTACGGCAAGACCGCGTCTGTCTGCGCGGCCGGGGCAGCCTTCGAAGACCAGTGGCTGGAACTGCATAGCCATCTCAACCCCGGGGCTCTGCCGGGAACACGTGACCTCCACGCGCCGGTCGTCTACGTCTCGACCCCGGTGACAGCGACCCCGAAGAGCCTTTGCGCATCGATCCTGAACTTCTTCCGTGCCCCGATCCGCCCGGCGGCCACGCTGCCGGAACTGGTACGGCAGGTCGCCGATTCCCTCTACGGCCATGGCGTCAAAGCGCTAATTCTTGACGATATCAACCGATTGCGGCTGCACCGGGCTGACGACCAAGACGTCCTCGACCTGGTGCGGGCCTTTATGAGCCTGGACGTCACTCTGATCCTGGCCGGCGTCAACATCCCCAGCCTCGGGCTGCTGCGCGAGGCCACATGGAACAAGAAGACCCGGCAGTGGAACATGCCTCCGCTGGAGTCGACCCGCATCCACGGCTTGGAGATCACCCAGACCGAGCACCGCTTCGAACTCGTCGAACTCGACCGCTTCCGGTATACCACCCCGCGTCAGATCCACGTTTTCGTCAATCACCTGGCGGGCATCGAGCGGCACCTGCGGCTGCAGAACGCCAAGGTGGGGATGCTCACCGGCGGCACCATGCCGGAGTACCTGATGCGCCGCACCGGTGGCATCGTCGGTCTGCTGGGACGCCTCCTCGAGGACGGCACCCAAGAGGCCATGATGTCTGGAAAGGAAGCGATCGACGAAAACCTGCTGGACGAGATCGTGATCCGGCGCGAAGAGCCCGAGCAGCCGCCGGATTCGCCCGTCATCCCGGCCAACCCACAGACTGCTGGCAAGAAGACCCAGCGCAAGCGCACGAAGCGGCCCCGAAACACCGTCTTCGACGACCAAGGCCCGGCTGCCACACAAACGGGCTCATGAGGAATGAAGCGAAGATGCCTCCGCTGCCCCGGAGTCTTGACCCCGTGGCGGGAGAATCCCTGGTCAGCTACCTACTTCGACTCGGACACCGGCTCGGTCTCTCGCCCCTGCACCTGATCCGTGCGACACGTGCAGCAGGCTGGGCCAGTCACACTATCCCCTTCAGTTTGCTGCTGGACCTACCGACGCCCCAGGCCCAAGCATTCGCCCAGCTGACGAAACAGACGGCCGAGGAAGTCTCGGCACTGACGTTGACGCAGTGGCGAGATCGATATCCGCCGATCTCCCGGTCGATGACCCACCCGATAAGGACGATGCCAGACGAATGGCTCTACTTCGGCTCTCCACGATTCTGCCCCTCCTGTTTGGCGGGCGACGGTTCCCCAGCCCAGCGACTGCACGGTGGGCCCTGGCGCAAACTCTGGCATCTGCCCATCGTGTTCGCCTGCGTCGAGCATCAGACCTACCTGGAAGGTGAATGTCCCCACTGCGGCCAGCCACACGAAAGACCAGGGCTGCTGCTTCAGCGGGTCAACGACCACACTCTTCATCCAGCGCAATGCCGGTGGACGGTCGGCACCCAGACGCAGAAGAGAAAATCCTACGCCTGCGCCGGCCGACTGGACGACAGCTCCGCCTTTGCTCACGTTGGCCGGCCAAAACCAGATGCCGAAATTCTCCGTTTCCAGCAGTCCCTCATTTCCCGCCTGACACCATCGACTTCAGCCAAGGACGCGTCCAAATATTTCACCGATCTCCGGCTGGCCGCCGCGCTGATCAGTGCAACCTGGCCTCATGGCTCTAAACTCTTCGACGCCGAAACCGCTAGGCAAATCCACTCCTATTCGCAGAACCTGCAGGGCGGCGAGGGCGGAAAGCGCTACCATCAATGGTTCCGCGACACACCCCCACGTGATTCCGCTACCTGCGGAGCTCTACTGATGGCCGCAGACCAGATGCTTTCAAGGCGCGACCTTCCTGACCTCCTGTCAGACTTCACACGCGCCGCGAATAATGCCTCCAACCAACCTCGCAGCCGCACGTCATGGGTAGTTGTCTACGACCGACACAAGGGCGACTGCTCCGAACGACTTCGCCAGGCCGCCGACCCCGTAACCCGAGTATTCCTAAGAAAGGGCACCCACCTCCAAACCGGCTACCAGCCCGAACACATCCCAGCATTCCTGGAGCCGGACTGGCACCAGCGCCACCTGGCCAGTTGCGCGGGCTCGCGATCCAAGACTGCGCGGAGGACCGCCGCCATCCGACTCGTCCAACAAGTCATGGGGGGATCCGACCAGGCCGCCGCAGAATTTCTCGGGATCCCTCCCATTCAGAGATACGTGCTCCGCGGACGCGACACTAGGTGGCCACTGAGTAGTGGCTGCAACCCTATTGATTTCGATAGGGCTCTCCGCGCTCTCACTTCGGAACTGCAGTCACCACGCAAACCGCCAATTGACTACCGGCGCAGGCGACAAGCACTCCACGAATGGGCAATCAGCCCCGACACCTGGAATGCTCTGATTCGGCACCTTCCTCGGTCCCCTCATGTCACCCAGATCGACTTCGGTGATCGGAAACGTCAAACGGCTTCTGTCTACGTATGGACGCTCATCACACAGGGCGAGCACCTCTTCGCTCCGCGGCCACTCGAAGCCGCACAACCTCCCGAAGTCCGCCAGCAATGGGCTCGGCGTCGCAACACAACCTGGTTCCAGTTCACTCGTCCTGACCCCATGGGCCACTATGCTGAAATGCGTCGAATTCTTTCCGAATACGCCCAACAGCTTGCCCGGGACATCGACTCAGGCGTTGAAGTGACTGACTGAGATAGATCAGAACTCCACGCGAGGACGTTCGATGATATCCCGACCAAGCAGGGTTCGAATGTCGGATTCTGGAAGGCCGGAACGGTTGATGAAATCGCCGGATGTGACACCAGTTTTTTCCGTGAGCTCCAGTGCCCGACGCAAGAGGACCGGAGTTTCTGGATTACCTAGAGAACCTGGCTCTACTTTCCTCCACCCTCGGACGGACAACGCTTTCCATCCTTGCGCGTAGGTGTTTTCGCTCATGACGCCCAGTGTTTTTGCTCGGACGAGGAGAGCAGCTAGCGAGACGTGCCATTTCGCCTTCAAGCGAAGAAGTGCGGGCCAGTCGAGCCGGTCCGGAAGTTCTGATTTGATGTCGCTGGCAGGCATTAGGAACGCAGCGGCGAACTCGTGGGCTTGACTCTCAGTAGCCTTGTCGCCAATTTTTCCAGTGACACCATGCAAGACCAGATGGCCTAGCTCGTGGGCCGCATCGAAACGGGAACGGTCGCGCAGTCCCTTGTCGGCCCCAAGAGCAACCACGGGCCTGTCGGAGAAGTCAACGCAGAATGCATCGACCTTTTCGATGCCAACGCGGAAGCGGACAACAATAATCCCGTTGATTTCCAGCAGTCGCACAACGTCTTGGACCGGACCGCGTGGGACTTTCCAGTGGCTACGGACCTGGGCAGCCGCTTGTTCGATATCAGCGGACCGGAGAGGCTGCCCTTCTTCGATTGGCACGCGCGGCAGATTGAGTTCGGGCAACGCAACGTGCTTTTCGAGCTCAAGCGTGAATTCCCGCGCGAGGTGTACGTAGGCGAGAGCTTGTTGGCGGTCTCGAGGAGAGGTGGATCGAAGACTGCGGAAGAAGCCGTTGACCTGCTCTTGGGCGGGGGGACGAGCCGGAGCGGCGAAGAACGACGTCGGAACCCGCAACGCGACCGCGAGCCGGCGAAGCGTCGATGTGGCGGGCTTGGTGTGTCCGTTCTCGAACTGGCTAATCGAGGCTGCGGTGACGGAGCCCACCTCTCTGGCCAGTTGCACCTGGGTGAGCCCCCGCAGTTCGCGTGCCATTCGCAGCCGGGCACGATCGAACAGGGCGGCGATGTCGCCGGGGTCCAGTTGTGGGTCGTTCACGTCGCTCGCCTCCCGGCCAGTCGACGTCCGCTGATCAGCGGACGCTTCTCGATCTTGAGTACTCCGCTCGCATCTTAGGCACACCTTGGTTACCGGTCGGTCAAATCGCTCAGCTCCGGCCGGACGCACCCGAGGAAAGTGTGTCGAGTTGCATCCCCGCCCCGTCATGTACTCTACCTATCGCACGGAAGATGATGTTCAAATCTGAGGTGACCCGCCAGCGGTGGGGGGACGGAGCTGAGGTGCTGAGAGTTCAGGAGTGCGTGCTGTCCAACGAGGTGATCACCGCCGACTCGGCGGAGACCACCTTGTGGGACGCCATCGTGGTGCCGGAGGGGATCAAGGAGCGGTTGCGCAACCAAACCGTGTTGTCGCTGCTTGTGCGGCCTGACCTGCCGTTTGCGGTGACGGCGCTGCACGGCCTGTGCACGCTCTACGGTCCTCCTGGTACCGGCAAGACGACCCTGGCGCGGGGTCTGCCGGCGCAGGTCGCCCGCTACGTCGGTGGAGGCGCGGTTCGACGGATCGAGATCAACCCGCACGGGCTAATGAGCGCCGAGCACGGGCAGTCGCAGCAGCGGGTCAGCGAGCTGCTCGGCGAGTACGTTCCGGGCCTCGCGTCGGATGGCGTGCCGACCGTGGTGATTCTCGACGAGGTCGAGTCGATGGCTGTGGCCCGCTCGGCGGCGTCGCTGGCCGCCAACCCGGCCGACGTCCACCGCGCCACGGACGCGGTGCTCACTGCCTTGGATCTCAACGCCGCCGAGCACCCGCACCTGTTCTTCGTCGCGACCAGCAACTTCACCACCGCTCTGGACGAGGCGTTCCTCTCCCGCTCCGACGCCGCCATCCTCGTCCCGCTTCCCGAGCCGGAGGCACTGCGGAAGATCCTGGCCTCCACGCTGCTGATGCTGGCCGACAAGTACCCCGCCTTGGGCGAGCTTGCGCGCTCCTCGGTGGTGGACCGCATCGCCGAGGCGGCTCACGGACTGGACGGCCGCCGTACGCGCAAGGTGGTCTTCGAAGCCCTGGCTCAGCGGCTGGACACGGTGCTGGACCCCGGCAGCCTGACCGAAGGCGACCTGGCCGCCGCGGTGCACAACGCCGTCGCGGAAACGGGCCAGCCGGAGGTGTCCCGTGCGGCGCGCTAGGCAGGTGGCGGCCTCCCCCACGCGCAGCGCCAGCGGAACCTGGGCGGTGATCTCGGACCTCGTGGCGGATACCGTGGCGCAGTCCTCCGCGCTGTCCCGCGACGAGGCGGTGCAGGCGATGTCGGCCGCCGAGGCAATCGGGCGGATGCTGATCGCGGCAGGGCACCTGCAGCAGCACCCGATCACCCTGGTGGCCGGCAAGGTGCACTGCGAGATCACGACGGTGTCCGGCACGGCGGCGCTGACGTTGGAGGAGAACCTCAACCCGGTCCCCGGCGCGGCGGGCGCCGACGATTTCACGATCCACCTGCCGTCCCCGACCCCGCTCCAGGAGCAGGTGAAGGCAGCCGTCGATGGTCACGCCCGGTTGTCCGACGCTGTCCCGCCCGCTCCGGAGACGAAGGCGGCCAGCTCCGGTCCGCTGATCGACCGTGAGGCTCTGCGTCGGGCGGTGACCCAGCGATGACCTCCACCTATACCTACAGCTACACCCGGACCCACACCGCCACGCACCTGACCGACGTCATCCTCGGCACCATCACCGACATCCTCGCCGACCTGGGGAT